>NZ_JAJKFV010000029.1:2049371-2349371 GCF_020966775.1 Rhodopirellula halodulae | reverse complement strand
CGACGGGTTTACGGATCAACGCGGGTTCCGATGATCCGGCCGGGTTGCTGGCCAGTGAAGCCCTTCGCAGCGAAATCACGGGACTGACAAAAGCGATCAGCAACACGACGCGTGCAAGCCAAATCATCAGCACCGCCGACAATGCATTGGGGCAAGTCAGCAATCTACTCAGCGAAGTACGCGGCTTGTTCGTCGAAGCGGCCAACACCGGCGGACTCTCCAAAGAAGAAATTTCCGCCAATCAGTTGCAAATTGACTCGTCTTTAGAAGCGATCAATCGCATCTCGCAAACAACCACCTTTCAAGGTCGCAAGCTGCTGGACGGTTCGCAGGACTTCATCAGTAACCTCGGCTCCGTTCCCGGCGTGAAAGATTTCACGATTGAGCAGGCAAACCTCGGGGCCACCGGCAACCTCGATGTGGAAGTCAATGTGCAATCTGCCGCGAGCCAAGCCAGCGTTGATCTAGGCGGCGCCGCTTTTGACCCGCCACTGAATGCGAACGCAGCCGCGAGCACCGAGTTGGCGGTCAACAAGTATTACCATGCCGTTTCTCCCACCAGCGGCATTTGGATCACGGGCGAATTCGACACAGTCAGCTTCGTTGACGACGGCAACTTCAACAATTTTCCGGCGGCCTCGATCACCGACGGCGATCTGCTGCTGACCTACGACTCATTCGACCACCCTCACTCAATTTCCCTGAGTGCTTCGGCAATCAACAGTCTTCCGGGCATCGAAGCTGAAGCGGTTGGTCTCACCTACCAGTTCACGCAACAAACCGTCACTCCCAAAGCAGTTCATAAAAGCCTCGAAGTCAGCCGCAGCGACGGCGGCAACATTGCGATTCAGTACACAGATTCTGACCAGGCCGCGACGGCGGTCAGCTACGACGAACAAACCAACACCGTCACTGTTGACCTGGGAACCGACGAAGAAGAAAAAGCCTTCTTGAACATCGCTCAACGCATCAATGACCTCTCCAGTTTCGGCGATGGGGTTGAGCTGGAAGCCACCGTCTACGATTCCGAAGGCAACGAAGCCAGTGGCGTGGCACAACGACTTGATTTGACCGCTGATGACTTCAACTCCATCAACAGCAACTTTGAACCCGCCCTTCATGATGATCTGGTGTTTGAGTTGAAAGGCAGCTCAGGAAGCGAAACGTTTCAGTTTTCATCTGGTACGACCAATCTGCAGATCGCCGCAGCAGTCAATTTGGTCAGTGATTCGACCGGCGTTGTCGCCAGCACGGATAACGGGCTGACCTTCTCCAGCGAAGACTACGGCAGCGAAGCGTTGGTTGAAGTCGACGTGATAAGCGAAGGGGCAAACGGGAAATTCGAAGATGATTTGAACGTTTCCCGTGCGCAAGGAACGGATATCCAAGCCACAGTCAACGGGGTCGAGGCGGGCGGCAAAGGCAACCACTTCTCCATCAACACCGCGTCCCTCGATTTGTCTTTGACCGTCGAAGAGGGCAGTAGCAGCAATTTCAGTTTTCGCATCAGCGGCGGGGGAGCCACTTTCCAAATCGGCCCCGATGTCAGCAGCACCCAACGCGCGACGCTGGGGATCAGCAGCGTTTCCACCGGACAACTTGGCGGATCATCTGGCCGGCTATATGAACTCGGTAGTGGACAAGCCAAATCGCTCGAGAATGATCCGCGAGGCGCGATCGAGGTGATCGACGAAGTCATCGGCAAAGTCGTCGGCATGCGAGGGCGACTCGGATCGTTTCAAAGCACGACGCTGGAAAGCAGCCTCATTTCGCTGAACGAAACCAAAGCCAATTTGCAAGAAGCGGAAAGCTCCATCCGCGACGCCGACTTCGCTCAAGAATCCGCCAACCTCACACGAGCCCAGATCTTGGTGCAATCCGGAACCAATGTTCTGTCGTTGGCGAATCAAAACCCAAGAAATGTGCTGTCGCTATTGGGCTAATTTTCGCGACGCGTGGGAAGAAACGAACCAACGCGACTTCGCCGGCGACACGTTACTCAGCCGCAGACGACGGCCAACTTGAGCTGGCGAAGACATCGCCCGCGAAGTTCTCTCCACACGCAGAACAATTGGGGACAATTGTTCTACTCTCAACTCACCAGCGTCAAACATTTGCCGCAACTGCCCTATTGTAGAACAGTTGTCTCAACTGTTTCATCAGGCGACGTCGTTCGCCGTACCGACAACCACCGTCGCTGCAATCAAAAAGCGATCCGAACCACACGGCCTCGTTCAAGACCGTGTCGCGATCGGAAACAGATGACCGCTGGTCGTTAGAACGTCAAACCCGCCAAAAGCTCAACCTCGAGAACAAGCGGCAAGGCTTCGTCGTCGCCCAAGTCGTCCATCACTTCATCGACAACTGCGGCCTGAGCAGGCATGGAGACCGTATCCGCGACGGGCACCAAATCAACATTTTCACCGACCCCCATTGTCGGCTGATCGGCGAAGACCTGATCGACATCGTCGTCGGTTAGGCCGCGATCAGGATTGCCAACAAACGAGGCTTGCGGAGCGATCGCCTCACCTTCCGCGTTGCCTACGGCTTGCGTGCGATTCAGGTGATTGATTACCAACAACGCATCCAACGCGGTGACGTTCTCATCGCGGTTGACATCGACGAAACTACCCAGCAAGGGTTCACCACCGGCATCGCTCATGCGATTCAATTCATTAATCACCATCAAGGCATCCAGTGCGGTGGTTTCTCCGTCGGCCGAGGTGTCGGTCGGTTGCAAAATGTTTGTCGCAGCTCGGTTGGTGAGCGAATCCACACCCGCGGACGAACGGATGGAATAGATCCGATCGGTGCTCAGCGAACCAAAGATCACCGCGTACAACTCGCCAGCTTCCAAATCGGCGGTGGCAACACCGTTCTGATAAGAACTGATCGTCACAGTGTCCGCATCCACGATCCGCACCGATTCACTCACGCTCGCCTGAGCGACCGGGGTCACGGTCACCGTCGTGCTACTCAAAGCCTGGAAGATGATCGCGGTTGGAACCCCATCGCCAATCAGCAGGTGAGGTCGAGCCACAAACTCTGGAATCAGAATCCTGGTCTCCACCGCGTTGATGTCATCATTCAAGATCGTGCCCACGGCGGAAGCTTGCTCGATGACAGCCCCGTCACTTGCCGAGTCAAGCGTTACCGTGAACGATTCATTCGGTTCGACTGTCTCGTCTCCGCTCACGTTCACCGTGATTGTCGCGACCGATTGACCGTCTTCAAAGCTCACAACGCCGCTTGGGAAACTGCCCCCGAAATCGCTCGCGTCCGCGGAATTTTCCCCGCTACCAATCACGGAATAGTTGGCAGAGATCGCTCCCGCCGTGTTGTCACTGCGAGTCACGGTGAAGGTGAACGACGTGTTGCCTGAATCGCCTTCTGCGATCGCCGCATCGTCCGCCGCGATCGACAAAGAAGCCGCCACAGGAGCCGACAATCCGGACTCGAACGCGCCAATGTCGCCCCCCGTTCCCTGCGGTCGACTGACGCCTCGCTGGTCGACGCTCAATCCCGCGAGAATACCCGCGTCCAAAGCGGGACTGCCTGGAATCAAAGCAATTGTTGGGGTGGGGCCACCGTTGTCACCGAGCGTTCCCAGTCCCGCTTCCGTCCCAACCAAGTTATTTCCATCGTCCTGATACGCCCCCGACACGTCTGAATCAGTCGTGGCCGTGTTGCGGGAAACAATGGAGTTGATCACCGAAACGGTACCGCTGTCAGCCTTCATGCCTCCACCTGTCGCGGCATCGTTGTCCGCAATGGTGACGCTGATCAAATCAACGCTGCCGCCTTCGGTGAGAAGCCCGCCACCGTCATTCGACGCAGCGTTCATCGCGATTGTCGAATTGATCAGTTCGAGAATCCCCGCGTCGCCGTCTTGGAAGACACCGCCTCCGTCGACAGAGAAGTTGTTTGAGACCGTTGAACGTTCGACGACCAACGTTCCGGTGCTGCTATTCCACAAACCACCTCCTTCGCTGGCCGCCGTGTTCCCTTCGACCAAGGTGTCGACAATCGTCACCTCACCACCGCCGGAGATATGAAGTGCACCACCATTGCCGGGAGATGCTGAACCATCCGGGCCAGCAACGTTGTCCACCAGTAAGCTGGCCGAAATCGTGGTCGTCGTCCCGTCGATGACCTCCAAACCACCGCCAGCACGATTCGCAGTGTTTTCTGTGATCTCAGTGCCAGTGATGGTGGCGGTCCCCGCATTGAAGATCCCACCGCCGCTTCCGGCTGCACCATCAGCGACGTTGTTTTGGATGGTCGAATCTTGCACGACCAAAGTCCCAGCAACATTGAAGATCCCACCACCACCGTTGTCAGCATCGTCGCCACTGGCAACGTTGCCATCGATCGTCGTGCCGGTCACCGTCATCACACCGCTGCCGTTCCAAAGACCACCGCCCTCGGATGCCGCCACGTTGTTGCTGACCGTGCCGCCCGTGATCGTCACATCACCATCGCCCGTGATGTGCAAACCACCGCCATTGCCGGGTGATGCAACCGCGGGACTGATCCCGACGTTGTTCGAGTCCAACGACACACCCGTCAAAGTGCTCGTCGATCCGCCGGTGGCTTCGATACCACCACCAGCACGATTGGCTCGGTTCTCCGAGATCGTGGTGTTGCCGCTGATCGTCAGCGTTCCGCCATCATTCAGGATTCCACCGCCGCTTCCGGACGCACCATCGGCCACGTTGAAGCCGATCACCGCGTCGGCGACATTCATCACACCACCATCGTTGAACAAGCCACCTCCACCGTTGTCAGCAGCATCACCGCTGGCGACGTTGGAGGAGATCGCTCCACCGTTGATCGTCATCGTTCCAGTGGCAGAGTTCCATAGTCCACCACCTTCGCTGGCCGCAACGTTGCTACCGAAGATCGAAAAATTCGAGATCACTTCCGCTGCACCGGTCGAGTGCATACCACCACCGTTGATCCCGGCGAAGTTGTTGGAGACGTCCGTCCCAAGGTTCAACGTCACGCTGCCTTCCACCACTTCGATGCCGCCACCGGCACGATTCGCGGTGTTCCCGTCGGAACCAAGCGGACCGCCAATCTGAGACGAATTGATCGTCACATCGCCATCAATGCTGAAGATCGCTCCGCCACTACCAAGCGTTCCGTCCGCCGCGTTGCCTGACAGCGTCGCATCAGACACCGTCAACGTTCCACCGTTGTTGAAGATACCGCCACCACCGTCATCGGCCGCATCACCCGAGGCGATGTTGCCAATCAAAGTCGTGCCACTGACGGTCATCACACCGGTGTTGTTCCACAAGCCACCGCCCTCGCGAGCCGCCACGTTGTTGCTGACCGTGCCGCCGGTGATTATCGCGTCACCATCGCCGCTGATGTGCAACGCACCACCGTTACCCGGTGCCGCCGTGCCATCCGGTCCGGCCACGTTCTGATCCATCAACACATTGGTCAGCGTCGTTGACGTTCCACCGGTCGCTTCGATCCCGCCACCAGCACGGTTGGCGACGTTCTCACTGATCGAACCACCGGACACGACCAAAGTGCCTTGGTTCAAAATCCCGCCGCCGCTGCCGGACGCACCATCCGCGACGTTTCCGGTGACCGTCGAGTCAGTGATGTTCACCGTCCCAGCAACATTGAAGACGCCACCACCACCGTTGTCAGCATCGTCGCCACTGGCCACGTTGCCATCGATCGTTGTGCCGGTCACGGACATCACACCGCTGCCATTCCAAAGACCACCGCCCTCGGATGCCGCCACGTTGCTGTTGACCGTGCCGCCCGTGATCGTCACATCACCATCGCCGGTGATGTGCAAACCACCGCCGTTACCTGGAGCCGCCGCGGCAGGACTGATTCCGACGTTGTTGAGATTCAATGCAACATTTGTGAGTGTTGTTGTCGTTCCCGCGGTCGCTTCGATCCCACCACCAGCACGATTGGCAACGTTGCCGCTGATCGTTGAGTCTGACACCGTCAACGTGCCGGTATTCAGCACACCACCGCCACTGCCCGACACTCCATCGGCGACGTTGTCACTGATCGTCGAGGTCGTGATCATCAACACGCCACCATCGTTGAACACTCCGCCGCCGCCTTGATCCGCTTCATCGCCGCTGGCGGTATTGCCGGTCACCCTTGTACCCACCAATGTCATCTCACCGGTGTCGCTATTCCAAACACCGCCGCCCTCCGCTCCGGCCGTGTTGTTCGTGATCACCGAATCAATGAAATTCGCGGTCCACGGTCCCGAGGTATGTAGCGCGCCTCCATTGATCCCGGTGTCATTGCTATCCATTTCGACTTCAAAGAAC
The DNA here is from genome assembly GCF_020966775.1 of Rhodopirellula halodulae. Lineage (NCBI taxonomy): Bacteria > Pseudomonadati > Planctomycetota > Planctomycetia > Pirellulales > Pirellulaceae > Rhodopirellula > Rhodopirellula halodulae. The sequence continues at coordinate 2,343,054 of NZ_JAJKFV010000029.1, read as the reverse complement.
GTCGCTTCACCAGCGTTCTCAACGCCACCGCCAGCTCGCGCCGCATCGTTGTCCGAAATCGAACCGCTTCGAACGACCAAGAAACCGCCCGAGTTGTTCAAAATGCCGCCGCCGTTACCAAGTCCAACGATCGCGGTGTTTTCAAATACATCAGTATCGGTCAGCGTGACCGTACCGCCATCGTTGAAGATCCCTCCGCCACCTTCGCCCAGTTCATCGCCACCGCTGACGTTCTGCGAAATCGTCGAATCGGTAATCGTAACGCGGCCGCTTTCATTCGCGATTCCGCCGCCGTTGCCCGAGGCCGTGTTCCCGGTGATGGTCGAGTTCGCAATGGTCAATGTCCCGCCGACTGCAGAAAGCGTTCCCGCTGCCGCCGGACCGGTGACTCGATAACCATCCGGTGAACCGTCACCATCGACGTCAATGTCGGTGTTCACGCCATGAAGCACGATCTCTCGCAGCGACATCGGCAACAGGTTGTTGTACTGACGAGCCTGATCCGAATCGCTTAAGTCAAAAACATAGGTCTCACTGAAGTCGATCGTTCCGTCGGGAGCCGTTGGAAAGTCGGCCAGGTCAAAATCAGCCAGCGGCGAGTTGCCTTCGATCGGAACCGGAGCCCGTGGACTAGAAAGGTTCAACAGCACGTTGCCGTAACCCGCCAATCCTTCACCAACGGTGACGAAGCCATCACCGTTCGTATCATCACCTAAATCAGGCGTTCGCGAATCGATCGACGAACCGCCATCGCCAACGAAAGGCCCGTCGATCGTTCCGGTGGAATCCAGGTCCGAAGCAAAGCGGCCGTGAATGTGTTGAATGTGAGGTTGGTTGGGGACCAAGCCCGATGCCTGAATCGATACCGTCACCGAAGGGTTGTCCGGATCACTGGTGTCGACCGTGACACGCGCCGTCCCGGCGACTCCCGAATCATTCAGCTCGCTCAGAGTGGTCGTGAAAGTCTGCGTCGTAAGATCCACACCACTGTCATTGAAGACACCGCCGCCAATCGGAGCCGAATTGCCGCTGACTTCCGTCCCATCCAAACTCAAGCTGCCGGAAACACTGTTCCATAGCCCGCCGCCTTCGGCTGCTGCCACGTTGCCAGAAACGGTTCCACCAAACAGCTCGACGACTCCATCGCCGGTGATGTGCAACGCACCACCGTTCCCTGGTGCCGCCGTGCCATCCGGCCCAGCCACATTCTGATCCATCAACACGTTGGTCAGCGTCGTCGACGTTCCACCGGTCGCTTCGATCCCGCCACCAGCTCGGTTGGCGAGGTTCTCACTGATCGAACCACCGGACACGACCAAGGTGCCTTGGTTCAAAATTCCGCCGCCGCTGCCTGACGCACCATCCGCGACGTTTCCGGTGACCGTTGAGTCAGTGATGTTCACCGTCCCAGCAACATTGAAGATCCCACCACCACCGTTGTCAGCATCGTCGCCACTTGCAACGTTGCCATCGATCGTCGTGCCTGTCACCGTCATCACACCGCTACCGTTCCAAAGACCACCGCCCTCGGATGCCGCCACATTGTTGTTGACCGTGCCGCCGGTGATCGTCACGTCACCATCACCCGTGATGTGCAAACCACCGCCATTGCCGGGTGATGCAACCGCGGGACTGATCCCGACGTTGTTGGAGTCCAACGACACACCCGTCAAAGTGCTCGTCGATCCACCGGTGGCTTCGATCCCACCACCAGCACGATTGGCTCGGTTCTCCGAGATCGTGGTGTTGCCGGTGATCGTCAGCGTTCCGCCATCATTCAGGATTCCACCGCCGCTTCCGGACGCACCATCGGCCACGTTGAAGCCGATCACCGCGTTGGCGACATTCATCACACCGCCATCGTTGAACAAGCCACCTCCACCGTTGTCAGCAGCATCACCGCTGGCGGTGTTGGAAGAGATTGCTCCGCCGTTGATCGTCATGGTCCCCGTGGCCGAGTTCCATAGTCCCCCGCCTTCGCTGGCTGCAACGTTGCTACCGAAGATCGAAAAATTCGAGATCACTTCCGCTGCACCCGTCGAGTGCAAACCACCACCGTTGATCCCGGCGAAGTTGTTGGAGACGTCCGTCCCAAGGTTCAACGTCACGCTGCCTTCCACCACTTCGATGCCGCCACCGGCACGATTCGCGGTGTTCCCGTCGGAACCAAGCGGACCGCCAATCTGAGACGAATTGATCGTCACATCGCCATCGATGCTGAAGATCGCTCCGCCGCTACCAAGCGTTCCGTCCGCAGCGTTGCCCGACAGCGTTGCATCAGACACCGTCAACGTCCCACCGTTGTTGAAGATACCGCCACCGCCGTCATCAGCCGCATCACCCGAGGCGATGTTGCCAATCAAAGTCGTGCCGCTGACGGTCATCGCACCGGTGTTGTTCCACAAGCCACCGCCCTCGCGAGCCGCCACGTTGTTACTGACCGTGCCGCCGGTGATTGTCGCGTCACCATCACCGCTGATGTGCAATGCACCACCGTTTCCAGGTGCCGCCGTGCCATCCGGTCCGGCCACGTTCTGATCCATCAACACATTGGTCAGCGTCGTCGACGTTCCACCGGTCGCTTCGATCCCACCACCGGCGCGATTGGCAACGTTCTCACTGATCGAACCACCGGACACGACCAACGTGCCTTGGTTCAAAATCCCGCCGCCGCTGCCTGACGCACCATTCGCGACGTTTCCGGTGATCGTCGAATCCGTGATGGTCGCGGTTCCTCCATCAATGAAGATTGCACCGCCACCTTGGTCCGCAGCGGCACCCGTCGCGACGTTATCTGACAACGTCATGTTGGTCATCGAGAGTGAATGCCCCGGACCGAGGTAGATCGCACCACCGGACTCCGCCAAGCCATCCTGCAACGTCAGTCCACTCAAGTCGACATCGATCGGATCCACTCCGGACGTGTCAATCGAAAAGATCCGGGATGCATCGTCCCCGCTGATGATTTGGCTGGACGCATCGCCGAGCGCAATCTCGATCGACTCAGTGATCGACAGTTCTCCGCTCAGCGTGATACTGCTCAATCCTTCGGCGAATGTAATCCGATCAACTGCAGTCGCCGTCGGTTCGCCAGCGATGGTGTCAGCATTGACCGCGGCATTGGAGTTCGCCGCCTGGATGGCTTCCCGGAGACTCACCATCCCGTCTTCCGCAACCACATCCATTGCGGTGTCGACCACGTAAGCAGCCAAAACACGGCGTTCTTCCAATCGCTCGCCCAGCAGGGAACTCAAACGAGTACGACGCCGCTTCGAAGAGCGTCGATGTTGCTTGCGAGTGTGGAAACGTTCGTCCCGTCCGCGAGAACTTACCTCCTGATCCGTTGGTTGATTATCGCGCGATCCGATTGAACGAAAATGGAACATACTGTTTCCCGATGAGTCAAAAACTGGGTGAAGCCACGGAACTGTAAACCGCCCAAATCACGCATCCACCCGCGTTTAACCGCATCGAAAGCATAAAAAAAGCGACGACCGCCCGTGCTGGGGAGGGTCGCCGCTGAACAAAGCAACAGATGTACCATTGAAACGATTATGCAATTGGGATCGGTTGTGACTCCGGTTGCTCCAACCGCGACTTCACTCCGTCCGCGAAATCTTCGTGAACTTTCGCGAACTGCGCCAGCATCTTCTCTCGGATGAATTCGGGGCTATCAGCCATCGAGTTCGAGATCGCGGTGCACAACCTTTCGCGAGCCCCTTCGTCGAGCACCTTGTTCCAGAACATCTTCGGTTGCCCGTAGTAATCCTTGTCATCGCAAGCGAATTCATCGTATCGATCGCCGTCACCGTGGACCGGCATCGGAGGCTCGATTGATTGGCCGGTTTCCCTTGGGCCGCCCATCTTGTTTGGTTCATAATCAACGGTGCCACCGCCATTTCCATCGACTCGCATCGCACCATCACGATGGTAGGTCGCATACGGGCAACGCGGTTGATTCACCGGGACTTGGTGATAGTTCACGCCCAATCGATAACGGTGAGCGTCGGGATAAGAAAGCACACGGTTCTGCAACATGCGATCCGGTGACAAACCAATGCCTTCCACCAAGTTGCCAGGCTCAAACGCGGCTTGCTCCACGTCTTGGAAGTAGTTGGATGGGTTTCGATTGAGTTCAAAGGTCCCCACTTCGATCAACGGATAGTCGTCGTGAGGCCAAACCTTCGTCAAATCGAACGGATGCCATTCGTAGTTGGCAGCATCCGCTTCCGGCATGACTTGGATGTGCATCCGCCATCGCGGGTAATCGCCTTTTTCGATTGCCTCGAACAAGTCGCGCGTGGAATAGTCAGGCGCTTCCCCGGCCATCTGAATGGCTTCATCCGCGCTGAAGTTCTCGGAACCTTGTTCCGTCTTGAAGTGGAACTTGACCCAATGACGCACGCCTTCGCGGTTGTACATGCTGAAGGTATGGCTGCCGTAACCATTCATGAACCGTGCACTCTTGGGTGTGCCACGGTCACTGTAAAGAAACATGACTTGATGCAACGCCTCGGGCACCTCGCCCCAAAAATCCCAACGCCGCCAATGCGGTTGCAGGTGGTTCTGCGGCTCGCGTTTCTGCGTTCGGATGAAGTCGCTGAACTTCAACGGGTCACGAACGAAGAAAATTGGCGTGTTGTTGCCAACCATGTCCCACACGCCTTGATCGGTGTAGAACTTCAACGCAAATCCGCGCGGGTCACGGGCCGTGTCGGCCGAACCGCTTTCCCCGCCCACCGTGGAGAACCTTGCGAACGTGTCGGTCTTCTTCCCGACTTCGGAGAAGAGATCCGCCATGCAATATTCAGTGATATCGTTGGTCACGGTGAAGGTCCCAAACGCACCATACCCCTTCGCGTGAACAACTCGCTCTGGAATGCGTTCCCGATTGAAATGAGCCATCTTCTCAACCAGATGCACGTCTTGCATCAACATCGGCCCGCGAGGACCCGCCGTTTGAGAATGTTGGTTGTTGTCGACGGGACGTCCAAACTGTTGAGTCTGAAACGGGCACTTCGGTTCATCAGGCATGGTGTTGTCTTCTGAAAAGGGAACAAACAGAGATTTAAAGTGATTGATTGGCAAAGAGCACGAAGGCATCGGCCGACGCTCAGTCAGCAGGAACGTTTTTGCCCACGGTGCCGTTGATCATTTCTTGCACGGGTGAGGTGGCTTCTAGCTTTTCAACCACCATCACGATGGCAATCAAAATCGGGACCGCGAGGAACACACCAAGGATGCCCCACATCCACCCCCAAACGACGATGGACAGGAATACCAAGACGGACGAAAGTCGCATGCTCTTGCCCAGCAACATCGGTGTGATGAACTGGCCTTCCAAACCGGTCAGAGCTGCGTAGGCTCCCGCCACGATGAATGCGTATGACACGTGGTCGACATTGACCAACGCAACGAAGAAAACCGCGGCGATCCCTATCAGTGCCCCGACCATCGGGATGAAATTCAATAGCATCGCCGCCACGCCCCACAACAAAGGCGATGGCATACCCAAGGCCCACATGGCAGTGCCAATGCAAACTCCCAAGCAAGCATTGATGCAGGTCACCCAGGCCAGATAGCTACTGAGCCCATCTTGCACGCCGACCAGCACTTCCATGAAGCGACGCTTGGACGAAAACGATGGCAAGATGCTGACGACCGACAGAATCACCGAGTCACCGCCCGCCATCAAAAAGAAGAGCAACACGGCCGCGATTGAGATGAACGAAACGGCATTGCCGGTCCCTGCTATCAACGGCGACGTGGTGGTCCAAGCTGGTTGCTTGATTTCGACCGGCACGGGTTTTTCTTCCGCGGTCAGGTTCTCTTGATCAGCCGTGTCAGAGATGTCTTCGGTTGCTTGATTGACGGTTTCCAAGTGCTCAAAGATGAAACCCAACTTGTCTTTGACTTCCGGTAGCGAACCGGGGATCTGTTGCAAAATCTCTTGGGCTGGCCCGGACAAAACATAGCCAATGGTGCCAACGGACAATCCCATCACCAACATGATCGAACCGGCCGCGATGCCGGACGGGATTCCCATCCGGCCCATCCCGCGAATGACGGGACGCAGCGTCAAATAGGCAAACACAGCAACCAAAATCGGCATGAAAAGGTTGCGACCGATGTACAGTGCATACAACGACAACAAAATTGCACAAATCCAAATGCCAACGTTCGCATGCTTCACTCGCGAAGAAAGCCGCTCCAGCTCGAGCAGCGATTCCGCCTTCGGTTTGGAACGCTCCGATCGAGGTCCGGTCAGGATCGTATGGAAGCGATGACTGTGCGAAACCATCAACGCTCTCCCCGAACAAACAGCAAGCCAAAATCCTCACATCGGCGACACACCAACCTCGATGACGCACAAGCTCGACGCCGCAAACCGAAAAGAGGAGGGACCATGGCAAACGCCTGCATACAGACTGACAACTAGCAATCCTCATCACACCATCGGTCGGATAGATTCACGGCGTGTGACGCGTCTGACCGAGAGACGGTGAAAGGACGGTCGCCAATTCCGCAAACGTTGTGCCGATGAGCTGGCTGGTCCAGAATCGGACAAAGATCACAGCATTCGCGTTCGATATTACGAATGCCCTACCGATCCGTTGATTCGCAAAGTCCCGATTCCGATAGCGAACGGCAACGAACGATCAATCTGGTTTCTGATCGATCAGATCGAGTTCCGCGGCTGCAATTTCGCCGCTGAGCACCAGATTCTTCGCCAACGGGAATTGATGCGAGCGGCTTTCTAGAAAGTGCATCATGTACCCGGCTGTGTTTGGGAACACGACCAAGTCTCCCACTCGAATCCCGCCTGGGAAACGCAGCTTGCGTAGGCACAGCAACTCAGACTCCGTGCAGTACGCGCCGACGAGGTAGCCTTCGATCGTGCAATCGGTCTCATCGGCGATTCGAGAAGCATCCTTCGAACTTGGAACCACCAGCGGATCGACCAAAAAGTCTTCGCTGGACGTTCGGCACTGCGTTCGATTCATTGAAACGCCAACCAACCAATCGCCGTCGGCGTTCTGCTTGCGATATTCGACTCGTGCCACGGTCATCCCACACCCGTCCAGAACACTGCGCCCCGGCTCACATCGCAGTTGCAACGAAAGCGACTTCAACCGTTCCGCGACTGAGTCATCACCCAGCCGCGCGTTCAGAATCTTTGACAACCAAGGCCCACGTATCAGCGATTGATAAAACGGATACACCTTGGGTGTGCCAACCAATCGACCGTCAACAACCATCGTCCCCAAACCGTGACCGCGATAGGTCAATGGCTCACTCTTACCCAACATGGCCGCGCGATGCTGCTGCCAAAATTCGAGCCATTGCGATTCCTCGTCGAGGTATCGCATCGGGACTCCGCCTCCCATGTCGATGAACGTGGGTTCGTGACCAGCGTCTTGCAATCGCTCGATCCAATCCATCGCGGTCGCAAGAGCAGACACGCGTTGGTCCGCATCGTAGCCGTCCAAATGAAAGTGAACCCCTTCCACATCAACGGGCAAACTCCCCAGTTCGAACGGCAGATTTCGGTCGCGATCCACATCGAATCCAAAACGCGTGGGCAGCTTCTTTTCCTTGTGTTCGAAACCGCCCAAACGAATCGCAACCGTCGAGCGGCAGGCACATTTCATTGCGACATCCGCAATCCGATTCAGTTCATCGTGATTGTCGACCGCGATGCAAACTTCTTCGTTCAGACACAAACGGATCAGCGTTTCGCTTTTGACCGCCGCCGTGCAAATCAAATTCGCGGGTGCAACACCACGTTGCAAACACTGCTTCAATTCGTTCTCGCTGGCCGTATCAACGCCCCAGCCTTTTTCATTTGCCAGATCCACGAAACTCAAACACTTGTTGGCCTTACGAGCAAAGAACACTCGCAAATCCACCTCCGCGTCCGACGCAGCTCGTTGCAGCTCACCCACGTTCCGACGCATCGGATCCACGTTCAGTAGGTTAAGCGGCGAACCATTTTGCTCGACCCATTCGTGCAGGGATTCAGATTGCACCGCCCGCACCATCCACGGCTCCAAACGAGCCTTCAACGGCAGCAATCCCATGCAGAAACTTCGCACCGCCATTTCGTCCGCAACGTCCACCGACGACTCGACGGATTGATTCAACGAGGACGTTCGGTTGGAAATCGCATCCGACGAATCGTTCGACGTCAGGTGAGTTGGAACAGCGATGGGCATTCAATCAACCTCGAGAGTGTGCATCGACCGCAATGGTTTCGGCCCAATTTTGAATCTGTTGGTGCAAGGTTCGGGATAGCGTATCGTTACCAATCACCCAACCTTCCGTCGCACGACCAAAAATCGCCAAGCCTTTCCGGCCACCCAACACACTGCCAGACTCGCTCACGCGAACGGCTTCGGTCACCGGATCGACTTGCACGTCGCCACGAAGAATCAATTGCGAAAGCGGACCGTCTTCGTTGGCTTGATGGGGACTGGCGATCACCGCGTTGACAATCACCGAGTCCTGCGACGGTTCGTTTTGCTCGCACAAACGTACTTTCCCGTCGCGGATCAAACGCAGCACCTTCGCGACGCTCTCGGCCGGGGGCCCAAACGCAATCCGTTCCATCTCCGCCGCGGTTTGTGAATACGCTTTCCATTGCCCTTCGGCCAAACCGCCAAAGCTGATCAGCGACACAATTTGCGGGTACAACTGCCGCCAAGCCTCGCCCAAGGCAAACGGAACATCCATTTCTCGAGCACCGGTGGCCACGCCGTACGACTGCAGCATTGCTTTCCGAGCACTCACGTCGTCCATCTTGTAGCGCGACCAACCGCGAAACCATTCTTCGACATCACGGCGTGACACCGCATCACCGGATCGAATCAGCAATTCCGATGCTGCTTCGGCCACGACCGTCCAAATGTCGCGGCAAAACTTCACGCTGCCATGGCTCGCCTCATGTTTCGACAATGTTTGCCGGTATGGCTCCCAGAATCGATCGTTGATCGGCTCCAACTTCGCGGTGGGTTTGGCCAACATCGGACGCCCCGACCGGCAATGCACCGCAATGCAGTTCGGCTCCTGACCGCTGGCCTGGTAAGTCGGAAGCCCGTCGCCTTGCACGAACGTTCCACCTCGCCCTTCGGTCAACATCAGGATCGCATCGATCGCGGTTAAACCGAAACCACGTAGAAAGACATCACCTCCCGCAGGAATCCGCTCCTCCGACAAACTGTTTTCAACGGGATACACAAACGCCCCCGTATCTTGACTTTGGATCTCGTCCGAACTCCGAAGGCCCTCGTGGCCGGTGGTCAGCACAACACGGTCAAACTTTCGCTCTTCGCTGCCGTCCCACACCCACCAACCCTCATCGTCATTCAGCGTCATCGCCTTCGTGGTGGCAGCTACCTCGGCGTTCGCTTCACCAGCGGCACAATGACGGATGCTTTCGACGCGAGCCCGTACCACATTCAGTTTCGTCCAACGACGCAACCGTTTGCAAACCACCTCGAAACAATCGTGAAGGTATTCGCCCACGACCGCACGCGGCACAAACTGATCCGACGCAGCGTACTCGGGATAGTTTCGATCCAACCATCCGATCAGCGACCCAGACTTAGAAGTTGTTTGGTCACGATCGACTTTCCAAAAATCGATGTACTGGGTTGCGAAGTTCATACGCAACATACGCGACTGCTTCAGGTCGTACACACATCCGGCGCCGGGGTGAGTGGAAGGTTCGAAGACCGTGATCTCCACCTGAGCCAGTTCATCCTTTGACAAATTTCGCGACAACGCATCTAAACACTGCAGCCCACGAGGACCGCATCCAACGATTGCCAACTGGATGGGTGAACGAGGGCTCGCCCCATCAAAGAACGGAAGATCCGCGATGCTGCCGCCTGATATCGCAACGCTCATGCGTTTACCTTTTCAATGACATCGAATGAGGAAGAATGCACCAATGCGTGCAGCGATTCGGAGGAACAATCCAACGAATCACTCACCCATTGGTCGTTAAACACCGTCTCCAAGTAACGTGTGCCGGAATCGTGCAACACGGCGACGCAGCGTTTGCCCGCCAGTTCGTGCTGCATCCGTCCGACGCTGGTCAAAACTCCGCCGGCCGAACCACCAACCAGAATCGCTTCACGTTCGGCCAGCTTTCGACAACCCACCACGCAGTCCAAATCCGTCACGCGGACGACTTGATCGAAGGATTGCCCCGCTGCCAAACGAGGCTCCTTGCCAGCACCAAGTCCGGGAATCTTGCGAGGCCCCGACGCTCCGCCAAACAGGACACTGCCGACCGAATCAACGGCAATGACTTCGATGTCTCGACCACGTGAACGCAAATAGTCACGACACCCTTGTGCGGTTCCCGTGCTGCTGGTGGCGACGAACAGCACGTCGAACTCGCCGTTCAACGCGTCATCGATCTCGGCGATGGTTCCTTCGAAGTGCGAACGTGGATTGTCTCGGTTGGCGTATTGATTGGGCCAATAGCTATTCGGCGTCGTCTCAATCAACTCGCAAACTTTCGCGATTCGTGCGGCCAGCAAATCTCCACCGAGCGGCTGATGCACCATCTCGATTTGACCGCCCAAAGCTTCGATGATCGCCAGGTTTTGTTTCTGTGCTCGAGGATCGACGACACAAATGAAGCGCAGCCCGTGGTAGCGGCAAGCTTGTGCCAGACCAATCCCCATGTTGCCGGAAGTTGACTCGACGATCGTGGTCTCGGACGAGATTTCACCTCGCGCGAACGCTTCTTCCAACATTTTCGCAGCAGGTCGATCCTTGGCGCTGCCGCCTGGATTGCCGGCTTCCCATTTGATCAACAGCTCCACATCTTCGCGATCCAAGAAACGATTCAGTCGAATCAATGGGGTGTGCCCGATCGCGTCCAGCACACCGTTGCATACTCGGTTGGAGATTGGGTTCATAGAAAGTGTCTCGGGGGCACGGTTGAATTGCCGCTCCCTTAACGCAACCCCTGTGCCAAAACACAACCGGTGAAGCCACCCCCGTTACATACAGCCGCCAATTGGATTGCTGCTGCGATCGAAACGCGAGTTTGGGTTCTCGACAAACTGGCGAAGCGTCGCCTCACGGGCGATGCAACCGGATCCCATTGCCGTGCCACAGCACTTCCAGATCGTCTTTCGACCACTCTTCCAAACCAATCGATGGGTCGCCAACCAACATTCGCTGCCCATCTTCACGAATCCCCAATGCAACGACGCTGTGTCCCATTCCGGGGATCCAACCCCATTGATCCGCATAGCGTCGATCTTCCACGCCGTAAGGAAGCTCCACCGCCATCAACACGGGAAAATCGTTCTTCGACCACAACTCATCCAAAGACTCGTCCAGAACCTCCACCTCCGCTTGGTTCTGCTCCGCAAGCAGCTTGATGCCCCGGTACAAACCCAGCGTGGGTGTGCCACTGGAATCGGTCAGACACAATGGAATCATCTGCGATTCATCGACCGAAATCCCTTCCGCGTTCAGGAAGGTCGCTGCCGCGGCTGGACTGCAGGTCGCCCAACTGGTCTGCATGGCCACACCGTTTTTCCATTCACTTCCACCGTTGGGTGCCGGTCGAATCGCAACCGACAACAAAGGCCAAAAGATCGCGGCAACGCTGGCACATGCCAGAAAGAACGACAATCCAGCGCGACGCCACATCGGTGTGTTGGGCAGTCGAAACGCCCAGCCAGCAGCCAACGCGGCAAAGATCGAAGCAAAGTTGGTGTAAATGATCGCTGCGGAATCAGGCACCCACTTGGCCCAAAACAATTGCCCTGATCCGTAGAACAAAAAGTAAATCATTGCCAACGTTGAAACGGACAACATCAACATGACTCGCTGACCCTTGTCCGAATAAGCCACCTTCCACGCGAACAAAGCGGCGACGAGCGATAGCATCGACATCACCACGATTGCAAGCAGCAGATCCGAGGCGTCGCCTTGCGTCAGGGTTGCGATAACGGACACGTTTTCTCCGGATGGGTTGAAACCAAGAAACACAACGGCAGTAGCGTGGCTGTCGGTTTCCACGCAATTGATAGACCAAAACTTCATCGATTGCGATGCGGCAATCCGAATGGATCACCAGCCATACCAGAGCCGCCACCTGGTCTCTGCTCGCTGGCAAACCAGCCTGCTCCTTCACCCGACAAAAAGGCGTCGTGCGAGCGTGAAGAAGTTTTTCGCTTCCTGTTTGCGGCATGGCATCTGCGTGGAAGCCGTTGCATCGCATCCGCGTTTTCGCGAGTTGCATCGAAACTTCTACCAAAAGGAAACACCATGAGCGATCAAACACTTCAAAACAAACGAATTGCATTTCTGGCAACCGACGGCTTCGAACAAGTCGAGCTGACAAAGCCGTGGCAAGCCATCCAGTCCGTGGGTGCGGAAGTCGTGTTGGTCTCGCCAAAAGACGGCAAGATCCAAGGCATGAATCACGATGAAAAGGCCGACCAATTCGACGTCGACATGAATGTCAAAGACGCCAGTGCGGAGAACTTCGACGGCTTGGTTCTTCCTGGCGGAGTCGCTAATCCGGATACGCTTCGGACATGCGAGGTCTCGGTCAGCTTCATTCGAGATTTCTTCAAGCAGCACAAACCCGTCGCGGCGATCTGCCACGGGCCTTGGACGTTGATCGAAGCCGACGTGGTTCGCGGTCGACGAGTGACCTCATGGCCCAGCTTGAAAACGGACCTGATCAACGCCGGTGCGGAGTGGGTCGATGAAGAATGCGTGTGCGACCAAGGCTTGGTCACAAGTCGCAACCCAGACGACATTCCAGCGTTCTGCGAGAAGGCCGTCGAGGAATTCGCGGAAGGAAAACACGCAGAACAAACGGTCTGATCCTCCGGCGACACCGCGGCCTCGAGCCGCGGACGTTTCTTTTCATCCCCACCATTTAATTTTGCAAAGGACTTTCCATGCCCCATGCACAACCATTGTCCATCGAGGACGCTCCTGAGAAATCGCAGCCGATCCTGCGAGCCATCGAAGAAAAGTTCGGCCAGTCGATGAACATCTTCAGCACATTGGCTCATCAACCGGATGTTTTGGGAGGCATGACGCAGATCAACGACGGTTTGCAGAATGACCTGCCGGCAAAGTATCGCGAATTGGCGTACTACAAAGCGTCCCAACTCAACTCGTGTGACTATTGCTCGCATTATCATCGTCAAGCAGCCAAGAAAGCCGGCCTCACTGACCAACAGCTTGATTCGATGAATGCTTCGGCGACTGATTTGTTCGACTCAAAAGAACAGGCGGTGCTGAAGTACGCAGAGCAGTTGACCGTCAAAGCCAATATGGACGCAGCCTTGGTGCAAGAGATTCAAGCCTTTCTGGATGAGAAGCAATTGGTCACGCTGGCCGCCGCGGTCGCTCTTGCCAACTTCACCAATCGCGTGAACCATGGTTTGGACATCCAACTGCCATGAGCGACGAACATTTCGATGTGATCGTCATTGGTACTGGACCATCCGGTGGAACGATCGCGAGCAAAGCGGCCGAAGCGGGCAAGTCCGTCGCCTTGGTCGATTCGCGAACCTTTGGTGGCAACTGCGCGCTTCGTGGTTGCAACCCAAAGAAGGTTTATGTCAACGCCGGCGAACTTGCCGACCAAGTTCGCCGGGCTCGCGGAAAGCTCATCGAAGACGGGCAGGTTCGGATTGACTGGTCGGGTCTACACGACTTCAAAGAGGAGTTCACTCGACCGGTCGCGGAAGGCAAGGAAGACGCCTTCCGCGAGAAAGGCATCAAAACCTTTCACGGTGTCGCAAAGTTTGTTGACCAGAAGGCAATCGAGGTGGCTGGTCAACGGCTATCCGCGAACCGCATCGTGATCGCCACTGGTGCTCGCCCCAGCGACTTGGGCATCGGAGGCGAATCGCTGGTAACAATAAGCGACGATTTCCTTCAACTCAAACAACTCCCCCACACCGTCGTGTTCATTGGCGGCGGATACATCTCGATGGAATTCGCTGGCGTTGTAGCCGCCGCGGGGCACAGCGTTCACGTGATCGAACGCAACGAACAAATTCTGTCCGGATTCGATCCAGATCTCGTGCAGCAGTTGCGTAAGGAATACGAATCCCGTGGGGTGAAATTTTACCTCAATGCCACGATCGAGAGCATTTCTAAGAATGATGATGCCGCGGATTCCCTGCGAGTCTCGATGAAAGACGAAAGTCGGATCGATGCGGGCTTGGTGGTCCACGGCGCGGGGCGTGTTCCCAACATTGGTGCGTTGCAACTGTCACAAGGCAATGTCGCTTTCTCGGAAAACGGGATTGCCGTCAACGAATTCATGCGGAGCTCTTCCAACCCCGCCGTTTTCGCGACGGGTGATTGTGCTGACAGCGGAATGCCACGCTTGACCCCCGTGGCCAACGAAGAGTCTCGTGCCGTGAGCAAGAATCTCTTTGCCGCAGAAATGGACTACGTACCCCGGTACGGCGATGTCCCTAAGGTTGCATTCACCATCCCGAGCATCGCTTCGATCGGTTTGTCGGAACAGGAAGCTCGCGAGAAATTCAGCAACCTTGAAGTGCGTTCGGGTGACATGTCCGGTTGGGGCAGCGTTCGAAAAACAGGATCCACGGTCGCTGGATACAAACTGCTAATCGACTCACAAACAGACAAGATTGTCGGCGCTCATATCCTGGGACCTAATGCGGAAGAGACGATCAACTTGTTCGCTTTGGCAATGCGATTCGGACACACCGCGACGGACATGAAGTCAACGCTATTCGCGTTTCCAACGTCCGCCGCCGATGTCCGCTCAATGCTCTGAAGGCAAAGTCGCCCACTCAATCCGACGTGACCACAACTTTCCCACGTTCGACGCCCTCTTCGACATGTTGATGCGCCCGGCTCAACTGAGATATCGGATAAATCGCATCGATCGTGATTTGCAATTGCCCCTCTTCGTGCAACCGAATCAACTCCCGAAGATCATCGGCATTGGGCTGAGCCAACATGACTCGCGACTTTTTCGACATCGGCAAAGTCACGATGGTCATCAACATGCCTTTCACGTCGGGCTCCGTTGACACAAAGTGACCCGACTCCGACAACCGTTCGCGAACATCCCAAAAGTCCAACTTGCCCGCTGCATCGAAGATCAGGTCCCAAGTCTCGCTGGTCTGGGCGATGTCGGTTTCTTCATAGTTGAAGAAACGTTCCGCTCCAAGCTTCAGGCAAAACTCTTGGTTGTCACCACTGGCGACCGCATCGACCTTCGCACCCATCGCTATTGCGATTTGAATCGCGAACATTCCGACACCGCCACTTCCGCCGTTGATCAGCACCCGTTGGCCGGCTTCCAATTTTCCGTGGTCACGCAGCGATTGAAGCGCCGTTGTGCCCGCCAATGGGATCGCGGCGGCTTCGTTGAAGGACATGGAATCGGGAATCGACGCGGTCACATCGATGGCGGCCGCTGCGAAGTCCGCACTCGCTCCGCCTCGAGCCGAATCCAAAAACGCCATGACTCGATCGCCCACCGCGAATGGTGAATCTCCGGCACAATCCGCGATCACCCCTGCCACATCATACCCCGGCACGCGAGGAAACCCGCCGGGCAGTAGCCCCTTCATCTCACCGCTCCGTAACCGGTAATCGATTGGGTTCACGCTGGACGCCCTGACGTCAATCAACACTTGCCCCGGCAGACGATCAGGGATGTCGATCACCCCTGGCTGCAGAACGCTCGAATCTCCGTAATCGTGGAAAACAATCGCGTTCATCGATCCGGGTGGAACGCTTTTGTTCGATTTCGGGTTCACCACTTCGTTCTCTTTCAACTCATTCACGTTGAGCCTCCTCGTTCAGTCGATTAATAGTTCAGTCCTGAACAGACAACGAACGCAACCCTCATGCCACTGGTCTCCGAGTCGACTGGGAACGCCGTTTGCAAACGTGCTGGATTGAATTCAACCTCCATTGAACACATCCCAAAGGAACGTGATGTCCACCGCCACCTCCACCCGAACAAACACCAACAATCAAACCGCCGATCGAGTTGAGCTGAAAGATCCGCGGCATGCCTACGCTCGGCCGCCGTTTGACAAACAAAAGGCCATGCCGATGCCTGGCAGCACTGACAAAATGACCCCATCGCCTGATCACGGCGAAGAAACCTATCAAGGGTCCGGCAAATTGAAGGGACTCAACGCCCTCATCACCGGAGCCGACAGCGGCATTGGGCGAGCCATCGCGATTTGTTACGCCCGCGAAGGAGCCAACGTCACCATCAATTATTTGTCGGAACAGAACGACGCGCACCAAACCGCCGAAATTGCCAAACAATCCGGAGTCAACGTGTCGGTCATCGGCGGTGATTTGCGAGAGGAATCGTTTTGCAACGACTTGGTCGCGCAATCCATCGACGAACACGGTGGCATCGACATCTTGGTGAACAACGCGGCCTACCAAGAAACCGCCGATCAAATCGAAGAGTTCTCAACGGACCTGTTCGATCGCATCTTCAAAACCAATGTTTATGCTCCGTTTTGGCTTTCAAAAGCCGTAATGAAGCATTTGCCGCCAGGTGGCAGCATCATCAACACGGTCTCCATCCAGGGCTACGATCCGTCGCCTTACTTGCTGCCGTATGCATCCACCAAATCGGCCATGTTGGGAATGACCAAGGCGCTCGCGCAAATGGCCATGGAACGTGGGATTCGAGTCAACGCGGTCGCCCCGGGTCCCGTTTGGACTCCCCTGATCCCCGGATCGATGCCAGCGGAAAAATTTCAACAGTTTGGGGACAACACGGTGTTTGGCCGTCCGGCTCAACCGATTGAATTGGCACCGATGTTTGTGTGGCTCGCCAGTACCGACGCAAGTTACGTCACCGGCGAAGTTTTTGGCTGCACCGGCGGACGAAGCCCAGTCTAAACAATTGCCGGCTTAGAGACGGATTCGCGAAAAAGGCGTGTCCTCCAATTACAAAAACAGCTCGCTGGCGTCTTGGAACGACACCGCGAGCTGTTCATTTTCATGAACGCTTTCTTCGACTCACTTCACCCAACTCACTTCGTCG
Source organism: Rhodopirellula halodulae (assembly GCF_020966775.1). Classification (NCBI taxonomy): domain Bacteria; kingdom Pseudomonadati; phylum Planctomycetota; class Planctomycetia; order Pirellulales; family Pirellulaceae; genus Rhodopirellula; species Rhodopirellula halodulae. The sequence goes on along the minus strand of NZ_JAJKFV010000029.1, from coordinate 2,325,989 downwards.
GGTCGTGGCCCCAATTCTTTAAACTGAAACACCAATCCGTGTCTTCCACATCGCCGTCAGGACGCTGTGCTTTGTGCCGTTTGATGTAGCCGCACACTTTCCGCATGTGATCGATTTGGTCGTCGCTCAACTCGTCTTTGTTGGTGCGTTTGATTTCAATGATTTTCTTTCCGGATTGATAGCCAACGGACTCGTCTTCGCCGTCTTTGGTTTGTCCCACCGACTTTGCTTCGTCCGTATCCAACCAATCCTCAATTTCCTTCGGTTGCATGTTCACCAAGTCGTAAAACTCTTGGTAAACCTCTTCCGCTTGATCCGACAATGTCGCCGCCATGATTTTTCCTTGTGTGTGTTTTGAGTGATTCGTCATTCAGACTGGCAAACATCGGGCCAAACGGGTCTTCATTCTTCCGGACGCCACGTCAACGAAGCGTAATAAGCTGCCAAGTCAGAACGGTCGCGAGCCGTCAGACTCTTCGCGATCTCGCTCATCCGCTGCCCACGCTCGGTTTGACTGCGAGTCTGTTCGCCGAACAGTTCCAACTGTTTTCGCAGATACCATGCTCCTTGCCCGGCCAGTCGCGGATAACTCGAATGATGCGAGGTCGCATCTCGGTCGTGGCACTCCGAACAAGCCGCGATCTTTCGCGTTCCATCGCCACGCTCAGCAAGACGTTTCCCACGTTGGATTGCTTCTGCATCGACATCCTTCACGGTAGTTTGCGATTCCGCTGCAGACGGAATGACCATGTTTGCGTTTGCATAGTGGAATGCGAGCGAATTGATCTGACGATCATCGAGCTGATGTGCAATTGGCATCATGATCCCGCTGGATCGCTTGCCCTCGCGATAATCCGTCAGCGCTGCCACCAGGTACTCACGCGATTGACCAGCCAAGGTCGGTACTTGAGACCCCACACGGCTGAAACCGTCTTCGCCGTGACACGCCGCGCACGCATCCAAACCCGCAACTCGATTCGGTGCCGAGTCGTGACTGCGATGCAGTGCTTCTTCGTCTCGAACTTGCTCGCTGTTCTGCTCACGAAGAAATGCGACGACGGGCCAAACTTCGTCGGGACGTTGTCGAACCGGCCAAGCGGGCATACCCGCGAACTTGATCCCGTGTTGGATGATGTGGAACAACTCCCGCGGTTCTTTCTTCAGAACCTCGGATCCCAGCACAGGAGGCTTGGGAGTCATCCCTGCGGCGACTGGAGGAATCGGTTCACCGGGCCAACCGTGGCAAAACTTGCAGTTTGTACGAAAAACCTCTCGTCCCAATCGAGAATCCCTTGCTGTTGAATCATCCGGCGGCTCCCCATCGCGCGAATGAAACGCAACTGAGCGATCGCTCGCAAAATCCAGTAATGCCCGAGTGATCGCCCAGTGCCCACTGCTCGCCTTGATGGGAACGACACCGCTGACCAAAACGATCCCGCCAACGATCGCAACCAAAATCAGACCAGCAAACACAGCCCGCCATGTCAACTTCATCACGTTGTCTCCTCCATCGTTCGCTTCGCGGTCCAACGGTGTCCCTTCACTCCATCTCTCATCGCGTCGCTCCGGTGACTGAACGAATCCACGACGGTGCGGGCGGCCCGTCAGACTCAGGGTTCTCCCTCAACAAATCACGAGTCAGCACCAATCCACCCACGAGAAACGAAGCGCCACCAACGACCAGCATTACCGCTCCGCCGAGATGCTGATCCGTGATCGGGTCCAGCCACAACGACTGATGATGCGAATACAGCAAACGAGGAGACAACGTCAGCAACGCTCCCAAGAGGGTCATGTGCATCGAAGTCAGCAACAAACCAACCACGCCAGACGCGCTTCGCGAAAGAATTCTCGGGGTCCCGCCTCCAAACGCCGAAATCCAGACCCAATAACCCGCTCCCAAAAACATGGTTTGTTCGCAGAGAAACCCAACGGCGGCATGGCGAGCGAAGTGGTGAAGAACGGGTGCGTGCCAAGCCCAAACGATCAACAGCTCGCCCACCGAAGCGATCACCGGCGAGCAAAGTTTCGGAAAACGTTCCACGGGATCCAGTCGCGTTCCAGCGGCCGCAACAGCCAGCAGAGGCGAAGCGATGCTGACCACCAACATGTGCAAAGTCATGTGTGCCGCGAACGAGGTCTCGGCCAATTCCGGCAACGGCCCCAACCAACCAAAGGCGAGCAACAACCAACCGATGTTCCAAAGCCACGGCTTCATCAGTGACAACTCCTCACGAAGACAAACACCAACACGGTGAAAAGCGTCGCGACGAGACTCAAAAGAGACAGCAAAAACGCTGTGAATCCTAGAAAGTGCGTTCGGTCAGCGGGATCATCAAAATCATACGGCACCGGCGGTTCGCTACGCCTGAATTCGCGATGACTGCTCCACGCCACCCATGCCATCACCGGCAAAACAACAACCGTGTAGACGGTGATCGCGAAGTGCAACGCAAACGGATCCGCTTGCACTCCCGCTTTCTCGCACCAGATCGCGGCGGTGAGATAACACACCATGAAATGCACCGCCCAAAGGCTCGGTGAAACAACGATCCACCAAAGCTGCTGCGACAACGGACGTTCCGCCGCAGAATCATGTTTCGCGATCGGATGAATGTCTGGTTCCGTGCTCATCAAGCCACCCACGGGAACAGTGCAACGGTGGCTCCGGTGATCACGGTGGTCAACGCAATGAAGTGCCACGCCAACGTCACATTCGCAAGATCTGCATCGTGCTGCCGATCCATCCGCCCAGCGATTCGTCTGGCAATGCAGTACGCCAACATCACCCCTCCCAAAACCAAATGAAGAATGGTCCAAAGCAACAAGACCGCCGTGGAAGACGTGTAAACGTGCTGCGTTGGGTCCATTCCGTTTTGATAGGGACCGTAGAACAAAGCCAATGCAGATAGCAGCGAGCACACGATCCCGATGATCGCCGCCCCATAAAACGCAATGGATCGATCGGAACGGTTCGATTTCCTTGCCAGTATCACGGCACACCAAGCCATGATTCCCAAGGCAACACCGACCATTGGCCAAAGCGTCCCGGGACCGTACACCTCCGCACCATCCCATTCCGCGGGTGGAAACTCTTCATGGACCGTCCAGTAGAAGAAGTAGCCAAACACCAACGACATGAACGCGGTCATGTCGCCCAGCATCGTGATGAACATGGCCCACCACCCAACCGCCGAGGGCCCCGAAACATAAAGCGGTAATGACTGCCCCATGCCAACAGACTTCGTTGGCTTCTCCGGAATTTCCGCGGTACCAGTCCACAACCAGGTGACGATCGTGCAAAACGACATGACCGCGCAAACTCCCGCTGCGGTCCACCAGTGATAGGTCGAGAAGATGAAGACTCCGCCGGTGAACACCGCGGCCCAAAACGGCAGGAAAGATGGGCCTGGAACTCTCAGACAATGCACCAACTCCGCATCGACGGCACTGGTGACCAGTGTCTCTCGGCGGCCTTCTTCCGCATCCGGCAAGTAGAACTTCCCGCGATCAATGCCTTCGAGCAAGTTCTTTTGCTCCCACAGCGGATAGCGAGACTGAATGATCGGGATGGAGCGAATTCCCCATGGTTGATCCGGAACTTCGCCGCTCCACTCCAACGTTCCCGCGTCCCAAACATTTCGCCGTACCAGTGGCTGTTTCGATTTGGGACGGAACACATCCCACAGCAACACCACAAACCCAAGCCCCAAAACGAAAGCTCCGATTGAGGAGATGATGTTCGGAATCTCAAGTCCCATTCCGCTGGGATAGGTGGCGACGCGACGCGGCATCCCGATCAGCCCGGACAGATGCATCGGAAAGAAGGCCACGTTGAATCCGATGAGCATCAACCAAAACGCAAGGTTGCCCAAACGTTCAGACAGCCGCTTGCCCGTCACAAACGGATAGTAGTAATAGAACCCCGCAACGATGGGAAAGATTGTGCCGCCAACGAGCACGTAGTGCAGATGTCCAACGATGAAATAAGTATCGTGAGCTTGATAGTCAAACGGCGCAATTGCCACCATTACACCCGTCAATCCGCCGATGATGAAGGTCGCCAGCCCCGCCAAAACAAACTGCAAACACACGGCACGCTTCACTCGGCCAATCAGCAGCGTGGCGATGAAGCAAAAAATCTGCACCCCGGTCGGAATGGCCACGGCTTCTGATGCAGCGGAGAAGATCCCGATTGAGATTCCCGGGATCCCCGTCGTGAACATGTGGTGCACCCACAAACCGAAGCTAAGGAAGCCGGTTCCGACCGCAGCCAGCACAATCCAGCCGTAACCCGCCATCGGCGTGCGAGCAAACGTTGGAACCATCATCGCCACCAAAGCGATCGATGGCAGAAAGACGATGTAGACCTCCGGATGACCGAAGATCCAGAAAAGATGCTGCCACAACATCGGATCGCCACCCCGGCTGACGTCAAAAAACGGCCAGTCCATTGCCCTTTCCAATTCCATCAGCACGTCGCCAGCGATGAGTGGCGGAAAGGCGAATAGAATCATCACCGCGACCACCAAGATGTACCACGCGTACAACGGAATCAGATTTAGCCTCATCCCCGGCGGACGACATTTCAACACACCAACGATCAGCTCGACCGCTGCGGCAATCGATGCGATCTCGATGAAAGACAAACCCAGCAACCAGACATCCACTCCGATTCCGTCTTGATACTGCGTCGTCATCGGCGGATACATGAACCAACCGCCTCGCGGCGCGGCGTCAAAGAACAGTGAACCGCAGACAAACACCCCGCCAATTAAAAAGCACCAGTATCCGTAGGCGGACAATCGCGGAAACGGCAGATCGCGTGCGCCCAGCATTTCCGGCAACAACATGATCGAGATGGCTTCCAGGATCGGCACCGCGAACAAAAACATCATCACGCTGCCGTGCATGGTGAAGATTTGGTTGTATTGATCGTGGGTCAGCCAGTCGTTCTCTGGAACGGCCAATTGAATCCGCATGACCAGCGCGAGAACCCCGCCGAACAAAAAGAACGCAAAGGCGGTCAGGGTGTACCAAAGACCGACCTCACTGTTGTTGACCGCGGACCAGTAACGCCAACCTCGCGGCGTTTCCCAAGCTTTCAGCAGACGTCTTGCTTGGGATCTTTCCAGATCACTTTCGCGGGCGTCATTCATTGCAATGCCCCCAAAAATTCAACCAGCGTGTTCAGCTCCTCATCGGACAACGTTTCAAACGAAGGCATCGCGGCGTCGGGTTTCACGTCCTTCGCATTCCGAATCCATCGCCGAAGGTTTTCCTCGTTGTTGGCCATCGCCGACGCCCCCAGTCTCAAGCGACTGCCGAAATGAGTCAGCTCAGGCCCCACCGAGGCGGCTTCTACGACACCTCGGATCGTGTGACATGCACCACATCCGATTGATTTGAACAATGCCAAACCTTGCTCGGGCAACCGATCGACATCCGCCGCTTTCGTTTGATTCAAAAGCCACTGATCGAACGAGTCGCGGGAGTGCACGATCACGTCAAACATCATTTGAGTGTGAGAGGTGCCGCAGTACTCGGCACACAGACCGCGGTACGTCCCCTCTCGTGTCGGATGCAGTTTCAACCGATTGACGCGACCTGGCATCATGTCGACCTTGCCACCCAAAGCCGGAATCCAAAACGCATGAATCACGTCTTCGCTCAAGAGCTTGAACTCAACCGGTTCGCCGACTGGCAAATGCAGTTCGTTGGCACTCTCGACAAAGTCAGCGGAACGAACATCCAGGTCAGGATTGACCTCACCCGCGAACGACGAATCGTTATGGCCAATAGGATCGTCGATCAATGTGCTCTGCTGGTCCGAAGCAGCTTGCTGCGTCAAACGCTCACCCGTGACCGCAACATTGGCATCGTTCAGCAAATAGCGAATTCGCCACCACCAACGAACACCAGAGACCTCAACGATCAAGCTTCCATCCGGTGCGGGTCGCTGCAACTCAGACAGCATGGAAAGCCCGTATGACAACAACACAGTCAGCACGATCGTGGGGAACACAGCACCACCCCCAATCACCAAGCGTCGCGTCAACTTCGGAGCGTGTTGACCGGGATGGTAGATCGCATAGACCGACAGCCCGATCACCAATGCCCAAATCAACGCGCCACCGCTGACCATCCACCAAAACAACGTTGCGATTGATTCCGCGCCAGTGCCAGCGGGATCGAGCGCAGATTGTGATGGCGTTGGAAGCATCAAGCTAATCGACGATGAGTCACGAAAGCCTTTGACATTACATCAATCATTGGCAATGAAATGAATGATGAGCGGTACAAGTTGCTGCAATCTGTATGCCGACGTAGAGACGCGTTACGCCATCGATTTTGATCTGGTAGCAACCAACGCGGGGCACAGGTTTTGCACCCCGGCCGCCACATGTTAGAAGCCACCGACCTCAACAATCTGCAAACCATCGCCATCTCCGCGGGACTGGGAGGACTTCTCGGGCTTGAACGAGAATTCGCCAGGAAGCCCGCCGGCATCCGAACGCACATCTTCGTTTGTGCGGGCGCGACCCTGATGATGTTGCTTGCCCAAGAAGTGGTGGATCAATTCCAACAACGCGAAGCGGACTCGATGCTCAATACCGATCCAATTCGTGTGTTGCAAGCGATCGTGGTCGGCATCAGCTTCCTTGGTGCCGGAACCATCGTCCACCAAAAAGGCGAAGAGGTCGAAGGCTTGACCACGGCCGCCAGCATCTTCCTAACAGCGGGCATCGGGGTCGCCGTGGCAGTCGGGCGAACGGAACTTGCCACGGTGGTCACCGTGGCCGCGGTCTTCGTGCTGCTCGTGATCGGCTTCATCGAACACCGATTGATGCGGTGGTTTCATCGCAATGACATGCCACCGCATCCGGACGACAAGCGAACCGATCGCGGTTGATGCAAACCACTAGTGAACGTTTTGTTGCGTTCGTCGTCGCGTTTGTCGCACCAACCGAATGCACCACCAAACGAACATCGCGATGATCACGCTCGTGCTGATCCAACCAAGTGGTCCGGCCAGATCCTCGTGATTGCGTCCCAACCAAGCACCGATACCGGTAAGCATGGCCGTCCAAAGGACAGTACCAAGCAGAGTGTAAATGCAGAACGGCCCCATCGGCATCTTCGAGAAACCAGCGGGAACGCTGATGAACGTTCTTAATCCCGGGATCAGACGACAAACGAACACCGCCACGGTTCCCCACCTGTCGAACCATCGTTCAACCGCATCGAGATCGCCAAGTGACAACGTCAGCCACGCTCCGTGCCGGTCCACCCAACTTGCAAGCCGCGTTTTGCCGACTTTCCTAGCCAACCAGTACCAACCAAAGGCTCCCGCGAAAGAACCGATGCTGCCGGCAAGCACCGCCGCTGGAAACGAAAAGAAGCCCTGGGTTGCAGCGTAGCCGGCCCAGGGCATGACGACTTCGGACGGAATGGGCGGGAAGACATTCTCGAGCAACATCAACGCGGCGACACCGACGGCACCAAACTGCTCGAGAACCTGCTCGATCCATTGATCCATAATGAATCAGTCCGATCCGTGTTGTTTCACCATTTTGTTGTAAATACCAAACAACAACATGGTGGGAGCCCAGTTACCAACGAAAAGGGCCTTTTGTTTTTGCCCGCTCGCCTGCAACGCAAGTGACAGCAAGATCGATCCTCCCGCGGCGTACAGCCATGTGTCCGAAGGCAACTTCGCAGTTTGCGATTCAAGCATTTTCGCGACACGGCCCTCACAACCCCCCGATTCGTTGACGCTGTTCAGCTCGCCCGCCTCACGAGCCCGGTGCTGCTGAGCGGTTGCGTGAAATTGGGTTTGCTCTGGAATGGTTGACATATTCGACTCCTTTTTAGTCACGATTCATTGACACAGACGACGTCACAATCACATCGCCCGAATGGATGTCCAATCGGTTTAGTGCCTGATGGATACTGAACGGGCATCAACAGTGCCGCAAAGGATGTTCCGCCCGAGGCGTCGATGAAGTGAAACAAGATGAGATGGGTGAACCCCGCAGCGATCACTCGCGGTCATTCTTACGAACGGTGCGTCTCGGCGTGATCACGGCGAAGATCACAGCCATCAGTAGCGACGATCAGCCGAACTGGTGACGCTCCTTCAAATCGCGCCGATCAACTGCCGGCCCATCTGACTGGCGCAACGGTTGCGGCGACGGGGCAGCATGATGCTTTCACTTCAAGATCAATCGTTGCTAGCCAACCTTGGCGTCTTTCTAGTTGGTGCCGGCATGGTATGGTTCGCCGGAACCAAGTTGAGCCAATACGTTGATTTGTTCGCCGACCGAACCGGAATGGGAAAGGCATTCGCCGGAGCCCTTCTTCTCGGTGGCGCGACCAGCCTTCCTGAGTTGGCGACCACCCTAACGAGCGCGTCGTCCGGCGCGGCGGAGCTTGCCGGAACCAATCTGCTTGGTGGCGTTGTGATGCAAGTCGCCGTGCTCGCGATCATTGACGCCTTTGTACTACGCGGAAAGCCGCTCACGCTTTTCTCACCTCAATCTTCACTTCTGATCAGTGGCGTCTTATTGATCGGCCTGGTCGCTCTCGCGTCCGCGGCGGTGTCCAGTGGCGAACTGTTTTCGATCTTCGGCGTCGGCTTCTGGCCGCTAGCACTTTTTGCGGCCTATCTCTTTTCGATGTGGGTCATTTACCGATACGAAGGCGACCCACGTTGGGAACCACGGGGCGACATCACTCAACCACCCGAATCCGCTCGTGATCTGAAAGACGCTCATGAAGACAAATTCCGAGACGTCAGCACTGGAAAGCTGATTGCCTTCTTCGCTTTGGCATCCCTCGCCGTCCTCGGGGGAGGATTCGTTGTCGCGAAATCGGGCGAAGCGATCGCCAACCAATCGGGACTGGGACAAAGCTTCATTGGTGCAACCCTCGTCGCGCTCGCCACCAGCCTTCCAGAAGTCAGCACAACCTACTCCGCGGTACGTTTCGGCGCGTACAGCATGGCTGCCGCCAACATTCTTGGAACAAACAGTTTGGAGATCGCACTGTTTCTCCCCGCTGAACTTGCCTATCGCGAGGGAAACATCATCGATGCGGTCCCGCCGTCCGCGGCTTTCCTTGGATGCCTCGGGATCGTTGTCACCAGTCTGTATCTCTGGGGAATCTTGGAAAGACGCGACCGAACGATTCTCGGCATGGGCTACGACTCGTTCACCGTCTTGCTGACCTACGTTGGCGGACTAGCAATCTACTGGACGCTCTAGCCAGACAACCCAACAAGACCACACATCTGGACTGGCATGTGACTTGCGGCGACACGCAACAAACTTAACGCAACCAATCACCAGAAGGCTCAGGTGAAATCGCCGCTCCGTCTGGTCTGCGATTTGAAATAGCAGACATCATGGCAGCCTTTCGCGAACGAAATCACCAGCTTCATCCTTCTTCGCATCAATCTGGTATGTCTGAACGACGCCCCGCAGTCATCGTCACCGGCAGTTCTGGACTGCTCGGCCATCCACTTTGCCAGCGACTCGCCAACCTCGGGTATGAAGTTTACGGTTTCGATCGTGTTGGCTTGCCCGAACCTCCCAAAGTCATGGAACACGTTCGCGACATCGAATGCGATGTGTCCAACTCGGCATCGGTGCGTTCCGCGATGCAAAAGGTACGGCAGCTTTCCGGTGACAAAATCGCGAGCGTGGTCCACATGGCTGCTTACTACGATTTCTCGGGTTCGGACAGCGAGCTCTATGACGAAGTCACGGTCAAGGGAACCGACCGTCTGCTAAACGAACTGGAAGACTTTGAACTTGATCAGTTTGTATTCACCAGCACGATGTTGGTTCACGCCCCCTGCGAAGTCGGCAAGCATATTCGGGAAGATGATCCTCTGAAAGCTCGTTGGGCTTACCCGCAAAGCAAGATCGACACAGAAAGACTGATTCGCGACGGTCATCCCAATGTGCGTTCGGTCTTTTTGCGGATCGGTGGCGTCTACACCGAATTCGGTCGACAACCGACATTGGCCCAACAGATCAAACGCATCTACGAAAAAGACTTCCAGGGCCATTTCTATCCGGGCAATACAGAGGCGGGTCAATCAGCGGTGCACCTGGACGACGCGGTGGACGCGATTGTCCGGACCGTCCAGCGGCGTGATCGGATCGAATCCTGCACGCCAATTTTGATCGGCGAGCCTGACCCGCCATCGTACGCTGAGTTGCAGCACTTGATCGGCAGTCAAATTCATGGTGATGCGTGGCCAACCATTCGTATTCCCAAACGTCTGGCCAAAGTGGGTGCTGCCGCAACGGATATGGTTCAAGGCGGCAGCGCGTTCATCAAACCATTCATGGTGGACATGGCGGATGATCACTATGCGCTAGATATCAGCCGAGCACAGTCCTTGCTCGAGTGGACACCCACGCACCACTTGGCCGACGAAGTCGCGACCATGACGGGGCTGATCAAATCAGATCCCCAGACGTTCTATCGCAAAAACGGACTGGGGTGAGTGAATGCAGACTCCTTCCATCGACACGTCGGGCTGGAACGTTTCGGTACCGCCCTATTCCTACAACCCATCTGCTTGGAGCCAGCGCATTCCAATTTGCCTGCTGGCGTTTGTCGCGGCCGCGATCTCAGCACACCTATCGCTCTATCAATGGGGATTGATCGAAAGCACTTGGGATCCCGTCTTTGGCGACGGCAGCAACCGCGTTCTCAAATCCGACACCGCGGACTTCATGTATCGGCTACTGGGAATCCACGATGCTGCACTCGGCGTGCTGGCCTACCTCGGTGATGCGGTTCTCGGATTCGCGGGATCCACACGCCGATGGCAATATCGCCCGTGGATGGTCATCCTTTTTGGCATTGATGTCATTCCATTGGGAATCGTCAGCAGTGTGCTTGTACTTTGCCAAGCATTCATCGTCGGCGAGTGGTGTTTTCTTTGCCTCGTGACAGCGACGATCTCACTGATTCTCGTTTACATGGCATGGGACGAAGTTCGCGTCTCCATCGGTTATCTCTACTTGGTCTGGAAACGCGACAAAAGCAAACGCCTTCTCTGGAAAGCATTTTGGGGTCACCGTGAGGCCAGACTCGAACATCTGGGCAATGAGTTTTTATCCGGAGCAACAAGCTGATGTGGGGACGCGTCATCGAAATCACAACGGCCGTTTGGCTGGCAATCAGCCCCTTCGTCTTTGGCGTCCAGACGGATCCATCGATTCTCTGGGCTGATCAGCTGATCGCCCTGACCATTTGCGTCCTATCGGGACTGTCCTTTTGGAATCCGACACGCCACTCGCACGTCGCGATCCTGCTGGTCGCGATCGGACTGGTGATTTGGGGGCGTTTCGCGGATTCACCGCCCCCGCCGGCGCATCAAAACCACATCGTTGCCGGACTCTTTCTGATGATGATCGCGCTGATCCCCAACCATGCATCCTTGCCGCCTCTTGCATGGCAGCTAGAAAACACCGAACCCGCCGAGTGAGCGAGATAGAAGAAGACCAACGTCTTCAATGACCAAAAGCAAGAGACGACGCGATTCCGACTACGCGGAAATGCTGCTCCCGTCCGCGTATCGTTGATGCAGCCAACGGCTGGTGGCAATCATTTTCAACGTGACGCTGAGTTGCTTGACAGAGATGGGCTTGGGTAGGAAGTAGACACCGACATACTGCCGAGCTCGCAATGCCGTTTCCTTGCTGGCGACGGTGCTTGTCACCACGACTGGCATGGTTGCGATTCTTGGATCATCTGAACGTCGCATCTCTTCCACCAATTCAAACCCGCTCCACTTTGGCATCTCAACATCGGTCACCACCGCATCGAAGTCACCCGAGTTCAATAGTTTGAAAGCTTCGTAACCATCGGTTGCCTCGACCGACTCGACCTCCAGATCGGACAAAATTCGTGAGACGATCACTCGCATCACCGAAACGTCGTCGACGATCAATACTTTGCGTAGCCCCAATGTGGACAAAGATAATTGTTCCGCCACTTGCACATTCAACTCAACCATCTTGAGTCTCCTTCTTGCGATGATTGATTAACAAGGCCGAACAGTCGTACTCCAACACCCCACCGATCAATTCGATCGACGGTTTGAGGTGCGACTCCAATTCAGCGGCCGGCAATCCCAACGTTCCGAAATTGGCCGCCTCGATTGTGCCAGCGGACGCCCCAAAAACAACGTTCTGGATTCCTGACAAAGCGATTGCCGAGAGGCACATGGGACATGGTTCACCGCTGCTGACCAGCCAAGTGCCTGAGAGGTCCGGCGAGTGCAAACGCTTGCCAGCTCGGCTGAGAGCCAAGACCTCCGCGTGTGCCGTTGGATCGTTGCGAGAGGCGACTTCGTTGTGAGCGATCGCGACTTGCGATCCGTCGTCACGAAACACACCTGCACCAAAAGGATGTTCGCCTCGCGCCACACCTTCGACGGTCACGGCAAGCACCGACTTCATCCATTGACGAAGCAGCTTGCTATCGATGTTCCACGAGGGGTTCATTGCAGTGGGATGCCAGAAGAAGTGATTCGAACGACGGTCGATGAAACCTCATCCGAGCGTCAGTACGGAAAGGTTTACAACGTTGTTGAAAACGCAAGTAACGTGCCGCGGACGAAACAGACGCTCGATTTACAACCTCAGCAACGACGAAATGATGGAATGCAAATGCGTTTGTATCGCCACCTCGCCCCAAGCCAAAAACCGAACGCGCGCCAAGCCAGTTGATTCGTTGTTTCGCGTCGGCCGGTAGAGGGGCAAGTCAGACAGGACGGTCGCAGTGACCGCGGTTGCCAGACGGCTTTCCGGACAACCTGATCGCTCTTCGCTCAATCCTTCGCCGCCTGCTTGTCGTGAGAGTTCGCCGACAGTGGCTCGTGACGTATGGGAGTGATCCCGCCGGGGTGTTCCACGTAGATCTTTTCGCCGCATTTCGGACAGGCTGGCACGCGATCGTCCACCTCTTTGCCGCACTGAGGACAGGCAACGTGGTTCAACGGCACTTGTTCATTCGTTGATTTCGACATGATTCTTTCGTTGGTGAAAGGAATTGATATTGGCTGGCTCAAAAACTGTTTTTTGAGGTGCCCGTGAGTTTTCGCTGCGACTCACAGGATGAAAACAAGCAAGCAAGGATCGAGCCAAATCGATCCGCTTGATCTTTGGCCCACCAGTTGCGTTGATGGTCATGCCAATCGAGATCAGCTTTTTCATGTCGCTGAGACACGGCCAAACCGACGTGTCGCGATGCTTCCCAATCTTTTAACGAAACCAAGTCATGGGTCAGAAATTCCAAGTCAACCAATACGTCGAGTGGAACTACGGCGGCGGCACTGCCAAGGGCCAAATCAAAGAGTCGTACAAATCCAAAGTCACCAAAACCATCAAAGGTAACGATGTGACTCGGAATGCAACGGATGACGATCCCGCCTACTACATCGAACAGGAAGACGGCGATCACGTCCTGAAAAGCGAAAGCGAACTCAGCGACGCTTGAGTCTCAACCACATCACTCCCTACAGGAGCAACCGACCATGTCACGCAAAGCAATCGTCACCGGCGGCAGCACCGGGATCGGCCGAGCCACCGCAATTGCATTGGCTCGTGCCGGTCATGATGTCGCAATCACCTACGCTCACGGCGAAGAGGAGGCTCACCAAACTTCCGAGATGATCGCCAAAACGGGCCAAAGGTGCGTCGTCAAAAAGCTCGACCTTTCAAACCCCGAGACCGCCGATCCGGTCGTGGATGAAATGGTTGACGAATTGGGCGGCCTTGACGTTTTCGTCAGCAACGCCGGGATGATGGTCAACAAGACCATGCCTGAGTTGGATGTCGAGACAGCGACCAAACTGTTCCACGTCAACACGATTGGTGCAACGCTCGCGATCCAGCGGGCTGCCGGGCACATGTTGCCCGAAGGCCTGAAAGGACCCAGACGCGAAACGCCGGGACGAATCATTGTTGTGACCAGTGTTCACGAAGCGATCGCGAATCCAAACGACACGCTTTACACGATGAGCAAACACGCTCTTGGCGGTCTCGTAAAGTGTCTGGCGTTACAGCTTTCTCCGTTGAACATCACGGTCAACTCAGTGGCTCCTGGCGAGATCGCGACCCCGATGAATGACATGGATCCCGATGACGCGATGAGTTCGCACCGGGATGCCATTCCCGTTCGGCGTGTTGGCCATCCGGATGAAATTGCTGCCGTGGTGACCTTTCTCGCCGGTGACACGTCTGGGTTCGTCACCGGTGCCCGCTGGCCCGTTGATGGAGGCTTCGAAGCCGCAACACCATTGGCGGCAGAAGCGTTTCGCAAAAACCTGCTGGCGAGCTAGTCAGCATTCAACCCATTTTTTACGGCAGCTTCTGCCACTTCCTTCCAAGAGATTTCAAAATGACTACCAAGACCTCTCCCTTCGCTCGCGACATTCTGAACGACGACAAGTCCGAAAATGTTGCGGGCATTCTGCAAGACAACCTCACCAATCTGATCGACCTCGCCCTGTTGATGAAGCAGGCACACTGGAACGTGGTGGGAACGAACTTCCGCAGCATTCACCTGCAACTGGACGAGATCATCGTCACGGTGCGCGACGCCAGTGATGAAGTGGCCGAACGCATTGCGACGCTCGGCGTCCCCGCTGACGGACGTTCGTCGACCGTCGCTGCGGAAAGCGATGTCGAGAATTATCCCGCTGGATTCGTGAAGGTTCCTGAAACCATCTCACGCGTTGCGGATGCAACGAAACAAGTCATCGACTCGTTGCGTGACGCCATCGAGAAACTGGGCGAGCTGGACGCCATCAGCGAAGACATGCTGATCGCCATCTCCGGTGAGCTCGAAAAACACTTGTGGATGTTGCAGGCACAAGAAGCCTGAATCTGCACAAGAAACCTGAATCGAATCATCAACTGACTCAAACTGAGTGGAGTATCAAATGTTAATTCCAATCATTGGCTGGATCGTGTTCGGTCTGATCGTCGGCGCAATCGCTCGCTTGCTCTACCCCGGACGTCAAGATCTGGGTTTTGTCAAAACCATTCTGCTCGGCGTCGTCGGGTCGTTCGTCGGTGGCTTTCTGGCGTTCCTCCTTTTCGGCGGATCCGCAATGCAGGCTTCCGGATGGATCGGGTCGATCATTGGAGCCGTCCTCGTGCTAGCGATCGCCGCTCGCTGGGGAAGCCCACGGGCCGTCTAGTCAAACCCAGCAAGTCGTCATCGCTCGGCCCAATTTTGGACGTTCCATTCGACTGGCACGAGAAAATCGCGAGGGGGAAACCTCTCGCTTTTTTTATGTCTTCATGAAAAGTCCACAACGAGTTGCGATCGTTGGCCTCTGCTTTGCTCTCTTTCCTATCGAAACCTCAATCTTCCAACGAAGCCATCTGCGGTGAGGCCAAGACGCGGTTCCGAATCGACGAAATATTCGATCGCCGCGGTGATTGAGATGCCTCGCCGCGACAACTTAGGAGAAACCATGGACACTCAAAAAAAGCTGATCGATCTGATCCAAGATTTCGACAACTCGATGCTCGTGACAAAAACCGATGACGGCGGACTGGACGCCCGTCCGATGGCGATCGCCGAGGCAACCGAAGACGGTCACATTTGGTTCGTGACCAGTCGCAACTCCGGCAAGATCGCTGAACTGATGCTTGATCGCGACGTCGCGGTCACCATGCAAAGCTCCAACAAGTTCGTCACCCTGTCCGGCGAATGCCGCGTGATCGACGACCGGAGCAAAATCAACGAGCTTTGGAAAGAAGCCTGGAAGGTCTGGTTCCCGGAAGGCAAGAACGATCCAGACATCACGTTGCTGCGAGTCGAGCCTGAACGAGGTGAATACTGGGACAACAGCGGATTGAGCGGCATCAACTATCTGATCAAAGCCGGCACCGCTTACGTCAAAGGCGAGCGTGCCGAGACCGACGAAAAGATCAACGCGACGGTCAAGATGTAGTCCACTCGCAATTCAACAAGCGATCAACGCAACGGGCCCCGACGTGCAAGAACGTTCGGGGCCCGTCTTCGTTTCACTCCGCTACCGACGTCTCAGGCATGCCGTTGCGTTCGCACCGCACAAGGAAAGATGCGGGGAATCATGCCTCCAACCATTCCTCGACATACAGTCGGTTAATCCACAGCATCGACACCGCGACCATCGGCGTTGCGAACACCACGCCCCAGAAGCCAAAGATGATACCCCCAAGAATTTGGGCCAGGATCACCATTGCCGGAGGAAGCTCGACTTGGCGTTCTTGAATCATTGGCGTGATGAAGTAGCTCTCGACGGTTTGAATCGCCAAATAGAGCACCAAGACAGCGACCATCGCCGATGTTCCTTCTTGGAAAGAAAGCAACAAAGCGGGAACGACCGCCGCGACGCCACCAATGTTTGGAATGAAGGTGACCAAACCGGCAAACACGCCGAGTTCCAGCGGCATGGGAACACCAATGAAACTCAAACCCACTCCGAACAGAATTCCCACCAAAGCCATCGCGATCAGCCGGCCGATCATCCAACGCCAAAGCGTTTCACTCGAATCTGACATCAACTCGGAAACATGGGTACGCCACGACAGCGGTAGCAATCGAATCACCCCGACTCGATACTTTTCCGGACTGACGGCGAAGTACAACGCCAAGAAAAACAGGATCAGCACATCCACCAAGCCGCCGAACGTCGAGGTGAAGAAATTCTTCAGCAGACCGAGCGACTTGCCGGAAGACGGCATCATCGAAGGCAACTCTTCTTTCTCGGGCAGTTGCTCGCCGATCACCGGTTGATCACGAAGTGTTTCGACGCTTTCTTGAAATGACTCTTGAATTCGATCGCGAAACTGCATGGTTTTCTGCGCCGCCGAATTCGCGAATGAGTAGGTCGTCAGGCCGGCCAACAAAAGCAAGCTGGCGATCACCAAACTCACCCGTCCGGTTTGTCCTAAGAAACCAGGTAGCCACCTCGCGAGCTTTTTCGCCATAGCGTTCAAGACCACGGCGATCAAAACCGCACCGAAGATCAGCGGCAGCAGATCCCGAGCCGCGACCATCAACGCGCTCAAAGCGACAAAAACCAACACCACGGCACACGCGAGCAACACCCGCCGAACAAAACTTGAGCCTTCCATCAAACATCGTCTCCTTCGTTGTCCATGTTTGCGGAATCCGCTTGGCCGCTCGTGTCACAACGAAAGCCCAAGTGTTCCGGGTTCTTGAATGTCAACGTTCGATACGGGAACGGGATTTCAATTCCAGCCGCATCCAATTCGCGTTTGATCGCCGCAACCACTTCATCGCGGCTCCGACGAAGATCCACCGGTTTGGATCCCGTCCACCACGCGACCTCAAAGTTGATGCTCGAGCTGGCGAATTCTTGTGCGAACACTTCGACCGTTCGTTTGCCCTGCACCGAATCGCAACTCTGCACCGCTTTCAAAATCACTTCTCGCGATGCATCCACGTCTTCGTCGTACGCCACGCCGCAGATGATTCGAACTCGGCGTTGTGGTTGACTGGTCAAAACATCCACATTGTTCTTGAACAATGTCGCATTGGGAACGACCGCCAATTCACCATCCAATCTGCGAATGATCGTGTTGCGAATCGTGACTTGCTTCACTTCGCCGGTGACCTCCTCGCAAGTGATGAAATCGCCTCGGTCGAAAGGATAGTTCCACAGGATCAACACTCCGGCGAAGAAGTTTTCAAAGATGTCCTTGAAGGCAAAACCGATGGCAACGGATCCCAAACCGAGCACGGTCAAGGCTTTGGATGGCGTCATCCCCGGAAACGCGACCACGGTCGCCACCAGCAATCCCACGATCCAAATCGCGATGGACGCCATTTGGTTGATCAAGTCCTTCAAACTCACACGCATCCCACGTCGATCCAAGACGCGATGCGTCGCCCAACTGACGCCCTTGGAAAGCAGGCTGGTGATCACCACGATCAGCAATGCCGCCAGCAGCAACGGCGATCGTTTCAAAAAGTCGGTCCAGAGTGAGCCCAGGGAGTTCGACACCACATCGCGGGTTGATTCCAAATCCACCGCACTATCGACCGACAATTCGTTGATCACGGCGACCACGTCCTCCGTCTTCCTGGCGACGTTTTCGGCCCATTGTCGATGTTCTTCCGTGTCGGCTTGGCCCTGCAGCGTCACGATGCCGTTGCTGATTTGCACCTCGGCACCTTGTAACCACCCCGCCTCGGTCGCCGACGAATAAATGCGACTTAAACGCTTTCGGATGGCCTCATCGTCAACGATATCGGTGACCGCAACCGTGTCCACGGGTGCGTTGGATTCGAGAACCGGCTCTTCCTCCGCCGCTTCTTGTCCCAACGAGACAGAGGTCATCAGCAGCCAAGCAGCCACCAGCACGAAACAACGATTCTTCAACGATCTATCCTTCCAAAGATTGTATCGGCAAACGAATGCCGGACCGACGATGCGTTGCAAACGCACGTCCATCAGCGTTCACACTCGCCATTGCGTGCGTTTTCTAGTTCGGCGACGGCGTCTTCGATCAACGAGTTCAGTGTCTGGCTTTTGGAGATTTCCAAAACTTGCTGCATCGACTGAACGAAGTACTGGCTCGCGTTTCGGTCTTCTTTGACATAAGGCAACAACTGCCGAAGCATTGCTTCAACGAAGTCCTCGCGAGTCACGTTGGTGGTGATGATCCGCAATTCGTCTTGCTCATCAATGCGAAAGCGAGTCGGGATCTTTCGTTTCGAAAGTTGCACCAAACCGTCCGACAACCAATCCATGCATTGCATCGCGGTGAATGGGTCATTCACTCCCGGTGACAACGCCCTGGTAGCAACCTCGACGAACTCGTCTAGAATGAAAAACACATCTTGAGTTGGCGTTCGCGTGTAACCAAAAGCGAAACCGTGTCGCACTTCGTCGGCACGTTCGTCGCTCCAAGTCTCACACCGCGAAACTTCGGCGATCAATTCGTCTCGACGCACAAAGTCACCAGGGCGTTTCTTCAGCCGGACCACCACGTCGTGCTTCTTTGCGAAGCTCATCAATTCGTCCTCATCGACACCCTGCAAATACCCGGCGACGTCCGATCGAACCGTGTGCAGGAAATCATCGATCAGCGTCGGGACGCTGTCGACGTCGGACATGCCTTCGCCCAAAGTCTCCGGATACAACTCGTCGAACTTGGCCGACATATCGGTCGCCAATCGTCGCAGCACCGTCGAGATGTGAATGCTGTCGGGAACGTGGTGAATGAAGTAGATCAGTTCCGCCACGCTGAGAATGGTCAGTACCAAACCAATCAGCAGCGACAACTGCGGCACGAATGCCTCCACGGCGTCACTTGCGTCCTCAGGAACGGAACCGCCCCGAACGACTTTCAACACCAACAAGCAATACAAAAAGGTCGCGACAAATGTCCCCAACGTGACCTGGTTGCCTCGATCCCGCATGAAATTGTCAAGCAACCGCGGTCCAAAATGCGAGGTCGCGTGGGACACCGCCAAAATAGTCAGCGAAAACGTCACGCCGGCAACGGTGATCATCGATCCCGCCACGGTTGCCAACAACGCTCGAGCACCGTCCGGCTGGTTCATCGAACTAAACCAGAAGTCTTGCAACCACTCGCTCCCGACCGTCCGGTCCAACCAAATGGTGAATTGCGACAACATGATCGCGGTCAGCACCATCAAAGACGGGATGAACCAGTAGCTGCCTTGAATGCGATAAATCCATTGTTGAAGAGACGCTCTCATGCGATCAGATTCGCCTCGTCATCGACGTCTTCCGTCGCTCGCAGCACGTCGTCCTGTTCCGGCTTCAAGTCGCCTTCTCCGACGGACGTTTCCGGTTCGCGAGCCGGCTTGGTCTTTTGTTTGTTTTTCACTCGTCCATTCAAGGTCTCGTTAACACCACCCATGCCGGCTAGGCTGCCCTCGTTCTCATTCGATGAACGCTCCATCAATTGCACGGGGACGCCCTGCGGGAATACCAATTCGCGAGCCTCATCCGGCATCGTGATTTCCGCGTCGGTCAATCGTTGTTTGACCAAACGAATGACACTGCTGCTGACTTTCAACGGCGAGTGACTGGTTTGATCGAACCAGTAGTAAACGCGAAGATTCACGGTCGCCGACCCGAGCGATTCAACAATTGCGATAGGTGCGGGATCAGAAACCACGCCGACGTGCTCCGTCAAAACCTCCATGACAATTTCTTGCGCTTCCGCGATCGAGTCTTCAAAACCAATTCCAATCGCGAAGTCCTGCCGGCTCAGCGGCGTTGCGGTGTAGTTGATGATTTTGCCTTTGTAGACCGTGCTGTTGGGCATCTGGATCTGGTTGCCCTCCAGCGTGTTCAGAACCGTCCCGCGAGTCGTCACCTTGCGGACAAACCCTTTTGCACCTTCCACCTCGATCAGGTCACCCACGCGGAACGGATGGTTCAGCGATAGCAAAATGCTAGCAAGATAGTTTTCCGCAATGTCTCGGAACGCGAAACCGAGAGCCAGACCCACCAACCCGGTACCGCCCAGCACGGTCACGGCCAATCGCGTCAGCCCCGACACACGCAGCGCGATGTAGATCCCAATGATAAAGATCAACACGCCAACGACGTTGCCAACGACCTGACGCAACAAGGCACTGTCGATCCGGTTTCGCGAAAGCCAGCGAGTCATTCGAGCGCCGGCGATTGCCAGCATGTAGAACAGCACCGTCACGGCGATACCAACGATCACCAACGGCAAGACGCCCGTCGTTTCTCGGCCGAGCTGTTTCAGCGAAGCGATCGCCGGTGCGAAGTTCCAAAGCGGTGGTTCAGCGACCGACAGACGATTGACCACGGCCACCACGTCCGATGTTTTGATCGCGGTTGCTTCTGCCCATTCTCGATGTGCTTTGGTGTCGACGGTTCCCGATAGGAAGGCCACACCGCGATCCACTTTGACTTCTGGGTCCGTGAACCAACCCGTCGCGCGCATGATTTCTGTCAATCGATTTTCTATCTTCTCGTCGCTATTGACCGGTTCGACTTGGACTTCATCCGCGATTTGGACATCCTTCGCCGAATCGCCTGCCTCGGCACCGGTGACCTCCGCTGCCACTTCTTCCGCGGTGGGCGTTTCGTCCTGTGCCGATAGCACTCCGACGGAGCACAACAGGCAAACCAACACCCAAACGCAGAACACAAGATGAGTGCGAATGGTCGGACGTGATTGCTCAAACAACATGGGCAGTGCGAAAGAAGAGATGCGGAGCGAGTAGAGAGTGGCAGAACAAAGCAAAGAATGCATGCCACGGAAAGACAACAGGGAACTCGTTCAAAGGTCCCACTGTTGATTCAGACGTGACCCGCGAACTGCAGAGCACGAGGGGCAAACAACGAACAGAACAACCGGTGATTAGAAATCGACTCGGTTGTTCTTGCTGTCGAACCGGGCTTCGTAATCAATCTGGACCAGGTAGTCCTTCAAAGCCACCAATTCACGCGTGTCCAATTCATCACGAATCGACTCGATTGCTTCTTCGATTCGCTTGACCATGCGGTGAACCTTGATGAAGTCGAATTCGCTGTAGTCGGCTTCTGGGTTGCTGCGTTTTGCCAGAGTCTTTTCGATCGGACGACGGTACGGCTCCAACACGGGGCTGTCCAAGGGCTCGGGCCAGTAGATCTTGCCCGAGTCACGTTGGATCTGATTGTCACTCAAGCGATCGGGCTTCTTCGAGTTGGCAATCTTCATTCGTTCTGATGCTGACAGACGGTCCTTTTCCAATTGCTCTTCGCGAAGTTGCTTCAGGTCGTAATACAGCTCCACTGATTCGCGTCGGTTTTCCAGTTGTTTGTCGATGGCTTCCTGCAATCGAACGGCAGACAACGAACGCAATGCGGCGCCGCGTCCCAAACCTTCGGCAAGGTCGCCCTGCGATTCTAAAATGTCGCCGGTCGCCGTGGCGGCTCCGTCGGTATCGAACAAACCGTCATCGGCGGTGATTGGGAGCGAGGTCCAAGTTGCGACACTGATCGCAACGAACGTGAATGCCAGAAAACGTTTCATGATTGTGTTCCAGTTGAGACGGAATTTTTCGAGGGTTTGGAGACCTGAGGGGATCCTCGCAAACTCCGCGCCAATCCCGTTTGGCGTGCAATTCGCTTCTTGTTATCGCGACGGCCAATCCTCTTCATCGCACGCGGAAACATCGCCATGTCCGATCTCACGACCGAATCCCTTTCGATCAAGAGCGACGCTGCTGAACGCATTGATGGCATCGATCCATTTCAACCACATCCACTTTGCCGAGGCGGTTGGTTGCAAACAATCAGCGTCAAATGGATGAAGCCTGAACTCTCGCTGGACACCCGAGACGACGCGGTTTCGATTTCCGTTCCCGACGATCACACGCCGCCGGATGAGATGAGCGGCCACTACTTTCCCGCCACAGACCGCAACGACTCGGACGCCCAATCAAGTTCGCGACCATTGGTTCTGGTGTTCCATGGCATGGGTGGTCACGCTCTCAGTCGTTACATGCGATCGATGGCTGAACGACTCAACCACAACGGATACGACGCTCTGCTGTGGAACCACCGCGGTGCGGGGCAGTCAGCATCCAAGTGCAGACGCTATCACCATCCAGGTTTGACCGCCGATGTTTGCCATCTGATTGAACACCTGAAAGCTGAACGACCAGAGTGGACTCGAAACGGCCTGGCCAGCGTCGCGTTCTCACTGGGAGCCAACCTTCTACTGAAGTATCTGGCCGAAGAAGGCGAGCAGAGTGATCTCAAAGCAGCCATCAGTGTTTCGGCACCGATCGACATGGAAATCACGTCTCGAAATCTGCAAACCGGTGCGAATCGTCCGTTCGACCAATACCTGCTTCACAAGCAACGCGATGAATTGCTGCGCAGCAACGCAAAGCTAACTGACGCCGAACGAGACATCCTGAATCACGTCACAAGCGTTTGGGAACTGGACGATCGTTTCACCGCACCGCGATTCGGATACTCAGGAGCGGAGGAATACTACGCCGAGAATTCGGCCATCGACACGTTGGATCAAATCCGAACGCCCACGTTGTTGCTTCATGCCAACGACGATCCGGTCGTGGATGCGAATGTTTTCCGCGATGTCGAGTGGTCGCAAAACGACAACCTATACCCGCTGCTGTGCGAATCCGGCGGCCACACCGGCTTCCTCGATCAACACCGAGAACGCTGGCACGAAAAAGCCGCCATCACGTTCCTAGACCAAATAGAGAATTCGCCGAAGCCGACCTAGATCTGAACGTCGGATTTACCACGCTCGACCAAGTTTTCCTTCAAGTACTTCGTCTCGATGGGGCAATTGTTTTCTCGCTTGCTCCAGTCTCAGAGATGCCGATAGCCCAGGTACTTGTGGTGTGATTTGTCCGTGAAGCGTTTGGCCACCCCAATTTAGGTTTGTCGTTCTGATTGCGACTGTTCAGGCATCGCTGGCGTCTTCCTGATCCATGAGGGCCTTGGCTCGGGCGCGTTCGATCGATTCGTGTAGCTTTTGCCGCAACAATTCTGGACTTGGTAGCTGGGTCATGTATTCGGCCACGCGGATATTCGCTTCATCCAGTCGTAAAAGTTCGACGTGTTCTTCGTTTTTCCCACTGCATAGAATCAGTCCGACCGGCAGATTCTCTCCCTCCACACGCTCGTGTTTCTCCAAGTAGCGGAGATACAGCTCCATCTGGCCTTTGAACCCGGCTTCGAATTCACCGATCTTCAGGTCGATGGCGACCAAACACTTGAGTCTGCGGTGAAAGAACAGCAGGTCGATGTAGTAATCCCGATCATCGATCACAATTCGTTTCTGTCGAGCGATGAAGGCGAAATCGGTGCCCAGCTCGGTAATGAAGCATTGCAATTCGGCCAGTATGGACGATTCCAGGTCGTTTTCGCTGTAGGTGTCGGCGAGCCCCAAGAAGTCCAGCACGTAGGGATCACGAAACGCAAGATCAGCAGACACTTTTCCGTCAGCACGAAGGATCTCCAGATCGCTCTGGATTGTCTTTTCCGGCTTCTTCGAGATTGCCGTCCGTTCATAGAGCATCGACTGGATCCGCTCGTTGAGCTGCCGCGTCGACCAGCCTTCCAAACGGCACATTTCCGTGTAAAACTCGCGTTTGAGCGGATCCTCGATGAAAATGATCTTTCTCAAATGGGTCCAGCTCAACTGTGTACGCAGTGCGTACACAATCTCACGGTCCGGAAAAGCCTCGACGGCGCGAAGACAATGTCGAAGGGTAGACACGCCCCATTTGCGACCGTATTCAGCGGTCAGAACGTTGGCGAGCTGAGTGACAATTTCACGGCCATACTCAGCTCGCTGACCACCAAGCATCTCGCTGATCGCACTCCCGACGTCCCAGTAAAGCATGGTCAGCTCCGCGTTGACGGCAACTGCTGCACGCTGCCGTGACTGGTCAATGAGCTGCCGGATTTCAGGCAGCAGCGTTGATTCGATGAGCATCAGTTCTTGCTTGTCACTCATATCAACCTCGTTTTTGCGGTGAGCAGCTCCTGCATCATCCCCTGCTTGAGCATGACCGTCTTTTCGCGGAGTCGCTTCAAGGCGACTATCTCGGCGTCCATGTCGGAGAGAACTTTGGCGATCGCCGTTAGTTCGTTTGGACGCGGAATTTTCAGCGTCACGTCTAACAAGAACCGGCCGTTTGCAAGGACGCACGTTGTGTAGGACACCTCTCAAGTGATTTTCTGCTACTTAGGACGCTTGATAGTTGTTGGTTGGTCGAGCTGTTTTAAGAACTGCTCCAGGTCCGATTTCTTGAACAACCGGTATCCGTTTGCTGGGTTGCGTCGCATGGGAATGTCACCGCTCTCAGCCCACTTGCGAAGCGTGTTTTGCGCTACGCCGAGGATCTCTGCTGCTTCGGCCGTTTTCACGTACTCACTTAGCTTTGGCATCTAGCGACTCCCGTTGTGTTGTTCGGATCAACCTCGCATCTCCAAGTCTACCAAAGTCTGCACGACTGCGATATGCTCCAGGCCTTCGTATCGCAGTAGAGAGAATGCAATGACGACGCCGACCGCCAAGACCATTCAAATCTATTTGCCCACGGGCGAGCCACGTGGAATCCGCATTGCGGAAATTACGACGCGTATTGTTCAGGCCGTTTTAATTCCTCGCAGCGATCTTGCTCAAGGCAAGCAGCGCAAGGAACTCGATCTACCGGGAATCTACTTCTTGTTCGGAGAAGACGAAGAGGGCGCGAAACCGATCGTCTATATCGGCCAAACAGAAGACGCCCGCAAGCGATTCGATAGTCACAACAAGACCAAGACCTTTTGGAAGACGGCGGTTTTCTGTGTGTCCAAGACTCAAAACTTCACGCAAGCCCATATTCGATATTTGGAATGGTACTGCATGCAGAGAGCAAAAGAGGTCAATCGTTATGCGCTCGACAATGGCCAAGTACCTGACGACTCGACTTACGTTCCCGAACCCATGGAAGCGGAACTGCTGGACGTGTTTGAAACCATCAACACTTTAGTTTCAACGCTCGGCTACCCGGTTTTCGAACCCGTATCGAAGACAGTCGGCCAAACACCTCTGTTCTTTATTCGGTCCCGTGGATGCGATGCATCTGGCGAATTGGTTGAGGATGGGTTCGTCGTGATGGAGGGAAGCCGTTCCCGCACCGGACAAACGCCGACAGCTCCCGAATCTGTTCGATCGCAACGCCAACGAATGGTTGAGTCAGGGGTCTTGGAGGAACGTGGTGGCGTCTATCACTACTTGCAAGACTTTTTATTTTCGTCACCAAGCGCTGCTGCCGGTGTTGTGTTGGGGGCGAGCGCAAACGGTTGGGTTGAATGGAAAGACCAAAACGGTACCACGCTGAGCGAAATTCACCGAGATACGAACGAGATCGATAGCGTATCAGCCGACGCTTAGCGACGTGGCCACACCGGCGTCTTCGATCAACACCGAGAACGCTGGCACGAAAAAGCCGCCATCACGTTCCTGAACCAAATCGAGAATTTGCCGAAGCAATGATGGCCAGACAGCAAAAAACGCCAGCGAGTGAACCCCAAGCATTTGGGCCCTCCACTCGCTGACGTTTCACGTCGGCAAATATCGAATCGGCAACTAGGCCTGGTAGCGATCGACGGAGACTGGGTCGCAGGTTTGCAGGGTTTGTGCCGCGGCATTCAGCTTGGGATTGTCTCCCTCGATGACGACCAACGACGATCCTGCTTGCAGGTTCTTTTCGTAGCTGGCGGAAGCTTTGTCGTCTAAACCCCAGCTCTTCACAGAAGCCAGCAGGCCACCGCCCACAGCGCCCGCGGCCATTCCCGCGATGGGCCCCGCGACTAAGAACGGTCCAATCATCGTGGGTGCAGCCAGCAACGCTCCGATGGCACCACCAGCGAGCGTCGCCGCTCCGGTTGTTTTCTCGCTGGGCGGCGAGTCCGCGATGCCGCCGTCGCCTCCGTTCAGTTCATTGGCTGAATCGGACGCGGTGACAACGCTGTAGTCTTGCGGTGAATAGCCGTCTTTGCCGAGTGCCTCAAGTGCAATGGCGAGCTTTTCACGATTCGCGAATTCCGCGACTAAACATTGCTGTTTCATCTTCTCGTTCCTTTCGTTGATCGTCTGCTGATGTGCTCGTTTGCGATCCGACTCGAATCAGTCTTCACGTTCAGCTTCGAACAGCATCGTCTTGTTTTCCTTGGTGGACTTGAATTTGGTGGGACGTTCCGCACCGGGAAGGGCGTAGCACAACTCGAACTCGTCGCCGTCTTCGATCTTGATGATGCCCAAGGACTTCATCGGCGGCATGCCCTTCATCTCAGTCATCATGTCGATGTGAACAGGCTTCTTGGTCTCGTCCAGCGTGAACATGGCTCGATACACCTCACGTTGGTCTTTGTCGTAGGTGATGATCACGTTCTTTTCGATTTTCATGACCGTGCCTTCCAATTCCTTCTCCGGAATTTCTTCGCCTTGATTCACACCTTCCTCCACCTCCCACACTCCCATCAAACGTTGCTTGAGAGATCCGGTGTGCTCCTCAGCGGATAGCGAAGCCAGGCCGAACGGCGTCAGGCCGAACAGAGCCAGACACAATGCGGCGATGGCTGGAACAGTGGCGATCGAGAATTTGCGTTTCATCATTCTTTCCTTGGGGTTTGACCCTGTGCTTTGATTGATCATCAGAATTGACTGCCGGACACTTGGCGGACGGCTGTGCGTTCACAGTGCTAACCGGCTATTCGTTCACTCTGCTGGAACGCAATCGCCATACCGCTGATGACGCGCGAGCTGAGTTTGAAAGTTCGCGATGGTCATTCAATGTGCATTTCCGAAGCATTTGATCGACGATCAACCAAGCTGGTCGCAACTCACACGCAGACGCAGCCATTTGCACCCCCGAAACGCGGATCGACGGCCCTGTCGTGAATAACTGATGAGAATCAAACGCCGCCGCTGACGGTTTTCGACAGAACTTTGTTCGTGCGAGAAATTTTGCGGACCACGTTTCGGAATTGGCCCGCCATGTGCGTCTGTTGTTCCAACGCTTTCAGAACGAAAGCCTCCGCCGACCGCGACAACATCCTTTCGATGCAGCTTCCAAAGCTTGCTTGGCGAATCGGCGTCACAACACCGAACACTCAATCAATGGGAGAGCCAACGATGGTTAACCGACAAGAATTGCAGGGACACTGGAACGAAGTCAAAGGTCGCCTGAAAGAGCACTGGGGACAGTTGACCGAAGATGACCTCCAACAAGCTCGCGGATCCGCCGAGCAGTTGGTAGGCGTCGTTCAACAAAAGACCGGTGCAACACAAAACGAAATCGAGAAGTTCCTCGACGGGGTGTTGAATCGCAACTTCGGCGATCAAGCCTCGGAGACCGTTCAGCAATATTCGGACGCCGCACAGGCAGCCGCTGCGGATGCTGCAGCCTACGCACGTCAGAACTACGAACGCTTCGCATCGCGATCGGGCGAGTACGGTCAAAAGTTGGCTGACACGGTCCGCACGCGACCTGGCGAATCTCTGGCCATCGCATTTGGGCTGGGAATCGCCGCAGGTGCATTGCTGTTCTTCGGCAACAAGAAGTGATCATGGCAACGACACTTGCTACCGAAAAACAGGCCGCCGCGATCAAACAGCGAATGGCCGAGATCCGCACCGAACTTCCTTACGAAGTCGACGACGCTCGCGTGCGAGTGAAACAGTTGACGGATTGGAAGTACCACATGAAGCGGCATCCACTGCCGTTGCTGGCCGGCGCCGCGATCTTGGGTTACTTGGTCGTTCCTCACAAACGAACGCCCGAGCGAATCATCATTCGTGAAACGCCTTCGCAGTCCGGTCAATCCACTCCCGAGCCAGCCAAGAAGGGGTTGGTGGCTGGTATCGCGGGAACCGTGATGACACTTGCACTGCGTCAGGCCGGATCCGTCGCGGCCAATCAACTCAGCCGCCTTTTGACCCAACGAAACTCATGATTGCTCCCGCTCATTCACAACCACCGCGACGCATTCAGATGGTCTCGGTGCACTCCATCCCGGAACAAGAGTCCGACGATCCATCATCGACCAAACTCGACGTGGTTCGCTGCTCCGTTGCTAAGTATCCAGCCGCATCGTTGGTCGCCGCCGGAGCCGTGGGCATCGCTTTGGGTTGGTTGGTGAAACGCCGCCCATAGAGAATCCCATGTCTTCCAATTCCAGTATCCAAAACGTTCTGCGTGACGTGCTCGATCTTTGCGAACTGCAAATGCAGTTGCTGTCGGTCGACGCTCAAGCCGCCAAGCGAAAGCTGACAACCGCGGTGATCTTTTCTGTGGTTTCGATGGCCCTGGCGGGATCGGCGTTGACCGTTTTGATGATCGGCCTCGGATTCGTTTTGGGCGAGTTTTCTGAGCTCTCCACCGGGGCCTCGTTATCGATCGTTGCCGTCGTGTTCTTCGCCGTCGTTGGCGTGTTCCTGTTCATTGCCGCCAAGGCAGTGCAGGCCGCGGCACAAGCGATGAGCGAGACCAAATCGGAGCTTGCCGAGAACGTCCGATGGCTGAAAGCAACCATGTTGTCGCCGTCCACGTCGGCTCGCAATCAACTTCGTCGCGAATCGTTCCAAACGCACGGATCGTCGCAACGGTACTACACGCCAGATCCTGTTTCCCCTCTCTCTCAAAGGTAATGACCCATGACAGATACATCGACAAAGCAAACATCGCAAAGCAATCCAACCGGCACCTCGTCGAGTAACAGTGAAGCCAACGGCATGTCACAACATGCTCGCGAGGCTGCCGACCGAGTCAGCCACAGTGCGGTCGAGTTCAGCCGTGACGCGGCTCAGCACTACGTGCGTGAACCCGCGCAAGACATCTTCGGACTGATGAAGTCGTACGCCAAGGACAACCCAGACGTCGCTGCATGTTGGGCGTTTGGAATTGGCGTTTTGGTGGGTTGGAAACTCAAGCCCTGATCCCGACGTCAGACGCGGAGAACATCCGCACTTTTAAACGCTCTATCGCAGGAGCCTTCCACACGGGAGCAATCGGTGACGGTTGCTCCCTTTTTCGCAAAGGAACGAACTGATGCAAGAACAACTCGAACAACTTAAGGACCGTGCAACCGACTTCTTAGACTCGGATCATGACGGCGGAAGTGCCGAAGCCGACGGCCGTAACGCTGGCATCGGCCAAGGTGAAAACATGCTGGCATTTGCCACCGCGATTGGCTGCACCTTTCTGGTCCGACAAGGTTTGCAATATGGTTGGCGAGCCGCGCTCAAACGTGACCCGCCGAAGAACCCAACTTCACACGAAGTGGCTTGGCGGGAGGCGTTGTTGTGGGGTGCCGTCTCCGGAGCCATCGTTGGCGCCGCTCGCATCGCATCGCGACGAGCATCGTCCAGTGCTTACCGCTCGTTTCGGTCGACCCCATGATCACCGGCGAAGCAATCTCCGATCGCGTTTCCAAGCTCGCTCGGTCGGGGGCAATCAAGATGCGGGAGGTACGTCGTTACCTGCACCGCTATCCCGAATTGTCCGGCTACGAGTACCGAACGACGGAGTTTCTGGGAGAGATCATTCGCGACCTCGGGTTGGAACCAACCATCGCCGAAGATTCCCGAGGACTCTTCGTTGACATTGGTCCAGAAAAGGACTTGGGACGCACCGCGATTCGCGCCGACGTGGATGCTTTGCCGATTCAGACTTCGGTGCAGCACGAATATGCAAGCGGTACCGACCAAGTCATGCACGCCTGTGGTCACGACGCCCACGCCGCGATGGCTTATGGTGCCGCGGTCATCTTGAATGAGATGGCAAACGAAGGCGTCCCGGTCAACGCGCGGATCATCTTCCAACCGGAGGAGGAAACTAGCCGCGGCGGTTTGCACATGATCCGCTCCGGTGCTCTTCAAGGCGTCCACTCCGCCATCGCCTTGCACGTTGATCCGACTCGTCCCGTCGGCACGATCGGCGTGCGCGAAGGTGCTTTCACGGCGGGTTGCGATGTGTTTCAGGTGGAGATGTCAGGGCAGGGCGGACACGGGGCTCGCCCTCACCTCACCGGCGATCTGGTCGGAGCCGCCGCGCAATGGGTCATGGATGTGTACCGACGCGTGCCTCGCTCGACAGACGCCCGCGATGCGGTTGTCTTGAACGTCGGCAGCATCCATTCAGGCAACGCGGCGAACGTGGTGCCCTCCACCGCAACCATGCACGGAACTCTGCGAACGCTTTCCAACGAGAGTGCTCAACAAGCCAAAGACATGATGGCCGAAATTTCGCGTTCCATCGCCACGATGCATCATTGCCGGATCGATTTGGACTTCGGTCAACACACACCGCCCGTGATCAACGACCCGCAAATCTCCCGTTGCTTGCGGAACGCTGGACAAGAACTCCTCGGCGAAAGCAACGTTCGCGACATCGCTCAACCCAGCATGGGCGCCGAAGACTTTTCTTTCATCGCTCAACAAGTTCCCGCCGCGATGTTTCGACTGGGAGTCGCCGGCATCGACTTGGGGAGCGAACCACTCCACACGCCTAAGTTCGACATCGACGAATCGTCACTGCCGATCGGCGCCAGCGTGCTTGCTCTCGCGGCCATCCGTCGGACCAGCGGTGACTGCCAAGACCAATAACCGCGAATGGTTGTTTTCGACTTCGCTTCTATTTTTTTCCCCTTGCCCATGCCGCGTCCGGTTTCCAATCGGCGGCGAGCTTCCTGATTGGAGATCCGATGAACTACGTCATTCCCACGGTCGGCGTCGAAGAAGAGTATCAATTGGTCGATCCGAAAGACGGATCCTTGATTCCCAATTGCAAACAGGTGATGCAAACCATTCGTCGCAGCGGCGGTGAGGAGAAGGCTCACTCAGAGATTCAACACGAGTTGCATTTGAATCAAATCGAGATGGCTTCGGAGGTTTGCGAATCGTTGGAACAAGTCCGAGACACGCTGAACCAAACCAGGCTGATGCTGGTCGACGCGGCACGCACCAACGAGTCTGAACTGGCGGCCGCCGGCACCAACCCGCTCCCCGTTCCAGAAGACGACGCGTTGACACCCAAAGACCGCTACCAAGCGATGACGGATCGGTATCAACAGATCGCTCGTGACCTGTTTATCTTCGGCTGTCATGTTCATGTTGCAATGGATGATCAAGACCTCGGGATACGGGTGATGAATCGTTGCCGTCGTTGGCTGCCCATCCTGCAAGCCATCACCGCGAACTCGCCTTTCTGGAATGGCGTCGACACCGGTTACGCGAGCTATCGTCGCGAGTTGTGGGCGCAGTGGCCGATGGCGGGCCCGCCGGCGCACTTTGATTCGCTCAGCGATTACCAAGACTGCGTCGATCAACTGATTCGCAGCGGTGCGATCAAGGACGAGAGCTTTCTGTACTGGGACATTCGACTGCCGACCCGCGTTCCCACGATCGAATTTCGAGCCGCCGATGTCATGACCAAGGTCGAAGAGACCGTCGGTTATGTCGGCCTGATTCGCGCCATCGTCATGCACGCGATGGACGCGGAACGACAAGCGATCGATTTCCAACCGATTCGGCCGTCGGTCCTCTCCTACGCCATCTGGCATTCGGCTCGATATGGAATGACAGAGGATCTGGTCGACGCGGAATCGTGTGAGAAAGTCCCGGCCGGTGAACTGCTGGATCGAACCATGGACGTGCTGGCTCCCGCACTCAAAGCCACCGGGGAAGCCGGGCCGGTGGAGCACTTTGCCAACCGCCTTTTGAGCGATGGAACGGGTGCCGATCGTCAGCGACGTGGTTCTGATTTGTCCAACATCGTGACGCAGGTCGTCGCGGAAACCGTGCCCAACGTGATTCCGGCGTGAAAGTTGGCCCAGAAATTGCTCGGCGATCAACCAAACTGATCGACAAACGATTTTGAACACGATAATCTACAACCGCCCAGGTGATCTCTTATGCCAGCAGGCACCGCAACCGAAGCTTCCCCGCACGATACGGGCAGCCAACCCGCACCTCGTTCGAAATGGTCCAAATCCATGCCTAATCTTCTCGTCATTGATGACGACCGAACGATTTTGGCCCTCGCCGAGAAAGCCTTGGCTCCCATCGCGGATATCTCGGTCGCGGCGAATGCGGCGGACGGCTTGGAGTTGCTTCGCAGCCAAGAATTCGACGCGGTTCTGCTCGACATTCAGCTTCCCGATCAGAACGGATTGGCGGTTTACTGCGAAATCCGTGAGCACGATCGACGAATCCCGGTCATCTTCATGACGGTGGAAGCCGCCAGCAAGACTGCAATCGAAGCGATGCAGCTGGGAGCGTTCGATTACATCGCCAAACCGCTGAACGTCGAATCGCTTCGTGATTTGGTCGAAAAGGCGATTGAGCAACGCCAAATTAGCAGCGTTCCAGTTGCGATCTCAGCCGACGCGGAAGGCGACGGCAATTCCGCCGAGCTTTTCATCGGTCGATCGCCAGTCATGCTGGACGTTTTCAAAGCAGTCGGCAAAGTTGCGAAGCAAGACGTGCCTATTCTCGTTCGCGGCGAAAGCGGAACGGGCAAAGAATTAGTGGCTCGTGCGTTGTTCCAATACAGTCATCGCAGCGACGAGACCTTCCTGGCGGTTAACTGCGCGGCGTTACCAGACAATTTGCTGGAGAGCGAACTGTTCGGTCACGAGAAAGGTGCCTTCACCGGTGCCGAATCACGTCGCATCGGTAAGTTCGAACAGTGCAACGGCGGCACGTTGTTCCTCGACGAAATCGGTGACATGGCACCAACCGTCCAAGCCAAAGTCTTGCGGGTGTTGCAGGAGCAACGCTTCGAACGTGTCGGCGGCAACAAGGAACTGAAGACTGACGTGCGGATCATCGCCGCAACGAACCGACCTTTGGAACAAATGGTCGAAGACGGTGACTACCGCGAGGATTTGCTCTATCGCCTGAACGGCGTGACG
The DNA here is from genome assembly GCF_020966775.1 of Rhodopirellula halodulae. Lineage (NCBI taxonomy): Bacteria > Pseudomonadati > Planctomycetota > Planctomycetia > Pirellulales > Pirellulaceae > Rhodopirellula > Rhodopirellula halodulae. The sequence goes on along the minus strand of NZ_JAJKFV010000029.1, from coordinate 2,292,496 downwards.
ATTGAGCTTCCGCCTCTTCGCGATCGTCTGAGTGACGTGCCAGCGTTAATTCGATTCTTCTTGGCGCAAGCCAAACAGGAATTCAACAAACCGGATTTGGAAGGCCTGTCGCCAGAGGCGGTCGAATTACTGACCTCCTACGATTGGCCTGGCAACGTTCGTCAATTGCGCGCAGTGATTCGTCGCTGTGTATTGGACACGGTGATGCCCGTCATCACACCCGATGTGCTTCCTGACGCGATTGTCGGCGGCAAGGGAAAGACGGATTCCAGTGATGGAGGTTCCGCATCACAAGAAGCCGAAGCGAACGCACCCGGCAGTCAACTGCCTCAGTTGGTGCAACGTTTGCTCGACGAAAAGTCGACCGACGTTTATGGGGAAGCCATGGAGTACATGGAGCGTTTCGTGATCCTGCAAGTGCTGCAAGCGACGGATGGCAATCAAAGCCAAGCCGCCGAAATCCTTGGCATCACACGCGGCAAACTTCGTGACCGGATCAACACATACAACATTGTGTTGAAGAGCGATGTCGCTGTGAAATCTTGAGTCGTCTGGACCAAGATTTCTTCTCGATGCACCGCCGATCGTCATTTGCCTCACGTCAATAAAACATGTCGGCGGATTTCCCACCTCATCCCATCTCACAACTCTCGCGGGAAGAATCGCTTTCTTCCCGCATGAACTCCCATGACAGAAGATCAACGCCAACGTTTCGCAGAAGCTCTCCAACGTGTCGCTGGTGACGAAGAAATGCTCGTGATGCTCGCGAATATCGCGGCTGAAGACGGCCCACCAATGCTGAAGCAGGTTCAAAGCTCCGTCGAAAACGGAAACTTGACCGAGGCGGCGAGAACAGGCCACGCACTGAAAGGACTGCTGAGCACCTTTGAAAGTGGCGCCCCCGTCAACGAACTCCAACCGTTCATTGACGCGGCCCGCAATGAAGACACGGACACGGCAAAGGTTGCCCATCGTTCGGTATCACCGAAGCTGGAACAATTGATGGTGGAGATCCAGGCACTCGCCGCCAGTCCGTGAATCACCCATGAACCGCGTGACTGCTTTCGCTCGACAGAAGCGAACTAAACGAACCTAGACGGCAGGGACCGCGCGAACTGCTGCCACACCGCCCCGAAGCGGGCCGGTCAGTTGCCGGCCCACATGATCAGTGCCACAACGCCAGCGACGGCGGCCAGCACCGCGAGGTAGCTCAACGCGACCAACATGAACGGTGTGCCAGGAGCGTGTTCGCCCAACGGACGTTCGTTATCTGCGACAGCCTTCTTCGTTTCTTCGACAATACCTGTCTCATTCGACATTTCGTTTATCCTTCGTGTGAGTACGCCCCAATCTGCGAGGCTCAACTGAAGGAGACGCAACCTTCGTGCCAGACATTCGAAACTGAACAAGCTCGCAAAAATCTGCGATTCCGCTGGGGAACATGATGGACCGTTAATGGACGGCAACTGAGCAGTACCGCACCACTAAAGCGGTCGATCGCGCACCAACTGAATCATTTCCGACCACAGAGACCTGTGAACACCTGCCCACTCTCGGTATCCCTCAAAGTGGAATTAACTTGAAGATTCAGCGTACTTTCGCTCAAGTCCGCCATTGCGGTATCAAAACGATCGCAATTGGGAACGCAATTTGCCTGGTTGGAACCCGTCCGAACAGTCATTCTCGTTGCAAGGAAGAAAACGATGTTGGTTTTGAGCCGAAAAGTGGATGAGCAACTGGTCATTGGCGACAACATTGTCGTACGAGTCACCAAGATCAGCGGCAATCGAGTCTCCATTGCAATCGATGCTCCCAACGACGTGAAGATCACTCGGGGCGAGTTGATCGAACGCGAACTCACCCAAGCGAGCTCAGAAGCCCCCGCGCGGCAAGGTCGCGGTGCCGCTGCTTCGGTTCATGTCGCTGCCAAACCAGATTGCTAGACGACCTCTAGCACACGAACACGACGGCCGAATTCGCAACTGAGCACATGCATCGGAAGCGAACCCCACTGACGCTGTATCGTCCCATTCACTCCGCTGAGCAGAAGCACGCTTCCTACGGACTGGTCGGTGTCCGCGCGTCCTGACCGATCAACAGTCAACCACTCAGCATTCGCGGTGACCCGCAACGCAAACTCTTTCAACTTGGTCTTCATGCAAGGACGCTTCTCGTCCACGCGGATCAATCGAAGCCCAGCGTTCAGCCCGCAATCGCATTTGCCGATGCCGTCGAGCTCCTTTCTTAGCCTCGCCCCTCTTTCATAGAGTCGCCGGGCGATCCACATTCGCCTCGATCGCTCCAACAGCATCTCGCTGACCGCAAAACAGAACGCGAAGGGCAACCATGTCCCGATCCGCGAGTTTTCTTGGCAGATTCAATCTACAAACGCTCTGACATAGCGTTCTTTCTTCCGCGTCCAAATGCTCTGGCACGGGGTTTGCCAGCTTGTTCTACCGCGGCCATCAAACAACAACGACGTCAGCGACCGCCGCACGTCACTGACGAAACTTACAAAGAAAGAACGATGAATAAGACATTCTCAATGACCGTGCTGTCGCTGTCACTTGCCTTCGCAACCGTTGGTTGTGACGTGGAACAAACTCGCGAAGGCGAGCTGCCCGATGTGGACGTCAATGTTGAAGGCGATCCTGGCCAACTTCCTGGCTACGACGTCGATGCACCAGAAGTCGACATGAAGATGGAAGAGACCCAGGTTGAAGTTCCGGATGTGGATGTCACCACCGAAGAGAAAACCATCAAGACGCCAGACATTGACGTCGACCTTCCAGCCGACGAGTGATCTCACGCTGACGCGTTTTTCTGATCACCACCTGCAAACCATTGAGGAAATGAAATGACCACCGCAATTCGCAACGAAAACACGATTCTGAAAGTCGTTCTGGCGATCTTATTGCCACCACTGGCTGTCTTCATGGACAAAGGCATGGGCGGACAGTTTCTACTCAACGTCGTCTTGACCTTGGTTGGATTCTGGATCGTCGGAATCATTCACGCTTTGATTGTCGTTCTCTGATCGACATCGAACGTTCTGACTTGAGAAGGCGACATGGCCGGAAGTTAACTCCGACCCGTCGCCTCTCTTTTTAGGTTTTGCTCATTCCATCCACTAACATGAACACTCCAGCAACTGTTAACTAATGTTCGAGAAATGGATTGACATTTCCACGAAAGAAGTCGTCGGCATCTTGATAACGGCATTTGGTGCCTACGCTGCCGTTCTTCTTTACACACGCATCACCGGACTGCGGAGCTTTTCGAAAATGTCCGCCCCTGATTTCGCAATGACCATTGCGACAGGTTCGATCTTGGGTGCGACCATCTCTCAACCGTCGCCAACACTTTTCGCGGGTGGCTTGGCGTTGCTCGCATTGTTCGTTATTCAGTGGGCCATCGCATTCGCCCGCCGAAAATCTTCCCAAGTCAGTCGCTGCATCGACAACCAACCGGTTTTGTTGATGCACGGCAGCGAGATCCTCCACGACAATCTGAAGAAATCTAATCTGACGGTCAGCGACCTGATGGGCAAACTCCGGGAAGCCAACACTAGGCGTCTTAGCGACGTCAAAGCTGTGGTTTTTGAAACGACGGGAGATGTCAGCGTGATTCACGCCTGTGATGACGAAGGAATCGACCCGACACTGCTATCCAATGTTTTCGGAGCCGATCGTTTCCGGACGGATAACAACTGACCAACTCGGGCTCGTAGTGCCCCAATCCTCTCTTTTTCGATGCCACAAACACCTAGGATGATCCGATGCAGACCGCGTTGAATGTTGCGATCTACCTGTTGTTTGCGGTGCTCATCTTTGGTTCGCTTGCTCCGCTCAGCTCGCACCCACACTGGTTCATTCGAGGCTGGGACTTTCCTCGGTTCCAATTGGTGCTGGTCACCGTCGCGGCCACTGCCATCTTCGTCTGGATGAATCATTCCGATGCGGCAATGCGTTGGAACTTGTGGGTGATCGCGGCACTTGGCGTGACCATTTCGCTTTGGCATCTCTTTCGAATCATCCCTTACACGCCACTGACGAAGCCTCAAGTGGCCGCCTGGAAATCGACTCAGGCGACGTCCAACCATGCGTCCCAGCGCCGACTTCGCTTGCTGGTCACCAACGTTGAGATGGAGAACGACAAATACGAAACATGGACGCGAGTCGTGAAGGAAGCCGATGCCGATATGGTCATCGCGGCGGAGATCAGCGAAGACTGGCTTCCAGCGATTGAAAGTTTAAAAGCCGACCTACCGAACCAAATCGTTTACCCGCAAGACAACTGGTACGGCATGGCGATGCTGTCTCGATTGCCGATCGAGAAACACGCGATTCGTTTTCGCGTCCAGGATGACATCCCATCGATCGATGCCATGATCGAGCTGGAAAGTGGTGAACTCATTCGTGTCATCGGTGTTCACCCACGCCCACCGGAACCCATTCGTGACAATGACTCGACCGCACGAGACGCCGAGTTGGTGCTGTGGGGCAAGGAGCTTGCCGAAGACCACCGTCCGATCGTCATCGGCGGTGATCTGAACGATGTCGCTTGGTCACCATCGACGCGATTGTTTTTACGTTTGAGTCGCCTGCTGGATCCTCGCCGTGGACGAGGCTTCTTCAATTCGTTCCATGCCGATCGCTGGTGGATGCGATTCCCATTGGACCACGTCTTTCATTCCGACCATTTCGCAATTCGTGAAATTCGACGACTCGAGCACGTTGGATCGGACCACTTTCCGATATTAATTGACCTGCAACTGCAACCGTCCATGCAAAGGGAGCACGAACCGTTGGAACAAAAGTCGACGGATGAAGAAGACGCGAAGGAGAAACTAGAACGAGCCGCGGAAGCCGAATTGGTAGAGCAGGCTTCGGAACCGACTCCCCATCGAAGTCCGGCCGTGCAGCCGTGATCGACAACGCATCTGATGATGTCGACGTCGTCGGCACACCGAGGCCTCGCCAGCAGGCTCTGGCGTACTGCGTCCATTTGCTAACCGCGTCGGGCATCGTGCCCGCCGCTTTAGCGATGCACGAGATCATGCAACCAGATTGTGATCCTCGTGTGGTGTTTCTCTACTTACTGGTGACGACCGTCATTGATGCGATCGATGGTCCTCTGGCTCGCCGCTTCCATGTCAAACGATTCGCGGCATCCATCGACGGCCGGACGATCGATGATCTGCTGGACTATTTGACGTTTGCTTTCATCCCTCTGTTGTTGGTTTGGCGGATGGATTGGTTGCCCGCGGGTTTGGGATGGACAACCACCTTGGCGATGGGCGCCAGTTTGCTTGGATTCGCTCACCGCGACGCCAAGGATGAAGCAAACGGCTTCTTTCGTGGCTTTCCATCCTATTGGAACATCGCGGTGTTCTACGCCGGCATCCTGTTTCAGTGGGCGGGACCTTGGTCCGTCGCATGCTTGCTGGGTTGCTTGACCGTGCTGACGGTCTCACCGATTCGCATGATCTATCCCAACCTGGCTCCGCAGCGTCATCGAGGGTGGGTCCTCATCGGTGCTGCCTTGTGGTCATTGACCTTGCTCGGCATGACTTGGGACTATCCGCTTCCGCCACCGTGGCTGCTTGGGATCTCGTTGATCTATCCGGTTTGTTACGCGATTGCCTCTTGCGTTTTGTCGCGAAGCGTTCACAACACCTCTTTCAAAACAGCACCCAAGATTCAGTTGCGGGCAAATGAATCCCCGTTTCGCGAACCATGAGGCTTCTTCCACGCCAATTCATCTCAGAACGCACGCGACTCGTTCGATTGGCACACGTTTCGCATTCCGACGCGGAACCACGATTCCCCACACGAGACATTATGCCATTGAACCCCACATCTCCGGCCGAACATTCGCTTCGGTGCGTGATAGCAGACGACGTCCGCGTCATTCGTGAACAGCTTGGGAAGTGGATGAAAGAGCTTGGATACATGGTCGTGCACGCATCCTGTGGTGCGACTGCACTGACCGCGTTGCGGCGTGATGCGGCGGATTTGATCATCGCTGACATCGATATGCCGCACCTCAGTGGTTTGCATTTATTACAAACCATCCGCACCGATGCGGATCCAGCAGTTGCGTCCACCCCGGTCATCGTTTCCAGCAGTCTGGAGGACGGCGAAATCCACCGAATGGTTGAAACACTGGGTGGAAGCGCCTACCTGAGAAAGCCGGTGGCAAAAGAGCAACTGACGGCCTGCGTTCGACAACTCACCGAAGGCGATCCTGCCATCCGGTTTGACGACAACTCGTCGCCTGCTCACGCTGTGTCCGCGAAATTTCGCCGGATCGCGTCGGAATTCCGTGAGTTCTAATGGTGGACCATGCTTGCCGACTGCGTTTGAGTCTTTAACCGACGATGGTCGCCAAATGACCAAGCTGACCTGCGGGGAACCAAGCAAAACGCTTCCAAGTCGCCCCTTCAGTGCGCCCCCATGGATGCATCAGTCGATGGGACTCGAAACAGGCGGAAAAGTCACCCAAACCAGCCCACGTAAACGCGTTCTCGTCCCGGCAACGTGCGTTGATCTTCGGCTTGATTGACAACGCTTATCACGGTCCTAAACTGGCTCGGAATCGGCTTTCGTCCGGTACAATTGTTGCTACGCACCGGCTTCCCTCGAGTCTTAGTCGAAACGATCCCCGATCGCTTTCCGGTACATTCATGAGCGATGAATGCGAGCTGATTGCCATCGATCCATTTGCTTCTGGCTCACAGCCCGGCGTCGCAAACGCCATCGCGTCCGAGGGCCCCGAAGATGACCACCCGTCCTTCTTGACCCTTCTCCATGGCCGACCCGAACGTTCACTCTGAAGAATCCGACTCCGCCGAATCAGCATCGGAACCGGAGACCTCCTCGCCGTCTCGACCAAAACACTTCGTTGTCGGGATCGGTGCGTCCGCTGGAGGGCTGGAGGCACTTGAAAAGTTATTCAGCAAGATGCCTGTGGCGACGGGCACATCGTTTGTCGTGGTTCAACACCTGTCCCCCGACTTCAAAAGCCACATGGATGATTTGCTACGGCGAGTCACCAACATTCCGGTGGAAGTCGTCAACAACGGCGTTGAGGTTCAACCCGACACGATCTATTTGATCCCCGCGAAGAAAGAGATGGTGATCAGCAATGGCAAGTTGCTGCTGACCGATCGCGGAAGCGAAAAAATTCTGACGCACCCGATCGACCAATTCTTGCGTTCACTGGCACAAGACCAAGGGAAGCATGCGATCGGAATCATCTTGTCAGGCACGGGGAGCGATGGATCGCGCGGCGTCGTCGAGATCAGCAACAACGACGGTTTGGTGATCGTCCAAGAACCATCGACTTGCAAGTTTGATTCCATGCCGATGAATGCTCGCAACACCGGCGTCGTCGACTTGCAATTGCCGCCAGAACACATTGGCGAAGCCATCCAGCAATACCTGTTTGATGGGCAGCGCTCCGATCAAACGACAACTTCAACGTTGGAATCCATTCAAAGAACCGGCTTGGACCGGGTCTTTCAATTGCTGAAGAAGAACCACGGCATTGACTTCAATCACTACAAGACCGGCACGGTCCATCGACGCATTCAACGTCGGATGGACTTGTTGCACCTGGACCGCCTCGCGGACTACGTGCACTACGTCGAAGAGCATCTGGAAGAAGTCAACGAGCTCTACCGAGACTTGTTGATTGGAGTGACCAAATTTTTCCGAGACCGCGAAGCCTTCGACGCACTCCAAGACGTGGTCATTCCTGATCTGATCGAACGCGCCGACGAAACCATTCGCGTGTGGTGCTGTGGTTGCGCCACGGGCGAAGAAGCCTATTCGATCGCCATGCTCTTGCGCGAGGGGATTGAGAAATCAGGCCGCGACATTGATTTCAAAATGTTCGCCACGGACCCTCACCGAGGCTCACTGCAATACGCCGCTGCGGGCTGCTACAACGAAGCCCAACTGGCCGAGGTTTCCGAAGAACGTCGCGAGCGTTTTTTCACGCAACGCGAGAACGACTACGTGGTCAAAGACACGCTGCGTCGCAATGTCGTTTTCGCGGCACAGAATGTCATCAACGACCCGCCGTTCACGCAGATGGACATGGTCTCCTGCCGGAACATGTTGATCTATCTGCAATCCCCGGCTCAACGCAAAACACTTTCGCTGTTTCACTTCGCGCTCAAAACCAACGGCGTGTTGTTTCTCGGCCCCAGCGAGAGCGTTGGCGATATCGGCGACGAATTCGACTCGATCAACGCACAGTGGAAAATCTTTCGCAAACGTCGAGACGTTCGCCTGCCGATCGAACTCAGGATGCCACTGACGGACCAACGAATCTCGGATCGGGCACCGCGTTCGGCTTCCCTCGGGTCATCGCCAGCACCCCGCCGTCAAGACAACATGGTCGAGGTCTACAACGCGTTGCTGGCTGAAAAGATGCCACCCAGCGTGTTGATCGACAGCGATTTTCGGGTGCTGCATATTTTTCCGGGAGTCAACCAATACCTGCGGGTTCCCAATGGTGTCCCCACGGACAACATCCTTCACATGGTGACCAAAGAGCTTCGGGCGTCGATTGGTGCGGCTGTCACCCAAGCAATGAAGCAACAAAAACCAGTTCACTATCACGGCATCCCCTCGCCAAGTGATGGCCCCAATTGGCACTTGGAACTGGTGGTGGAGCCTTACGACGTGCCTCACGCCGCCGGTAAGTTCGCACTGATCCAGTTCAAACCCACCGAGATCGTATCAACGTTGGCAGAATTGCAGGCGGAATCGGCGAGCGACTCGTCCGCCCAGGAAACTCACGACTTCAGCGTCGCCGCGCATTCGCGAATCGAGAACCTGGAACAGGAACTCAACTTCAATCGCCAAAATTTGCAGGCGACGATCGAGGAACTCGAAACCTCCAACGAGGAGTTGCAGGCCACAAATGAAGAGATGGTGGCCAGTAACGAGGAACTGCAAAGTACCAACGAAGAACTTCAAAGCGTCAACGAAGAGCTCTACACCGTCAACGCTGAGCTTCAGCTTCGAGTCAATGAACTGAACGAAGCCAACGCCGACATGGTGAACTTGCTCAGCACCACACGGGCCGGCGTGATCTTCCTGGACGAAGACCTCCGCATTCGGCGGATCACACCCGAAATTTCGCGTCTGCTACTGATTGAACAAGACGACGTCGGCCGCGCCTTTTCGACTTTCCTGCAGCCCGTCATTGATGATTCGTTCATTGAACGTCTGGAACAAGTTCGAGATGAACGAAAAGAACTCGAGTGGGAAGTCACTGTTCACCAAACCGCCTATCTCGTTCGCGCCCTACCGTACCTTCGCAACCACGAAATGTGCGGTGTGGTGATCGCGTTCGTGGACGTCGATGTACTTCGCCAAGCCGAACAAGACGTTTTGAAGTTCAAATTCATGGCCGACGCGAATATCGATGCGTTGGCTTTGCTGGACGAAGACGGCAAGATCAGCTACGCCAATCACAAGGCGTGCGAAATCCTCGATATGCCGCGGGATGAATTGCTATCGAATCCCTTGTCACGCTACAAATCGCCCCAATCAACGGAATCGTTCCCGGACCGATTGAAAGAGGCTCACGAAAACGGCGGGGTGCTGTTTGAATCCATTTTGAAAAACCGTGGCGGGCTCGATGTGCCCGTCGAAATTGCTCTGACGCCGGTCGAGAATCAAAACGAACAATTCACATTTGCTTCGATCCGCGACATCACGTTACGGAAGTCGCATGAATCGCAAATGAGATTGCTCAGCAAAGCGATTCAATCCGCAGCCAACGGCGTGGTCATTACCGACTGCTCTCAGCCCGACCACCCCATCACCTTCGTCAATCGCGGCTTCCTGGAAATGACCGGCTTCGCCGAGAAGGATGTCATCGGTCGCAACTGTCGTTTCCTTCAAGGCGAAGACACCGATCCGCAAACCGTGCGGAACATCCATGTTGCTTTGGATCGAGGCGACTCGATTCGTGCGTTGATCAAGAACTACCGGAAGGACTCAACGCCGTTTTGGAATGATTTGTTCATCACGCCGGTGCAAGACGAAACGGGGACGCTGACCCACTTCATCGGTGTCCAAAACGACGTGACCGAACGCATTGAAATTGCGAGACAGACGGAAACCAACGAACGAACCATCCGTCTGTTGCTCGACTCCACCGCCGAAGGCATCTTTGGGTTGGACATCGACGGTCGCTGCACGTTCAGCAACGAAAAAGCGGCTCAAATGCTGGGCTACGAAAACGGCAGCGAGTTGGTGGGGCTGGACTTGGTCGACCTGGCACGACCGTGCAAAGCCGATGGCTCGTCCATCGAGCGTGAAGACTTCAGCATGTTTTCCGCTATCCGCAGCGGTGATGCGATCAATCGATTCGATGAACAGTTCTGCCGAAAAGACGGTCAAACGTTCCCCGTCGAATATTGGTGCCACCCCATCCGCGAAGACGGCAACTTCATCGGCGCCGTGGTCACATTCGTCAACATTCAACAACGATTGCAAACGGAAAACGAATTACGCGAAGCAAAACTCGCGGCGGATGCGGCGAATGAAGCCAAGAGCCAATTCCTCGCGAACATGAGCCACGAACTGCGGACGCCACTTTCGGCGATGCTCGGGTTCACCAAAATTCTGCAAGAGGATCCGGATCCGAACACGACCCAGGAATATCTCGGAACCATTCAGCGAAACGGGGACTACTTGTTGCGATTGCTCGGCGATGTGCTGGATCTATCGCGAATCGAGGCCAACAAGTTCACGACTGCGAACAACAGCGTTTCCCTCAGCGAAGTCTTAGGCGACATCTACGAAACGATGCAGATGCGGACGCTCGACTACCAGAACACCTTGCACCTGGACATCAGCGAACCGCTTCCTCGCAGCATCACGACCGACCCGGCGCGACTGCGACAAATCATGATCAATCTTGTCGCCAACGCGATCAAGTTTGCTCCCAAGGGACGCGTTGATTTGGTCGCCAGAGCCGAACGCGAAAACGATCAAACGTTTTTGATTTTGAAAGTCATCGACAACGGGATCGGGATCGCCGAACAAAAGTTACGCACCCTATTCGAACCCTTTGTGCAGGCGGACTCGACGATCTCGAATCGCTTTGGCGGAACCGGATTAGGACTCAGCATCACCAAGCGTCTGGTCAACGCACTCGGCGGCACGATTGATGTTCAGAGCAGCGAAGGGCAGGGCAGCGAATTCACCGTGCGTTTGCCGGTTGACCCGATCGGCGAAATGGGTCGGCTGACCATCAAAACGGACGACGAAAACGACAACGACGGCAACAAGAATTCAGTGGACCAAGACGTTCACTTGAACGCAAAGGTTTTGATCGCGGATGACATGCGTGATGTGCGATTCGTGGCCCAACACTTCTTGAAGAAGGCCGGGTGCGAAGTCGAAGTTGCCGAGAACGGTCGCCAAGCCGTCGACATGATCCTGCGTTCCATCGAAACCGATTCTCCGTTTGATCTCTGTTTGATGGACATGCAAATGCCGGAACTGGACGGTCTCGGCGCGGTTCACGAAATTCGCGCGCAAGGCATCGAATTGCCGATCATCGCGCTCACCGCCGATGCAATGAAAGGCACGCGGCGGCGACTGATCAGCGAAGGGTTTGACGAGTACCTGAGTAAACCATTGAAAGTCAATCGTTTGCTTCGAATCGCCAAGTCGCTTCTGGACGCCTGATCAGACACTTCTGGCGTGCGGTTTGCATTCGCGAAGCAGTGTTCACCCACTTCGCGAAAACACATTGTCATGCAAACCTCCGATCCATCCAGCCTCAATCAACAAGTCCGTCGGTGGCTCACACGAGCCGCCTCTTCCGTCGATGATATTGCCGACGATGCCATTCGAAAATTGCGTCGGAGCAGACAATGGGTGGGCGTTCCACAAATCCAAAGCTACCGCGGGTACGCCACGCCAGAGCACATTCATTTGCGAGGCCGGGTGCTAACCAACCCACCTCGAGAAATTCGCGGTCGACAAGATCGATGGTGGCAGAATCTATCCAACTCGTACCGCCGTTTCGCCAGCGATGAAGTACCGGGCGTACTACTGGAAGCCGAGTGGGACGGCGAAACCTACCCTTCCCAAAGCGACCGCGAAGGTTACTTCCACTTCCAGATTCCGGACCGCCGCACGGAGCCCGCTTCGCAGCTGTGGACGGAAGCACGCGTCTGCATCGCCGAACATGATGCCGTTTCGTCGTTGGAATCAATCACGACGTGCCCTATTCTCAACATCCCGGAAACGGCGACTTATGGCGTGATCAGTGACGTCGATGACACGATTTTGCACTCGTCCGCCACCGACTTCTTGACCATGGCAAAGCTCACTCTGCTCAGCAACGCACGTTCGCGCGCACCGCTGGAGGGTGCAGCCGAGCTTTACCAGTGCATGCAACGCCGAGGAACGTTGCACGGCCCCAACTGCAACCCGATTTTTTATGTCTCCTCATCACCTTGGAACCTTTACGATCTGCTGGACGAGTTTCTGCAACACAATTCGATCCCCAGCGGTCCACTGTTCCTGCGAGACCTTGGAGTCGATCCGGACAAGTTCATCGCGGCCGGTCATGATCACAAACTGCATCGCGCGTTGGAAATCATGAATGACCTCCCGCACTTACCGTTTGTGCTGGTGGGTGATTCCGGTCAACAAGATGCTCGACTGTATGCCACCGCAGCAGAAAAGATGGGCGATCGTATTCGAGCCATCTTCATTCGCGACGTGAACCCTCTTTCCAACAGCAAACATGACGAACGCGTCACTCAGTGGCAAGAAAAAAGCTATCGGGCTGGTGTGCCAATGCATTTGGTCAAAGACAGCACGGAAGCTGCTGAGATCGCGGTGCAATTGGAATTGCTGCAACCGGAAACGCTAGCGACCATTCGAGAGGCCACCGATCGTGATCATCAGCGAGGTTGATCAGCAAACTTAATCAGCAAGGATGCAATCACTCCCCGACAACATCTCCCGTCCAACAAAACTAACGGGGTCGCGAACGGCGTCATCAATCAAGCGTTCGCCGACGTTGCTACAGACAACGTCGGCGAATTGAGTCAGCGAAGCTTATCCTGCACTGGGTGCATTGCGACCATGCTTGATCTGCTCGACCACGCGAACGGCATCGGGTTCGGGACGAATGCCTTCTCCGTATCGCACCGCGTAAACCTGAGTGGCTTCCGCCCCCAAAAGAACAATCATCGCGTTGTAATAAACCCAGACCAGCAAGACGGCCAGCGAAGCCGCCGCGGTTCCGAGCTGTGCGCCAGGATCACTGATCGAAAAATACCACTGCATCGCGTAGCGTCCGATCAGAAACAACACCGTGGTGATCGCGGCTCCGACACAAACGTCACGCCATCGCGTGACCGCATCGGGCATGAATTTGAAAATGGCTGCGAAGATCACAAACACGACCAGTGCCTGCACGCCAAAATTGGCCGCTTCGGCACCAACCTGAGACATTCCCACCCATTGGCCGACTTGATCCCCGAGTGCCGACAGCACGGACGAGACCACCAACGACACGAGCATCAGAAAACCAAGCCCTAAGATCATTCCAAACGACAGCAATCGTTTGCCAATCATTGTTTTGACACCGCTGGTTTCCGGATCCGGTTTGACCTCCCACACTTGGTTCAACGCCGCTTGGAGCGCCGCGACGACTCCTGTGGCCCCGACCAAAATGCCAACAAAACTCAGCAGCGTTTTCCACCACTTCCCCGAGGCCGCCTCGTTGTTATTCATGATCGTTTCGATCTGATCCACCGCCGCGGGATTGCCGATCATTTGCGATGCTTGGCTCTGCAGAATGGTTTGCGCCTTTTCCGTTGCTTGTTCACTGTCGTACATCACCGACAAACTGAATGTCAAAACGGTCAACATCAGATACAACAGCGGCGGCAGGGCGAACGCCGTGTAGTAAGCGAGGGCAGCGGCCAACGTGCTGCAGCGGTCTTTTGAAAACTCAGAAAAGGTTTGCTTGAGAAAACCCACGACTTCACCAAATGCTTGAAGGAAACGGATCCATCAACCTTCAAACGCAACCATCGTGCCGAAGTTGCTGCGGGGTGTCGCAACGGCGGTGAGGCCACCATTTTGGGACCGAGCGTTCAACCGCCAGACGACGTGGGTTCGTCTCGCAATTCCGGAAACACGTCCAAATTCAGATCGCGTCGCTTGATCACCGCGGCGATTCGGGTCAGAAAATCGCTCTTCAAATTCGCGACTTGCTGCTGGGTCAGATCCAGCCGTTCGGCGACTTCTCGATTGCCACGGCCCAAGACGAACAACATCTCGATCGCCTTCAGCTTGGAAAAGTTCCCGCGTGATTGCCAATTCGCGACTTGTTCACGAATGACCTCCACCACCAAATCTTGTTCCAACGCGCGTCGTTCCGCACTTCGACAGATGGAACTTGGCAACCGCATTCCATCGGCCTGCAAGACTTCGCCACTGCCGGTTCCCGACGGGGTGCTGCGACTGAGCAACGGTAACTCGGGACGTCGCCCGACATGCCGCAGATGGTCCGTCAACTTGTAGCTGCAGATCGAAAACAGATAGCTCTCCAACCGTCGACGCGAATCGAAATTGGGAAGCGAAACCAGGAACCCCACAAAGGTTTCCTGAACAATGTCCTCGCTGGTCGACGTGTCGTTCAAACGTCGTTTGGCAAAGGCCAACAAACGACCTTCGAAGCGATCGATCAACTGTTGCCAAGCATCCGAGTCTCCCGCGCGGATCTGCTCCACCAAACGAATTTCAAATTCGCGATCGGAAGAGGCGGAGTCGGGACCGGGAGCATTCATGCGTTTCAGATTAACGACAAACGCCGACCTCGTCGATCAAGCGTTTTTCGCGTCGTGGATTTTTCACAAACGAGGTCGCCTTCCCCGATCGATCGACAACCTCACGAAGAAGCGACACGGATCGAAACATCCGGACACAACCGATGATGCAAGTCTCGATCAATTCACCGTCGACATGTTAAAATTTAGGAATGAAATCAGAACCAACCCACATCGACTGGAAATTAAAACGCTGCGTTCCCTGCGAGGGTGGCGTTGACCAGATCAGCGCGGACACCGCCACGTTCCATTTGAAGGCGTTGCCAAATTGGGAACTCAATGACAACGGCACCACGATTCGTCGACGGTTGAACACGGGCAACTTTGTAAAAGCGGTGAGCCTGATCCAATCCATCGCGGATCTCGCGGAGGCAGAGCAGCACCATCCTGATCTGCATCTCACCGGTTATCGGCATCTCGAAGTCGTCTTGACCACGCACGCCATTGGCGGGTTGAGCGAGAACGATTTTATCTTGGCCGCCAAGATCGACACGGTCGTCCAATGAGTCTGCCATTCGACGTGGCGTTGAGCCTTCTCGACGAATGCCATGGGGATGACCTGTGGAGCGTGGAACATTGTCGGCTCCGCCGAGTTCCCGAAGATTGGATCGAGGAATTGGCCGACGCCTTCGAAAGCAGCTATCGATACCGCGACCAAACGATCTCGGTGCCGGATCCAAACCTCGGCCGCCGCGTCGTCAATCAATATCACGGTGTCCGCGATGTCGACTTGGCACTGAAGCTCGGCCGCCAACTGGGCGTCGACGTGGATTCGATCCAAGCGATCTCGTTCACACGACAGGCTCTGGTTCGCAACATTAAAGAAGCGGTTTTCGAAGATTGAACCGCACGCCGGCTGGCCTTGCGGGATCGCGGACGTTCATTTCGACGGGTCGCCGCTCGCTTTTTCGCCGCTTCGCGTGCTGATCGTAGTTGGGCTGATCGTAGTTGGATCGCAGTTTCCCGCGTTTCTTTCGGACTTGCTGCGAGTTTGCGGGTTTCGGTATAGGCGTCGGTGCGAGTGATCCACGGTCCCGTTTCCGTGTTTTGCTGGCTTCTCATGCCCGACTCTTTTCAATCGCAACCCACCATGGCCCAAGCAAACCTTCTGGGATCCTTCCCAAAATCCGTTCGCTCACGCATTTTTCGTGGAATCGCCTCCGCATGCTTGCTGACCGCTGGCGTTGCGATCGCGTGCGAGCCGCTCGCCGCCCAATCGTTCAGCCTGCCATCCAACTCGGTGGCACGCGGGCCATCGACCTCCCCCGGCAACACACCAGACAACAATTCGCAAGGCTTCGCGCCGCGAACGCCGGCACCGAACGCTGCCAACACACCGCCAAGCTTGCAAACGCCACCCTCGTCCGGAAATCGAGGCTCGGCCAACAACGCGTTGCCGTCCAGCGGTGCCGCATCGGGTCAACTGTCCGCCGGCGGTCAACTGCCTCGCGAAGCTGGACAAGAACACCGCGTTTACAACCTCAGCCCCTACACCGGTTACCTGACCAAACACGATCGCCCGCACCAAGCCGTCGTGGACTGGATCGTTCGCGAGACCGGCACGGACGTTTGGCACACGGAACCATTCGGTTTCATGAGTGCCGACCGTGACGAGCTGAAGGTTTATCACACCAACGAAATGCACCAAGTCATCGCGGGCATTGTCGAACGTTTCGTCGCGGGTGACAAAGAACCCCAAGTCATGAATTTGCGTTTGATGACCGTCAGCAATCCAAATTGGCGCAGCAACGCTCACATGTTGATGCAGCACGTCAACGTTCAGTCACCGGGCCTGCAGGCTTGGTTGCTGACGAAAGAAAACGCCGCTTTGGTCATGAACACTCTGCGTTCGCGTACCGACGTTCGTGAAGTTCAAGCCGTCGACCTGATCATGAACAACGGCCAAACGGAAAAACTCGCCAGCACCCGCGGTCGCAACTACGTCCTGAACGTCAAACCGTCACCCGCACACTGGCCGCCGTACGAACCGGAAACCGGCGAAATCCAAGAAGGCTTTCAAATCGAAGTCAGCCCGCTGCTCAGCGTCGACGGTCGAACCCTGGACTGCGTGATCAAAGCCGACATCGACCAAGTCGACAAATTTGTGCCCGTCGAACTGGACCTGCCGCTGCCAAACAACCAAGTCCACCGCACCAAGATCGAAGTCCCACAACTTGTCAGCTGGCGTTTGCACGAACGTTTTCGCTGGCCATCGGATATGGTCCTACTGCTCTCTTGCGGCGTGGTTGCCAGCCCCGAACGGAATCAATCGATGGTTCCGCTGTTGAATCTCAGCTCGATCACCGGAACCACCGCGGGACGTTCCGACGCACTGATGTTCGTCGAATTTCGTGGCCGAGCGTCGGACAACCTGACGACGACTCCGTTGGTTCCGCAAATCGGAACTCGCGTTTCCGCCCCCAATCGCGGCCGCTATTGATCGCCCTTCGCCGGTCGTTTACTCCGCGACCACCGGCAGGGAAGTGAATTTCATGAGCGAATGAAATCCCCGTGTCTTGAACCGCTCGACGGGCAATCGCCCCCTCGAACGAGGCCAACCCACGTCCGACCGCGATTGGCCCAGCAACATCCGACTCCCGCACCGGAGCCGGATTTGCTATCTTCGCCGGCCCGCAAAGTCCCCCGAACCCGCTCCATTTGCATCCGGCCCCGCGTGGCTCGGGTGAAACCATTCAGATCCATTTTCGTCTATGCCAGCTTCTTCCGCCCAACGCGTTGTCATCACCGGCATCGGCGTGATCAGCCCGCTCGGTAACACCCCGGACGAACTTCTCACCGGATTGCGTGAAAACAAGAGCGGCATCGCTCCGTTCACCCAAATCCCAACGGATGCATTGCCGATCAGCAATGGAGCCGAGGCCAACCAATTCACTGGCCACATCAGCGACTACGGACCGCTTGAGAAAACCTTGCAGCGGACCATCCGCAAAGGCAGCAAGGTCATGTGCCGCGAAATTGAGATGGGTGTCGCGGCCGCTCAACTGGCGTTGCATCACGGCGGTCACAACCCAGACGACTTTGATCGCGACCGAACCGGTGTCGTGTACGGATGTGACTACATCATGTCGCTGCCGGAAGAATACGCCGAAGGCATCGCGGCCTGCACGACCGACGGCGAATTTGATTTCACCAAGTGGGGCGATCTCGGGTTGCCCAAAGTCAATCCACTGTGGTTGCTGAAGTACTTGCCCAACATGCCCGCTTCGCACATTGCGATTTACAACGACCTCCGCGGTCCCAACAACTCGATCACTCTGCGAGAAGCCTCCGCCGGCGCGGCATTGTCGGAAGCCGTGTCGACCATCTCCCGCGGTCACGCGGATGCCCTGGTCGTTGGCTCCACCGGTTCACGCGTGCACACATTGCGGACGCTTCACGCTTCCATGCAAGAGAACCTGGCATCGGACACAGAAGACCCAACGCAGATGTCTCGCCCGTTTGATGCAACGCGAGATGGCAGCGTGGTGGGCGAAGGCGCCGGAGCGTTGCTTTGCGAATCATTGGAACACGCCGAAAAACGCGGCGCGACGATCTACGGCGAAATCATCGCTTGCAGTAGCAGTGCCGTTGGCCCGGCTGCCGGTGACCAACCCGCTCGCACCGGCTTTGCAAACGTCCTGCGAGGCGTCATTCGATCCGCACGCGAAAATGGCTCGGTCGAAAGCAATGGTCCCGTGAACGTTGGGCACATCCATGCACACGGTTTGTCCGACGTTGACACCGACACCTGCGAAGCCGCCGCCATCGCGGATGTGTTCGGATTCCCAGAAGCCCAACCTCCGGTGACCACAGCCAAAGGCCATTTGGGCAACATCGGAGCCGGCAGCGGGATGGTGGAAATGATTGCCAGCCTGCAATGCCTCGGAAGTGAGCTGTTCCCGATTCGCAACCTGAATGAACTGGATGCAAGTTGCCCGATCGCGGCGGTGACCAGCAACGATCGCCCCGCCGGCGACAGCTTCATCAACCTGAACATCACGCCTCAAGGCCAAGCCTCGGCCGTTTGGATTTCCAAACCTCGCTGAGTTGCTGTCAGGCAAAGCGATGCCGGCCAACGGTGCTACCTGCCCGTGGTTCAAGCACGGGACTCCCATCCAAAACGGCCGCGCCGGCAACCAGTTGCCGATGACGCAACACCGGAGGGCTCGCGCCCATTCCGCTACAACGTTGGGGATTGCCGGAACTTCGCTTCGCTGCGGTCCGGCCTACATACTGACTCGGTCTCAGCACGCCGTGGCGGCCGACAATTCTGTTAGACCGTTCCTTATGTTGCCGCGTGGCCGCTGGAACTCCGTTCCGCCCGCATCTTCACCGCGATCCAAACGCTGAGAGCTACCAGCGCCGCCAGCACAAAACCGAACCATCCATGCAGCTCGACCAACTCATGCATGGTGTCCGTGGACGCAATCGGCAACATACAAACGAACATGGTCGCGATCGTTGCCACTCCCATCACCAGCAGCGCCCGAAACACGCTGATCTCCAGCATCGAACCTTGTGCGTCCCGGTTTCGCTGCAGCAATTGAACCACCGCGTAGACTGGCAACATCGTCACCACGGCGCCGCTGGCCATCATGTGAAAACGCAACGTCGCGCCTCCCAAGTGCCCGCCCCACAACGTGGGCAACGCCGTCGCGAAAGACACTCCCGTCGCGAACGCGAGAACCAACAACGAAACGTTTCGAATCAAAGACAACAAAACACGACTCCGATTAAACCAATCAACCAACCAGATTCCTTCTCAGCAACAACTCATTCATTGAGTCGCCGTCTAATCCATCCGCGACTTCATGCTTGGCAAACAACTCCCCACCAAAGCCAACAACAACACGATCAGCGAAGTCGCTGTGAGGACCTTGAACATTTTCCGTCCACCGAACAATTGGTTCCATTCCAATCGAGTCGCCTCATCCAGTCCTTGAATTGCGGCCATGCTCACAGGCTCAACCTCGATCGGCGCCGGTCCTTTCGCTGCTACAGTCGAAGTGAACACCAGCCCATCGTCGGAATGACATTCCAAACACCCTGTGGCTCCCAAAGCCCAACCCGCCGGGCGAACATTGTGAGCCATCGGCCAACGAACCATTTCGACTGCCTCCGGGTTGGCGACGGTAACTTCCTGAAGCGTGCCGTCTTGCTCTCCACGAGCGAACACGACGCCCGTTGAAACGTAAACCGCTTGCTCCACCTCCATCGTTTTCTCGATGGCCTCCAGTGCGGCGGAAACCTTCTCGTCAAACGTCTCCTTCCCTTCGGCCGAAACCTCTTCGATGAAGTCCTTTCGGACACGTAGTGCACGACGGGTTTTGGCGTAAACCTCTTCCGGTGGCAACGGTGACACTCGCCCATCGACGACCTTGCCCCAATACGCCGGCCACATCGCGCGGTGTGGTGTCACCAATCCGTTGCTTTCCGCCTTCGCGAACACGGGCCCTTGAATGCTGGGTAGCTCCGCTCCCGTGCGATGGCCTTTTTCGCCCAGCCCATGCGAAAGCGAGGTCATCAAGCCAACGGCCTGGTCCCCAGGAATGGGACCACTGTGACAAGCCGTACAGCTCAACTTTTCGAAGTGTACTGGTGGCAATCCTTCGTGATTTGGGTACGGCGAACCCAAACGACCGGCTCGGAAAGCGATTTCGGTCAACGAGAGCGAGCCCCCATGATCGTCCGCTTCGTTGGCATTGCCCATGTGACAACCTCGGCAACTGAGCGTCGCGACGGCTGCCCCGGCCGGGTGTTGTTCGCCTTCAAATCCTCGCACTGTTTGGTGATCGATTCCATTGCGATGGCAATCCACGCACGCCATGCCCGCGCGGAGGTGAACGTCTTGATCGTGATTCCAACGCTCGTCGATCCCGGAATCGGAAACGGTTCGCTGACTGTGACACTGGTAACACGCGCCGTTTTCAGGCTTTCGCACGAGGTCAAAGAACACGGTGCCGTCCAATGAGAATCGGCGGCTGTCATACTCAACTTTCGGCAACCTCGCCTGGACTTTTTCGTCGCTGAGATCTGTCCCCGTTTTCAACCGCGCAACGGAACCGGACACCTCCCCCAATCGCAACGCCGCGGTGGGAGCCCACGCGAAATTTTGATCCTCGATGATTTCACGCCGCCGTTCGAAATCGTAAACGCCCGACTTCGCATGACACGCCATGCAGTCGATTTCGAGCGTTCCGGTGATCGGCCAACGAGTCGGCTCGCTATCCTGCAGTTCCGACTCAGCCTTTGCATCCCAATCCGCCGCCACACCGCCACCTGGAATCCGAGCGCCAAATTGCTGAGTCATCTCATGCGTGCTGATTCCAATTTCGGATGGATTGAATCGTCCCTTCCAATCTCGATAAGAAAGCGGCAATTGAGTCCCAGTGCGTGCGTCCGTCCAAATCCAAGGCTCGCCAGGCCGCCCGTCATACAGCGATGCGTCGTGCTCGACTGCGTGATCAGATGCGATTGATTCTTTCGCTGAGTCAGGATTTTCCCCGGACTGCTTGGCAACCTCGGACGACTCCGCTTCGTTCCCCGCTTCCGCCTTCAATCGCTGGCGTTCCAGCTCGCTCGCAAAAGCGTTGAAGTGCCATCCGTGGGCGATCGTCTCCAGATCGTGGCAACGTCCGCAGGTCTTCTCAACCGAATAGGGCTCCGTCGAATCCGCGGTGATCTTTCGGTTGTTGCGATCATACAAATCGATGTGATGCAAAAACGGCTTGTCGCTATCGCTACGTGCGTACTTCGTCGACCCTGCTGCGGAAGCCGACAGTGGAGACCAAGCGAACATCCACCCCAGCAAGAGCGATCCCAGTGTCCAGCCCATCTTTTCGCGTCTCGATCGACTCACATCTTGCCTCAAATTCAACGCCACCGAAGATCCATCCAAATCACTTGTTTCGCAGCGATGCAATTCACTGCAGGACGGCAGAGAATAGCAAATGAAAGTCATCCTGTCCGGCTTGTCACACCCGGCGATGTTCGGCATACTGTCGCAGGTCGTGGCAAGCTCTCCAGCGAGCCACCCATCTTTCAAACGCACCCGTGGCACAATTGGATAGCGCATCGGTCTTCGGAACCGAGGGTTGCAGGTTCGAATCCTGCCGGGTGTGCTCTTCTTTGCTTGAGTGGCAATCGATCCTCGCTTTTGCTCATGGCTTATCGGCCGGGGATGATCGAAGCCACCTAAGGAATCTGTGGTTCTCGCAGATTTCAGCAACCGTCGGCGGCTTGCTCAGCGCCGTAAGCGACGTTTTGTGAACACACTTCGTTGCGGTGCCCCGGCTGCTTTGGAAACGATCAGTTGCGTGACTCGAGCGCATCGGATGACTCCGTCGTTGTTGGCGGCGAAGTCAGTGCGAGTACAAGTTTGTCAGATGCGGCTTGCGTCGGAGAAACGATGACGAACTGATCGCTGATCGGCGTTTGTATCTGAGGCACCGACTGGACCGCGTCACCGACAATAATCGCCACATGACGACTGGCGTTTTTGACGGAAAAGTCGAAAAACTTTTTTTAGCCCTCATCGGTCAGGGTGAGCGTGATGGTCGGTTGCCCATCGAGGTCGGAACCACCAGAGTGGACCGCGGCAACATCCGCATCGGTGACGTCACCTTCAGAAAACACGACAAGGATTTCTGCACCTGACTCAGTTTGACGCAACACCGCATCCGGCAGTGCGTCAATGTCGGAAGCAGCCAAGCTCGGGTCGGCTACAGGTACCCATTCACCAACGGTCTTTCCAGCTTGACTGACGACGCGGCTTGATTCCGCTCGGGCAGCCGCAACCAAGGCAGCATCGTATGCACCGCTTGCCACGATCCGGCAAGCAAGCGTTTCAACCAATGGACGTGTCAATGGATGAGGAGGCATCTCCCGCGAAGTGCATCCAAGCACAAATGTGACTACGAACAACGCTTGTAAATTCTTCCACACAGACATTGAAGTTGCTTTCTTTGAGGGTTCCCTGCAATCCTCGACCGATCCACGAATGCATGAGCTTTGACTCCAGGCAATTCCTGGATCGGCGTTTCATCGTATCGCACGATCGCTCGTCCTCGGAGCTTGAAAGCGGAAATTGGTGCCCTCCATCCAACAATCAGTCCGATGCCTCGTCTGATCGGGCGTCGGGAACGTAGGGAATGACTCCCTGCTCGAAAGCAGCTTCCTGTATCTCTCGCGGGGCGGTTCGAAGGTCCATCAAAAAACCATTCACTTCCGCCATCCAAACCAATGGGTTCGAGTCTTGTTGACTGGCGATCGAAAACCTGGGGTCCAATTGCATCAGCTCCATCCCGTCCCAGATTACCCGACACTTGGCGCTGATGGTCGCGACGGAAACACCGATCGCTTTCGCAAATTGCGATTGGGTCATGCAAGGCTCAGAAGCCGGGTCGGAGAGAAAATTCACGCGACCAACAGCCCACAAAATTCCTGCCGCCCAGCTAGAAGCTTTCCCCGAACGCACCGGCGAGCCTTCTTGGCAAACGTGAGCTGCTAATTCCCGAGAAACAGCGAAGTATTCATCGTTCAAGTGGTCCCGGCAAAACGCTTCCACGATTTCAACGATGTCTGTGTATCGCTCACGGAAGGGCATCGGAATATCGTTGAGGGTTGAGGCGCCGCTCATGCTTTCTCTCGGTTGGTGGATCCAGAAACCAATAGCATAGCGACGAAGTCGGCAAGGAAAAAATGGATATCGAAAACACAAACGGGCTCAATCGCATTCGAGATCAAATGCATCGGCTTGCTGATGATCAGCTCGAAACTTGGTTGCCACAACGCGCCCCCCCACCACCGGCCAGCAATCGGACAAAGCATTTCGAGCGAAATCGACTCAAACCTGGTCGACCACCTTGCAACTAGACAATGTTGATTGCAGCTCTGCAAAGCCCTCGCCGCTGATGTCAGTGCGTGCGATGTAGAGCTGACGTAAACACCGCATCGTTATGCGTCGAGTTGCCTTCGATCGTAAAACGTCTCAATTCCCACAGGCGGAGAACTTTGCGAACTCCCACGAAGCTGAGTGCTCCTGTACTGGCTGGACGATCGAAACCGCAGAACTCGGCGAGGACCGGTGGACAGCGTGCTGACTCAGGCGGTTCTGACCTTCTTCGCTCCAGCCAACTTTCCGCCCAGGTATCCCATCGGAACATACGCAACCAGCAGATCCAAGATCGCAAACCAAAGAGGTCCTCCGTACGTTGCCACCATCATGATCCCGCCCAGCAGGAAGAACGCTCCGATACCCAAGGCGATCTTCATGTTTGCACTGACCGCTAGTTTTGCAGCCACCCAGGCACCCGTCAGAGTTCCGATCGCATGCGCTAAAAAAGGCGTCAAAAAGTTGACCGGTTTGAGAAGCCTGAGGTTTTCTGAGAAACGCTCCATATCGGACATATCGACTCCGTCCGGAACCGGAATCAATGCCGTGCCAACGAGAATGATCGACATGTTGACGACGCTTCCCGAAACCACGCCAGCAACGAAAGCCAAGGCATTTTTCAACAACGAAGACACGGATTCATTTCCTCAACGAGTTTGAACGTTCGTTACTTGACGTTTGCCACCGTGCTGAAAATCGCCTCTCGAAATCGATTTCTTGCTTCTCTCAATTCCGCGGCATCCAGTCGTTTTGCATGCTGGTCCGCCAAAGCCTGGACGCTATCCGATAGACAGTGCCCCAGAAAGATCCTCACGCTTTCTTTCGTCAATGACTCGCGGTTCACCAACAGCCTGAATGTTTCCGCCTCATCGCGACTGTGCGCCAAAAGAATTTCCAAGAAATGAAAGTCGCTGTTCTCACACTGTTTCCGCTCTCGCTCCTTCAGCTCTCTCGTCATTTTGTTGATGTCGGTGTATTTCATGACGAAGTGCTTGAGCCCGGCCCCCGCGCCAGATTCTTGATTCTCGCAATGCAAAAGGAAGTTGGCTCGTTCGGCCGATTCAATGACCGCCCTGCTGAATTCTGCCATGTGTGAGGTCCCGTCAATTTTGACGGTGTTCTCCGCGGCAGCCGAAACGGCAAAGACGCAAGTCGACAAGGTGACTGCCAGATAAAGAATCCGTGACATGAAAGCCCCTTCCGGACGCAGGATTTAAGTTACAAAAAAGAACCAACACGCGTCGCTCTTCGCGACTTCCAATGCCATCGACAGGATCCACCGAAAGCGAGCTCGTCAGCGACAATCAAACCAAATTCGCATCACTTCACGGCCTCGTCTTTGAGGCCAGTCATTTTGCTGGCGTCGGGGCCGATGGGAGCTTTGGGCCAAGGCGTCTCTCCTTCCGCCCACTCCTTGGGTTGCGTGGCACGGACCTTCTCGACGGCCTGGATCAGCCACGCTGGGACGTCTTGCTGTTCCTCCAATCCGTAGACATAAGGCAGGGGAGGATCCATCAGTAGCGGTTTGTCTCCCAGCGGTGGTCGCTCCTCGCCGATCTCCGACAATCGAGTCTTCAACTCCGCGACCAACAAAGGATGCTCAGACGCGACGTCGGATCTCTCGAACGGATCGTTTGCGATGTCGTAGAGCGCATCGCCCATCAACTTGAAATCACCTCGCCGAATGGTAGGCATCCGCACGCTGCCCGAAACATCGAAGACGATCTCTTCTCGCTTGCTTTGACCGCCCTCAAACAACATGGAAGTCATGTCAATTCCGTCGACCGGGCGTGGTTGTGTGTGGCTGCCACCCGCCAATGTCACGAAGGTCGGGAAGAAATCGGCGATGAACATCAAACCATCTTTGCTGGTTCCCGGCTCGATATGGCCGGGCCAACGGATGATCGCCGGCTGACGCACACCACCCTCGAAAGTGGTGTTTTTAGTTCCGCGGAACGGCTGACTGAGTTCTTCCAGCACCGGCCCATTGTCATTGGTGAAGATGAACACGGTGTTGTCGCGAAAACCATGTTGATCAATGGCGTCGCTAATTCGACCCAGTGCGGTGTCCAATCGTTTCAGCATCGCCTCGCGAATTGCCATCGGATCGTCCGCAGCACCTTGAAATCCCGGCGGCGGGTTCAACGGCCCATGCACCGCATTGAAGGCCACATACATAAAAAACGGGCGGTCATCGTTCTTGCGTTCCGCGATCACCCGTTCGGCTTCCGCCGCAAACAAATCCGTGGCGTAGCCGTCTTCCTGGACCGGTCGTTGATTGCGGTGCCAGTCGTAGACCGCGAAACGGGCAGGCGCGTTGTGAACAATGGTCTTGGTGAAGTAGTCGATTCCCCAAGCGTAGTGCCCGTATTGATGTTGGAAACCTTGCCCCATCGGCAAGTGCTCCGGCAGCCATTCGCCCAGGTGCCACTTTCCAATCAGTGAAGTGAAGTACCCCGCATCTCGCAGTGCTTCGGCAATGGTTCGCTCGTCCGTGTCCAACGCGTGAATGCGTCGCGTGGGTTCACCGCGTTCATTGTGAGCCAGCTCCAAACCCAATTTGGCAAGGTAACTGGGTTTGCCAAAGTCTTCCGACCGCCAATCGCTCCACGTTCGGAATGCGTAACGCCCCGTCAAAAAAGCGGAACGGGTCGGAGCACACACACTGTGGGTGTAAAACTCGTTCAGCCGCATTCCTTCCGAAGCCAAACGATCCATGTTCGGCGTCAGTTTGGGATCGCCGCCATTGAACCCGGGCTGGCCCCATCCCATGTCATCCGCCATGACGAACACAATGTTCGGTCGCGAACCAGCGACGTCAGCCGATGCAGACTCGCAAGACCATGCCACGACCGCCAAAAACAAAGTGATGCAAGCGTAACGATTCATCATGAGAGACGCTTTCGGGATGCCCAAACGGGCGTGCATGAGTTGAAAAGGGCAATCGCCGCACGCTGAGTGTTAACCGAGGCTACGACACACACTAAAGAAACCGGACGGCGACGGTGCTGAATTTCAGCGGGCGAGCAAGGTCGCTCCGCTGAAACAAATTGTCATCTGGACCACAAAGATCAGTTGGCGTTGCGATTCAAAGGCTGTTCCACCACGAATGCCTTTGGAAAGTCAGCGGCATCCTCACCACCTTGTTCCGCCCAACGCTTGTTGTTCGAACCACCACGCGGCTGGTTCATCGGGATGTCCATTCCGCCTTCGTCACCAAGCATCGAATAGAGTTGGTTTTCCATTTCCTTCGCGACGGATTTGTAGTTTGGATCGTGGATCAGATTGTTCAGTTCATCCGGATCCGTCTGCAAGTCATAAAGCTCGTCGGTGTCCCACAACCCGTAGTACGTGATGTACTTGAACCGGTCGCCACGAAGGGCGAACTGCGTGGGCGTTTGAGGAAAGTTTTTTTCCCAGTAGTACACGTACAAGAAATACTTTCGCCAATCCGCATCGCGGTCATTGGGCAGATCGAGGAAGCTTTGACCATCCATGTACTCCGGTGTTTGAAGGCCGGCCGCGTGCAGAATCGTTGGGCCGACATCAATGTTGCCGATCACGTTTTCGATCGGCTTTCCGCCTTCGAACAAATTGGGGCACTGCATCAACATCGGCACCCGAATGGAGGCTTCGTAGGAAACACGTTTGTCGATCAAACCATGTTCGCCCCACATGAAGCCATTGTCGCCCATGTAGATGACCAACGTGTCGTCGTGGATTCCCATATCCTTGAGCTGCTGTAACACTCGTCCGACGCTGTCGTCCACAGCCAAAACTGACTCGCAGTAACGACGATAGAGGTAATCCAAACCTTTGTCGCTGTGATAAGAGAAATCGATTCCGTGCCAGCTATTTTTTTGGTCACGGACCCAGCGAGGCGTGTTCTTCTCCGCCGATAACTCTTTCCCCGTGGGCAAGAAGCTCAGGTCTTCTTCGGCGTAGCGACCTTGGTGCCGCTCGGCGGGAGTGAAGTTGGAGTGGACGGCTTTGTGCGACAGATACAAAAAGAACGGCTTGTCGTCACTGCGTTGTTTCAACCAATCAACGGCGTAGTCCGTCAACTCGTCCGTGATGTATCCCTTCTGCTTCACACGATCGCCGTTCACATTCAGCGTGTACTTCGGTCCCGGTGGCAAGTAATTTCCTTGACCACGGAAGCTGACCCAATGATCGAACCCGGGACGTGGGTCGTCGTGGTGGCCGCCCATGTGCCACTTGCCCACGAACGCGGTGTCGTACCCGGCACGTTGCAAGTACTGGGGAAAGAACAACGTGCCATCGGGGACCAAACGGTTGTTATCGATCACACGGTGTTTGTGCGTGTACAAACCGGTCAGGATCGATGCACGACTGGGTGAACAAAGGCTGGTCGTGACAAACGCGTTCTTGATGTGCGTTCCGTTGGCCGCAATGGAATCCAGGTTCGGCGTTTCCAAGAACGGGTGCCCGGCGCAGCCCATCGCATCAAAACGGTGATCATCGGTCAGGATGAAAACCACATTGCGAGGCTGGACGCCATCACGTTCGGGGGTCGGCGGCAGTTGGTCGGCGGCATTGGCACCGTGCTGGACGGCAACGGCACCAACCAAGATCAATAGAAACGAACGAAGGTTTGAAACGATGGGGCGCATATTCAACCGTAAAGAGAGGCGGGATGTGGGGAGGCCGCCATTGTAGTCGAATCATGCACTCAGCGATGGGGCGAGATCACGAAGACGAAGCCCGGCCAGCCGCCTTCCAAATCGCTTCGTCCGCGGCCTGAATGATGGGCTTGAATTGCTCGACTTCCACCGCGTTGTTGCCCTGTTCGTGCTTGCGGAACAAAAACAGGTACGTCTCGTTTTGCGGCCGGTAGTGATGAAAAAAGAAAGCGTTCTTTCGAGCAATCGCGTCCAACAAAGCATTGCGGCTGGAATCTTCGCCAGCCTCCAATATGTCGTCATGATCCGCTGTTGCTGGGTGCTCCGGCGAAGCCAGCAAGGCTTGCGAAAGCTGGGCGGCCAATTGGCGATAGCCGAGATCGCTGGGTAGCAAGCGGTCCTCCACAAGTTGCTCCTCCGTCGGATGCCAATTCAGCTCCACCAACGCCAATGACTTCGCTCGAGCCACGTCACGAAGCATCGTTGTGAAAGCCTCCAAACCGGCCTTGTAATCCGGTCGGCGATCACCAGGCACCGACACCGGGGTTAGCAGTACCACTCGAATGGAACGTTCCTGCAAATCGTCCACCAACCGCATCAGTTCCGCTTGGTAGGCATCAGCGTTCTCTTGAAAGTCACCCGCTTCGGATTGGCCGTACCAGACCAATGCAACGGTCGGATCAGCGGCCTCGATGTCCGCGATTCTGCGAGCTCGCCCGGCTTCGATGGTTTCAAAACGCTTGCGTGCGATCGCGGAAACCGTGTCTCCGGACCACCCCAAGTTTCGCAACGACAACTTCCAATCCGGTCGTCGTGTTTGCAACGCGGCTTCCAATTCATCACGAGGCTGCATGCGTTCCACGAACGTTCCCCCGATGACGGCGATCCGGTCGTTGGGACGCAACAAAGCTTTCGAATCGTCAGCCGTGGCGACCGAGCCTCCCCACGCCAAACCGATGGCCAGCACCACGACGGTCGCTAGTTTTTCATTCACCTTGGTTTCCTCGGTCTCGGAATCACTTTCAACCCGCACGAACTGATACAGCAACGCGCCCGCGATGGCTCCCACAAACGGTGCGGTCAGATACAGCCATAACAAATCATAGTGGTTCGACATGACCGCGGGTCCCAGGCTGCGAGCCGGATTCATCGACGCTTTGGTCAACGGCCCCGCGACGAAGGCTTCCATAGCAATGGTGGCCCCCACGGCCAAACCAGCGGTGATGGACTTCTCTTTCGCACCCGTTGAAACCCCCATGACAATCCACATCAGGATCGCCGTCATCATGAACTCCACAGCCCAAGCCGACCCGTCCGGCAACGTTGCCATGGTGGCCCCGAGTTTCATCTCGTCGTTCCCCAACACGATCAACAGCGATGCCGCACCCAATGTCGCACCGATGCACTGCGCAACGATGTAAGCGATGGCATCCGGGAAAGGCAAACGTTTGACGATAGCAAACGACAACGAAACCGCCGGATTCATGTGAGCTCCCGACAGGTCACCAATCGAATAGATCATTGTCAAAACGATCAATCCCCAAACGGTGGCGACACCCACATGTGTCAACAGCCCCGTTTGCGACTCCACCACCATCGCGCCGCACCCCAGCAGCACCAAGCAGTAAGTCCCGATCACCTCGCACACACATCGACGGAACAAGGAAAGTTGCATGGTCTTCAATCAGGCTCGATGGGTGGGGAAAGGAATCACATCTTCAATGCAGTCAGCGTTCACACGGAGCATCAACAATCGGTCGATGCCGAGTGCAACGCCACTGCACTCCGGCAACCCACGACGCATGGCGTCCACGAGAGTCGTCTGCACCGGCAACGCTGGACGCCCGTGTCGTATTCGCGTTTCGTTGTTTTGCTTGTATCGCAGGACCAACTCGTCTGCGTCGAGTAGTTCGTCGTAGCCATTGGCCAGCTCGATGCCTCGATAGAACAACTCAAACCGCTCAGCACACTGCGGATCTGCTTCGCATGGCTTTGCCAAAGCGGCTTGCGTCAGCGGATAGCGAGTCAGAATGGTGGGCTGTTCACTGGCAAACACTGGTTCAATCCGTTCGCTCAGTAGCACATCCAACAACGCATCACGATCCGGACCGATTGACTCAGCCAGTACCGCGTCGAAATCATTGACATGCCGAAACAACTCATTCACCGGCACATCAATCGGATCGAAACCAAGATGCGATTGGAACACCTCGCGGTAAGTCACGACTTGATAGGAAGGGACTCGCAAAATTTCCGTGGCCAGGTCGCCCATCAATGCGATGGCGGATCGCCCGTCACCCGCGACCTCGTACCATTCCAACATGGTGAATTCGACGTTGTGCCGATCCCCGATCTCACCTTTACGGAACACAGGTGTGATCGCGTAGATGGACGGGGCACCTTCGGCCAGCAACCGTTTCATTGCGGACTCGGGCGAAGTTTGCAGATAAAACCGCTCGGGAGCATCCGATTCGGTGCAGCCGACCTGGGACGCGTCGACTTCGATCGGATCCAGAAAAGCGTCCACGACGCAATCGCGACTCAAACACGGTGGCTGGACTTCGATAAAACCACGTGAGTCAAAAAACCAGCGCACTTCGCGGAGCATCTCGGCACGCTGTTGCAAACGTATCGCCAACGGAACGGCGTCACCTTGGCCGTGCGACGAGTTCACCGCAGCCGAATCGTTGGAGGGAGTGTTCACGTGTGCGAGAGCCTCGATTCAACTCGTCCTTGCAACTTCGGACGGTTGATTCGGATAGCTAGAAGCTGGGCGAATGGGTGGGGTGGGGAAGCAAACCGGGTCATGGATTGACGGTGTCCGCCCATTGACCGCTCGATCTGCGCCCTCAAAAGAACCAGATCGCCCCCTCGGCTGCAACCTGCCCCCTCTGGAATCGGCGGGCCCAGCCAACAATTACACAACCGTTACACGGATTTACATTGAGCGAGACCTCGAAACGGCATCGGGTTGCTATTCTTCCCGCGGAATCGAGACGCACGCCAACCCTGGCCGCGTTTTGACTGGACCAGTAGTGAACACGAGACCAGGATCGTTCTCTGATGTCGACCGTTGTTGAACCCACCAAAAACCGGGGCCCCGTCAAAAAGCAGGGCAACGAGGATAAACAATCACCTGAAATCCAATCGGCACCCGCCACTTTGGATACGCCAGATGCGGGCAAGAACCTGCGTTTGGATCAACCTGGCAAAGAAGACGCCGACGGTTTTTCGTCGCTGGTCGCTCAGAAAGAGGCCAAAAAACGCGATCAAGCCAAACCGACCAAGGCCGATCGCGTCCGCATGGACAACATCAGTTGGTGGGCAGTCGGCTGGTTAGCGATGGCTCACCTCGTTTGCCTCGCCGCCCCATTCACGTTCACCTGGACCGGTTTGATCACCGCCCTGGTGCTTCACTGGGTCGCCGGAAGTCTCGGCATTTGCTTGGGTTATCACCGCCTGCTGACTCACACCGGCATGAAGACTTACAACTGGGTGCGATACACCTTCGCCGCCATCGGTTGTTTCGCCGGCGAAGGTTCTCCACTGGATTGGGTCGCTGATCACCGCAAACACCACGCCCACAGTGACCTCGAAGGCGACCCGCACTCACCACACGACGGCAGCGTCTGGAGCCACGTGTTCTGGTTGGCGTTCCACACGCACAACGGCGATCGCGACGCTTACCTGAAACGTTGGGTGCCGGATCTGTACAAAGATCCCGTGATGCGTGCCTTTGACGTGCTCTTCCTGCCCATTCACATCGTGGCTTCGTTCGCACTGCTCGGCATCGGCTATGCCTTCGGCGGTTGGGAACTGGGGATCTCGATGCTGGTTTGGGGCATGTTCGTCCGTTTGGTTGCCGTGCTTCACGCAACTTGGATGGTCAACAGTGCTTCGCACATGTGGGGCTACAAGAACTACGAAACCACCGACGACAGCCGCAACAACTGGTTGGTCGCCATCGTGGCTTACGGCGAAGGCTGGCACAACAATCACCACGCTTACCCACGCATGGCCAAACACGGTCACAAGTGGTGGGAGTTCGACATCACCTGGCAAGCCATCAAGTTGCTTCGTGCGACTGGACTGGTTTGGGACGTGGTCGACTATCGAACCGTTGCTGAAAAGAAAGCTCGTTTGGCCGAGAAAGAAGGTGCGGGCGACAAGGCAACCGCCGCCTGATTCCCAACCTTCACAAACGTTTTATCGAAAAGCCGTGCTTCCTCCGAGGCACGGCTTTTTTCATGCGCGGACCAATTGTCGAATGACCAGCTCCCACTTTTTGACAAAATGTCAATTTTGGCGCCTTGTCAAATTCCAGGTCGCAACCATGATGTCGGTATGCACGCATCCGCCACCGAATCGACGCCGCCTCAACTGACGCCCAAGCAATTCGAGATTCAGCAACGTGAATCTCGGATTCTGGACAAAGCGTTTCCGATGCTCCGCAGCGGTGGCACGGGCGCGATCAACATGAACGCCATCGCGAAAGAAATGGGTTGCACTCGCGGCACAATCTACAACCACTTTGCCAACAAAGAAGAAATCCAACTCGCCCTCGCGACCCGTGCCGTTCAGCGTCGAATCGCGTTGTTCCAATGTGCGATTCAAAGCCAAACCGTCCCCCGTGACCAATGTGCGGCGGTTGGCATCGCTGTCGAGGTTTACGCCGATCACATGCCGGACGAATTCGCGATTGAACAAATCATTCGCCACGACGTGGTTTGGCAAAAGACTTCGCCGGGACGTCGTGACTTGCTATCGGATTGCGAACAGAAATGCATTGGAGCCCTCGGTGGCGTGATTCAGCGGGCAATCGACCAAGGACACTTGAAACCGGAGCGAGGCCGAGCCGCATCGCAGTTGATTCAAGACTTGGTCTTTGGATTGTGGTCGCTCAGCTACGGTGGATTGGTGTTGGAGGCAACAAGCCCATCGCTCAACGCCGTCGGCATCGAGGATCCACGACAAACCATTCGTCGCAACGGCAATCGATTGCTGGACAGCGTGGGATGGGAACCACTGTTTGAACCCCGCCGGTACAACGCCTTTGTCAAAAAACTTCGCCCACATCTTGAGAGCTGTGCGGAGAAGATCCGGCAATCCCCCGACTGCATGCGGTGGCTTGCACCTGATACCCAAGGAGCCTCCTCATGAATCGTGGATGGCCCACCCGATCAATCACGCTAGTGATGACCTTCCTTGTTCTGGCGACGGTTCTGTCGATTGTCTTGGGCACCGGTGTCATCGCGTTGGACCCGGCGGCGGAACAGCAAGCGTCCAAGGAAACCGCTCCACGCTTGCACGTTCGAGTTGCCGAAGCAGGTTCCATCGAAGGCCCGGAATTGTTCCATCAATACCGCGGTGAGATCATCGCCCGTCGCGACAGTTCCCTGGCGATGCGACGAGGCGGACGACTCGTGGTAGTCGCGGTGCACGAAGGCGACACAGTCAAAGCAGGTGACGTGCTCGCCCGCATCGACATCTCCGACCTGGACGCAGCAGCCGCCACCGCCGACGCGGACGTTGCCTCCGCCAAAGCGGTTTTGGACGAAGCGTTCGCGGGCCCTCGCCAGCAAACCATTGATGCGGCCGCCGCACGCGTCGATCAGCTTTCGGCGCAGATCTCGGCCGCTGAAAATCGGTTCCTGCGTCAGGAATCCCTGCGCAGGCGCGGCGCCGGAACCCAACAAGAATTCGATGATGCGAAATACGCCGTGGACGCACTCAAAGCCGATCAAGCCGCGGCGATGGCGACGCTGAGCGAACTTCGTGAGGGCACACGACAAGAACAAATTGCCGCTGCGGCGGCCCGATTGGAAGCTGCCAAGGCGACGCGAAAAAAGATTGAAGTCGACCGGGCCGATAGCCAAATCATTGCGCCATTTGACGGTGTCATCGCGGAACGTTTGTTTGACGAAGGAGCGATCATCGGGCCCAACCAACCCGTGCTGCGAATCCTAGAGGCTCCACCGGTTCACGCGACCTTTGGCGTTCCAGTCGACGTGGCAGACCGTCTTCGATTGAACGATTCACTCAAAGTTTCAATCGGGAAACGAGGCATCAAGGAATCCATTCCGGGCTCGATCATTCGCATGCAGCCTCAGATTGATCCGATCACAAGGACACGCCGGATCGAGTTGCGACTTCATGCCGCCCAAGTCTCCACGGAAAAGGCATCCGAACGAGACTCCATCGCTTTGATCGGCAACACAGCAACGCTTTGGATTCCTTGGTCGCAAACAGAGACTCAACGTGACAACTGGATTGTGAATCAAGACAGCGACGCAATGCAATCTTTCTGGATGCCGACAGCGGCGTTGGTCCGAGGTGTTCGCGGGCTATGGTCGGTTTACGTCGCCGAACCGCAGATCGATGCGGATGCAACGCAACGGACCAGCCAATCAAACATGGATTTCCCGCAAATACCACCCGACGCTTCGGCGGTCGTTTCGATCCAACGACGTGACGTAAAAGTTCTGCGTACCGCGGGGCAGATGTCGCTTGTCTCCGGTCCAGTCGCCACCACGGACGCTTTGGTGATCGAAGGAACCCAGCGGGTCGGTCCGGGCGTTCGCGCCGTCGCTGTTTGGAGAACCGCCCCCTCGAGTTCCTCCGAAGAAGAACGGAAGGCTCGATGACCGACTCGCCCTCGACCAACAACGCAGCGGCCTCGACTCAGACGAGAAAGGACTGGATCACCTCGACGGCCGAACGTTTCTTTGATGATCGTCGACTGCTCGTTCTGATTCTGGCATTGGTTCTGGTCGCGGGACTGAGCAGCCTTGCCATTTTGCCTCGAATGGAGGATCCGGTGCTGGCGCGGCGTGTGGCGTTGGTCAACACACGCTTGCCCGGAGCCGCCGCGGAACGCGTCGAAGCATTGGTCACCGAGAAGATCGAGGACCGACTGCGTGACATCGAGGAAATCAAAGAGATCCGGTCCGTCAGCCGCGTCGGCATCAGCACCCTGTCGATTGAACTACGCGACGAGGTGTACGAAACCGACACGGTGTGGTCTCGCGTCCGCAGTCGCATCGAAGACTCGCTGCCGACGTTGCCACCGGACGCCAGTCGTCCTGAATTTGACGAATTGGAGGTGCGAGCCTACGCGTTGATCATTGGGCTGACGTGGACCGGAAACGGCCCCGCCGACACCCGGTTGATGCGGCGATTGGCCGTGGACCTGCAAGACCGCATGCAGAACCTTCCAGGCACGGATTCGATTGATCGTTTCGGCGATCCGGGCGAAGAGATTGACGTGCGATTGGATCCGCGGCGATTGGCGTCACTTGGATTGACTCCCTCTGACGTCGCCACACGGTTGGCTTCGTACGATGCTAAGGGGACCGCAGGCCAACTTCGAAACGCGCCGATGCAGATGTTGATTGAAATTGGCAATCAACTCGACGCCACGGAACAGATCGCCGAGATTCCAATTCGCGCGGGCGATGGAACGGACGTGCGGCTCGGTGACTTCGCAACCATCGAATTGTCGCTGCCGGACCCGCCCGCCACGGCCGCGCGGATCGACGGTCGCGAAGCCGTTGTATTGGGCATGATGGTGCGGCCCTCCTATCGCATTGATACCTGGACCAATCGAGCGGAAACCGTGCTGGCCGAAGTCGCTCAAACGCTGCCCGACGGCATTGAGCTGGACACGATCCTGCGACAAAGCGACTACGTGAATGATCGTCTGCAATCGCTGACCCAAAACCTCTTGTTGGGTGCGTTGGCGGTGGCCGCTGTGATCTGGTTGTTGATGGGTTGGCGTTCCGCCTTGATCGTCACACTCACGTTGCCGCTGGCCAGTTTGATGGTCTTGTTCGGTTTGCGAATCGCCGGGATTCCCATTCATCAAATGTCGATCACCGGTTTGATCATCGCCTTGGGATTGCTGATCGACAATGCGATCGTCGTGGTCGATGAAGTGCAGGCTCGATTAAGAAAAGGAACCTCCCCTCGCGACGCAATGACGCAAAGCGTTTCCCATTTGGCCGTCCCACTACTGGGTTCGACGTTGACCACGGCTCTGGCGTTCGCCCCCATCGCTTTGATGCCTGGTCCCGCGGGCGAGTTCGTTGGCTCCATCGCGATCAGTGTGATCTTGGCGATCTCATCGTCACTGTTCCTGGCGCTGACCGTTATTCCCACAATCGCCGCACGAGTGCTTCCGCGAGCAGAGTCAAAGGAAACAGAAACAACCGGTGCCAACGACGGCAAACAATTGCACTGGTGGAACCATGGCCTTCGCCTTCCGCGAGTGGCCGGCCTGTTCCAATCAGTCGTCCGCACCGCGGTGAAACGCCCACTGTTTGGACTGGCGTTAGCATTTGCGTTACCGATTCTCGGATTTGCATTGTCAGCCACTTTGGAAGAACAATTCTTTCCGCCAAGCTCACGCAATCAATTTCATATCACCGTCGAAGGCGACGCCACCTCGTCGCTTGCGAAAACTCGAGAGACGGTCCAGGTCGTCGACGAACTGACGCGAGAGATGGGTGCGGAACGGATCGATTGGTTCTACGGCGAAAGTGCCCCGCAGTTTTATTACAACGTGATCGCGAATCGGCAGGGGACCGCCAACTTCGCGCAAGGGTTGGTGCGGATCGCGGAGGGGCGTGACCCAACGCCCGTCATTCGGCAATTGCAACGGAAACTCGATCAGGAAGTGCTGTCCTCACGAGTACTCGTTCGACAACTGGAACAAGGGCCTCCGTTTGCCGCCCCGATCGAGGTGCGTTTGTTTGGTCCCGATTTGACGGTCTTGCGAGAGATCGGCGAAGACGTTCGCGCTCGGCTGAGTCGCATTCCTGATGTGGTGGCGGTGCGAACAGATCTGTCCGAAGTGTTGCCGCAACTGACGTTGGACGTCGACGACGCCTTGACCGCACAAGCCGGCGTGACGCCCGGCGAGTTGTCCAGACAATTGGCGACCGCTTTGGATGGGCAACGCGGCGGCAGCGTGCTTCAAGGAAACGAAGAACTCCCCATCATCGTTCGCGTCGACGCTTCCCACCGAGGCGACCTGGGGCGACTGGAAAGCATGGACCTGATGCTGACATCGACGGGCACCGGTCGAAACTCAATCCAGCCTGAACGCACGCCCGTGTCCGCATTCGCGGAGACCACCCTGCAACCGGAATCGGCCGCCATTCCAAGGTTGAACCGTCGACGAATGAATGAAGTGGCTGCGTTTTTGGATGCGGGAGTTCTGCCCAGTTCGGTTCAGTCGCAACTGGAAGAAGATTTGCTTTTGAACCCATTGCAACTGCCCGCGGGTTACTCCGTCGAATTCGGCGGCGAAGCATCCAAACGTGACGATGCGGTTGGCAATTTGTTTTCGACCGTTGGCGTGTTGGCGGTGTTGATGCTGGCAACGTTGGTGCTCTCATTCGGTTCCTTTCGCATGGCCAGCATCATCTCGGTCGTCGCCATGCTATCGATCGGCTTGGCTTTGGCGGCTCTTTCCATCAGCGGTTATTCGTTTGGTTTCATGGCGATCATTGGCACCATGGGATTGATCGGTGTCGCCATCAATGATTCCATCGTTGTGCTGGCCGGCATCCGAGCCAACCCGGCCGCTCGCGAAGGTGACGTCGAAGCAACCGTCCAGGAAACCATGCATACGTCTCGACACGTCGTCGCGACGACGCTGACCACCATGGCTGGTTTCACCCCGTTGATTTTGGATGGCGGCGGGTTCTGGCCTCCGATGGCGGTATCCATCGCCGGGGGTGTCGCCGGGGCGACGCTCTTGGCCTTGGTTTTGGTGCCGACACTGCATCGGCGACTGCTGCAGTTCTCTTGAGGCCCGCCGTCACTCGCGGCTATGGGTCACGATCATGACCTAGCCAAATCTTCGCCAGAGATTTGTTTGCAACAGGTTGTGAATTTGGTCGATCACTCTTATCGTCCGACCAAATTCCAAGTCCTGGGGTCACGGAGATTATGAATTCCATTCTCGTATTACTCGGCGTCATCGCACTGGGATTGCTGGTGGGCCGCGTATCCTTTCGAGGGATCTCGCTCGGCACCTCTGCCATTTTGTTTGTCGCGCTTCTCGCGGGGCATTTTGGATGGACGATCCCCAGCGGTTTCGGAACGTTGGGTTTGGCACTGTTCGTTTACTGCGTGGGAATCTCCGCCGGCCCCACTTTCTTTCGAGGCCTGGCATCTCACGGCCGTGCGATGGCGATCACCGGATCGAGCATTGTCCTGACCGGAGTGATCGTGACCTACATTTGCGCGCGGTTGTTGGATTTACCGGCCGAGCTCGCGGGCGGTTTGATGGCCGGGGCGATGACCAGCACACCCGCACTCGGCGCCATCACCGAATCCGCGAATGATCCGTCGTCGGTTGCCGTTGGCTTTGGGGTCGCCTATCCCATTGGCATTATCGCGGTGGTGCTGTTCGTGCAAGTCGCGATCAAAGCGTTTGGCCAAAAGGAAACCGAGGACTCGTCGGATTCCAAGATGAACTTGCCGGAGACGAGCGATCACGACATTGGTCGAGGCGTCGTCCGCATTGCCAACCCGATCGTCGCGGGAAAACGTCCCAGCGAAATCGTCGCCTTCGCCGATTCACCTTGTCAGATGTCTCGCGTCCAACGGGAAGGCCGCTGGCGTCCAACACCGCCCGACTACCAATTCGAGATGGGCGACGAAGTCATGCTGGTCGGTGAGCAAGCGGATCTGCATCGAGTTTCGGAGACTTTGGGCGAATGGATGAACGTCGCCGATCCGGTCGTCGACGCTGATCGTGAACGTCGCTACGTGGTGGTGACTTCGCCTGAAATTTATGGCCGCACGTTGAAAGAACTCCGGCTTCGATCCAAGTACGGCGTGACGATCGTTCGCGTGAAACGACACGACGTCGAATTCGTTCCTTCCGCACGAACACGATTGGAGTTTGGCGACACCTTGACCGCGGTGGGCGAACCTGATGCGCTCGCGTCCATCGCGACGGCGGTGGGGCACCGGCCTCGAACCGTCAATGAAACGGATTTGCTCTCGTTGGTGGCGGGTATCGTCGCGGGAATCTTGCTGGGAAAACTGTCGTTGCAGTTCGGCAGTGTGTCGATGTCGTTGGGAGTCGCCGGCGGCCCGCTGATGATTGGGCTGGTCTTGGGGCACTTTCGACGTCTGGGTCCCATCCGAGGCTCCTATCCACCCGCCGCAATGTTGTTGATGACGGAGGGCGGATTGGCATTGTTCTTAGCGGATGCCGGATTGAACGCGGGGGCGAACGTCATGCAGGTCCTTCGCGAACGCGGTTTGCTGCTGTGTGTTGCTGCGGCGGCGGTCGCGATCATCCCGTTGCTGGTCGGCTTCTGCGGCTCACGGTTCCTGGGCAAACGAACACTTTGGCAATCACTGGGGGCAACCTGCGGCGGAATGACGTCGACTCCCGGGCTGGCGGTTTTGACCGGTGCGACGGACTCCAGCCAACCGGCGACCAGCTACGTCGCGGCCTACCCGGTTGCCTTGGTCCTCATCACCGTCGCGGCACCTTGGCTGGTCGGCTTGCTTTCCTAGCGACGCGAACGGTCGATTTCGACAGGAAAATTACAACCTTTCGCGAAATGTTTGCAGAGTGAAGCTTGCAACATCCAGTGACTTGTGGAAAATGCCGGCTATTGAGATTCGGTCTCAATATCAAAATTCATCTACCGATCACGTAGCAAGCCAACGAAGCGTCACCTCCCGGTGTCCTGATCCGATTCCAGGCAATTTCATTTGCCTCCCGCCTTTGGATCAGACGAGCCTTCCCTCGCCAGCCAACGTCGGACCGCCACGATCGTTCTGTGAAGTTCGATCGAACGATTCAAACGTTAGCAAAAGGAAGAATTCATGCGCGGAGCTTTGCGCAAATCCCAATCCGGTTTTACCCTGGTCGAACTGTTGGTGGTCATCGCCATCATCGGCGTGCTCGTGGGCCTGCTGCTTCCCGCGGTCCAATCCGCCCGTGCGGCAGCCCGCCGCATGAGCTGCAGCAACAACGTCAAACAAGTTTCGCTCGCCGCTCACAACTACCACTCAACCTTCAAACGATTCCCCGGAATCGG
Organism: Rhodopirellula halodulae; assembly: GCF_020966775.1. Taxonomy (NCBI): domain Bacteria; kingdom Pseudomonadati; phylum Planctomycetota; class Planctomycetia; order Pirellulales; family Pirellulaceae; genus Rhodopirellula; species Rhodopirellula halodulae. The sequence goes on along the minus strand of NZ_JAJKFV010000029.1, from coordinate 2,251,999 downwards.
CGATTCGATTTCAAACGGATGGAGCGTCCAAGCACAATTGCTTCCTTATGCGGAGCAGGCCGGACTCTATGACGTGATCGACTTCGAAGCCGGTTTGGGTCGGGCTGCTTCCACCGCAGGATTCAACCCGCCGAATGATGTCGCCGCCGCGACGGTGGTTCCGTTTTACAACTGCCCGAGTGACGATGTTCCGCCCAAAAAGATGGTGACCTACACGCGAGGTCGCAACTCTTACAGTTGGGAACATGCCGGTCTCAACTACTCGATGAACGTTGGAACCGGCACTGACGAGAACGTCGACATGGGCAGCGCCACCGACGGTCTGTTTTGGGTCGATTCCGAAACTCGTTTCCGAGACATCTTGGACGGGACCTCCAACACCATCTTGGTCGCGGAAACCCTGATGGGTCCGGGATCGGATTTGACCGAGATCCCATTTCATTTAGGCGGCAAGTACATCGCGACAGGATCGGGACGCGATGTTTCTGACATGCAAACCTTTCGTGACACCACCTGGAACACTGATCCGCGAACGTTCATTGAATCTCATACCAACTGGTCCGGCACTCGCAACACCGCTTGGATCTCGGGCTTCGGCAGCGGTGGCGGATCGATTAACGGTTGGTACACACCCAACAATGCGCTGCCTGACCTTTCCATCCGCGCTTACATGGCCGCTGGACCACGCAGCCAACACGAAGGCGGCGTCATGATCGGTTTGGCGGACGGCAGCGTTCGCTTCATCACCGACAGCATCGAACTGGAACTGTACCGAGGCTTGTGGACCGTTCGCGGTCGTGAAATCACCACGGAATTTTGAACGTCATGTCAGCCACCATCGAAAGCCCTGAGTCCCAGTCGGAAACCACTTTGAACAGTGGGCTCGCGGACAAGCCAGCGCAAACGACTTCCACGAAGCCCAAACGCAAACCCAAGAAGAAAACTTGGTACGGAAAGCTTGGACGATCTTCGCTGATGCTGGTCCGTCGCACGCACCTGTACTCGGGGATCTTCATGTTCCCGTTCGTGCTGCTGTATGGTTTCACCGGTTGGTTCTTCAATCATCCGCGTTTGTTCACCGGCGATGAAGTTCGCTCGTTCGCCGCAGCGGACCTGTCCGATGGATCGCTCCGCGATTTACCGACGCCCGATGCTTTGGCGGCATCTGTTGTGGAAGAGATGAACTTGGAATCGTTTCTGATTGGTGGCCCGAACATCGAGTTGTCAGACGCGCGCTCGCCGCGTTTCACCGGCTTCTTGAGCTACACCGTGAACACCGAATCCGCGTCGCATCAGGTGACGGTCAACCCACACACTGGCGACGGTGAAATCCGCACCACGCACGTGGTGAAGGAAGATGAGGCAGCGGACGACGAACCCAAACTCAATCCACTCGCGGGCATCTTCCAAGCGTCCGTCCCCGGCGGTCCACTCGATGTTGCGAAAAACTCGGTGCCCAAGGTGCTCGACGAGCTCGGTTTGGAAAGCGGCGAAGCGTTTACAGGTCGACGTTCGCCATCGCTGGAATTCGCGGCCATCGCCGACGGAGTCCCGTGCATCGTGACTTGGAACATGGGCAACGGAGGCATCACCTCGATCCGTGAAGATTCAAGACCACAGATGGAAACCAAATCGTTTCTTCAACGGCTTCACCTGGCTCGCCACTACTCGCCCGGTTGGGATGTCCGCTGGGTGTGGGCGTTGATCGTCGATGTGATGTTTGTGTCGATGGTGTTCTGGGGTGTCTCCGGATTGATGATGTGGTGGCAAGTCAAACGCACGCGAATGCTGGGGGCCGGCGTGTTGATCGCTAGCTTTGTTTTCACCGCCATGCTTGCGATGAACATGCATGACTCCATGACCACCGGTGCCGGACGCGGTGGTCGCGGTGGCGGAGGAGGAGGCGGCAACCGCGGTGCGTCAATCGCAACGGCAGCCCCCAGTGACGCTTTGACGATGAAGTCCGTTCAGCAAACAACGATCGACACCAACGCACAAGGATCTTGACATGAAGAAGCCATCCACCAATCGCGGTCGCAAATTCGCCTGTACCGCAACGTTCCTCGGCACAGTCATGCTGAGCGGCGTTCAATCATTCGCCGACGATCAGCCCACACCCACCATCGAAGACAAAGCCGATGCGATGGCGGAAACCTTGTGGGCCGGTATCCAACAAACCGCCCGCGAACCCAACGCGGACTCGGTTTCGCTGTTGGGTTTGGTCAAGGTGTTGCGGGCCTCAGGAATCGATTCGCCCGATGCGGTGGGTGGAAGTCGAGGCGGACGAGGAGGACGCGGCGCGGGTGCAAGCGCTCGAGGCGGCGGACAAAGCGGCGGCGGCCATGTTGCCCCCAATTCACCAGAAGAGATCCGGGCCAAATTCGACTCCATGGATCGCGATCGCAACGGTGTTTGGGAAGGCGACGAGATCAACGCGTACATGAGCGGCCAACCAGCAAGCTCTGACAACAAGGTCACCTTCGAAGAATACAGCGAAGCCTGGGCCGAGCTGCGTTCACGAATGGACTCCGGTGGCGGAGGCCACAACCATGGCGGCGGAGGTGCCGGTGGTAACCGTGGTGGAAATCGAGGTGGCCAGGGTGCCGGCGGTGGCGGACGCGGCGCTGGCGGACGCGGCGCTGGCGGACGAGGCGCCGGTGGGCATGGTCCTGGCGGGCACAGTCATGGTGGTGGTCAGGGACGCGGCGGCGGACAGGGACGTGGGCGAGGCGCGGCTGCAACACCCGAGTCCAACATCAATACCAACGCCGAATTTGTGGTCTCCCTGGATTCCAACCGCGACCGCAAGATCACTCGCGACGAACTGATTCCCGCTCTGATCGCAGCTTTGACGCCTGCACCGGTTGAAGAAACGGAGACCTCCGGCGAGTCGCCAACATCCGCAGCCCCGGCCAACATGGATCGGCAACAACGAGGCCTGGAGCGACGCACGCAGATGCTGGTCAAAGCCATTGCGGTTTGCTCCGCTTGGCACGCCATCGACACCAACGGCGATCAGAAAATTCAGTCGACTGAGTTGAACGCTCGGCTCGGAACGAAAGAGGCGACTGGTGTCGCCGAGTCCTTTGGAATCACCGAAGACAAAGCCCTGCCACTGAGCGAGTTGTTTCCTGCGGCGCGTCGCTTGTCAGACGAACAGGTTGACGCGGCACTGAAGCGTTAAAGCCCGCTCCCTGCCTGATTCGCTCACGGCTTGTGTCGCTCTCGGGCCAAACCACTCACGGACGAAGCGATTTGGACATCGTCCAAACAAACGAACTCATCCGTCGGCAACACAACGTCAACGGATGAGATGCCCACGTTGTTGACTATTCGGTTTCCGCCATGTCGCGAGCGTGGTAGCTGCTGCGAACAAACGGGCCACTGGCGACCTTCTTGAATCCCATCGACTTGGCGATGTCAGCCAACTCGTCGAATTCCTCGGGTGGCACATAGCGAACCACGGGCAAGTACTTGTCGCCTGGTTGGAGGTATTGCCCGAGCGTCAAGAAGTCGACGTCGTGTTCGCGAAGATCGGACAGAGCATCCAGCAGCTCGCCACGTTCTTCCCCCAATCCCAACATCAAACCGCTCTTGGTTTTGACGTCGGCGTCGTATTGTTTGACGTCTTTCATCATGCCCAACGTCCAGGCGTAGTCGCTTTTGGGGCCACGCACGCGTCGATACAAACGTGGGACCGTTTCCATGTTGTGATTGAACACCGTGGGCTTGGCTTCGATGACGCGAGCCAAAGCGTCCTTGCAATGCACGAAGTCCGGCGTCAACACCTCGGTTGTTGCACCGGTCCGCTCGCGAACCGCGACCACGCATTGATAAAAGTGATCCGCACCGCCGTCGGGCAAGTCGTCTCGCGTGACACTGGTGATGACCACGTGTTTCAATCCCAAACGTTCCGCCGCTTTCGCGATGCGTTCGGGTTCATCCACGGCGGGAGCGGCCGGTGGACGTCCGCGACTGACGGCACAAAAACCACATGGCCGCGTGCAGACATTGCCCAAGATCATGAAGGTCGCAGTCTGCTGACTGTAACACTCCATCCGGTTCGGACACTTCGCGTTGTCGCAGACGGTCTCCAGCCCATATTCTTCCATCAACGAATCGGTCAGGTGATTCGAATTGGATTTGGGGATCGGCCGTTTGAGCCATCGCGGCAATCGACCGGTCGAACTGACATCGGTCCCCACGGGCATTTCTGGTTCGGCGACAACTGGCAAACGAAAAGCCATGTGCGTCCATCCGGGTGATAGGCAAAAAATCAAAAATCAGTTGCGGGCGTCGGGTAGCTGAACCGTTCGATTTGAAGATTCGTAACCCATGCCGACCTACCCAGTGTAATGGGCCACAAGCGATACGAAAATGGTCGCCCCATCCTGCTTTCGCGGGATCCCGATACAATCACGACCATGTCCAAGAACAAAAGCAAAAAGAAACCGACCTTGACCGAAGCTGGCGCCAAAAAAGCGGCCGGTAAAAAGTCGGGCAAGGGCAAAGCCAAAAACGCAAAAAAGAATCAGCCGAACATCACCCCGGTCGCGGAAAATCGCAAAGCCAAGTTCCGCTACGAGATTTTAGACAGCATCGAGTGCGGCATGATGCTGATGGGCAGCGAAGTCAAATCCATGCGCGAAGGCAAACTGTCGTTGGATGAAGCCCACATTCGCGTCACCAATGGCGAACTGTGGTTGGTGGGTTCGGACATTGCTCATTACAACAACGCGGGCATGTGGAACCACGATCCACGCCGCCCCCGAAAATTGCTGGTGCACGCCAAGGAGTTTGACAAATTCGCGGGCCGAGCCCACGAACGCGGGCTGACTCTGATCCCCCTGCGCGTTTACTTCAATGACCGAGGATTGGCCAAATGCGTGATGGGATTGGTCAAAGGTAAGAAGCTGCACGACAAACGCGAAACGCTGAAGAAACGAGACGCCGACCGAGGTTTGCAACGGGCGATGCGTCGCAAATAGCCACGGCCCGACACCTGCCCCCGAACCACGCCGGTTCCCCCACCCAACTCAGACTGCGACATGCTTGAGATTGAAAATCTGATCAAACGATTCGACCAACCCAACGGAGGCGAATTGACGGTGCTGGACATCCCGTCCTTTCAAATCGCGGCGGGCGAACAAGTCGCCTTGATCGGGCAAAGTGGCGGCGGCAAAACGACCCTGCTGCATTTGATCGCGGGAATGCTGACCGCCACGTCCGGTTCGATTCGCATCAACAACCTGGAACTGACTCGACTGAGCGAACAAGGTCGCGATCGATTCCGTGCGGGAACGATCGGCTACGTTTTCCAAACGTTCAACTTGTTGCCCGCCTTCACCGCGTTGGAAAACGTCAAGCTGGGGATGACTTTCGGCAGCGGGCATGTGGATCCAATTCGTGCCTCGGACTTGCTGGACCGCGTTGGACTGGCGGACCGAGCCGGCTATCGGCCCAGCCAGTTGTCGGTGGGACAACAACAGCGTGTTGCCATCGCACGAGCTCTCGCCGGACGGCCCAAGTTGCTCTTGGCGGATGAGCCAACCGCCAACGTGGACCCCGCCAGTTCCGAAACCGTTTTGGATCTGATCATGGACTCCTGCCGCGACGAAGGCATCGCTCTTTTGATGGTCACACACAGCATGGATGTGGCGCAACGTTTCCAGCGTTGCGACAAGTTGGAAGACATCAACCGTGCATTCTCACCCATGGGAGCCGGATCATGAGCCTTCTATTCATCGCTTGGCGAAACTTTCGCTACCGTGCACTGTCCAGTTTCCTCACCACGCTCTCATTGACACTCGGCGTTGCCTTGGTGGTGTTGGTCATGTCCATCTACGGCATCATCAGCGAAGCTTTCGTTCGCAACGCATCAGTGGGCTACAACTTGGTGGTCGGTCCCAAAGGCAGCACGTTGCAGTTGACGCTGAACGCGGTTTATTACCTCAGCCAACCCATCGAGAATCTGCCCTACACCGAGTACATGGAGTTCTTCACCAAAGAAGAACGCGCCGAGATGGTCCGCACCTTCGGCGGCGATCCCGCCTTGGGCGAGCGAGATGGCGTGTACGCAGGTTACATGAAAGGTGGCTACGCGATTCCACTGGCATTGGGTGACTACTTCGGCGAATTCCGAGTCGTCGGGACCACGCCGGACTTCTTTGAACTGCTGAAACACGGACCGGACGTGGATCAAGACTTCACGTTTCGCGAAGGTCGCAACTTCGAATATCACAACGAAGAAAACAGCTACTACGAATGTGTTCTGGGTGCTCGGGTTGCTGACGAGATGGGAGTCGGCGTGGGCGATGTGATGAATCCAACGCACGGAGACCCCGACGGCAAAGGTCACGGGCAGGGGTTCCAGATCGTTGGCGTTTTGGATTCCACCGGCACGCCCAACGACCGTGCGGCCTTTGTGAACATGGAAGGTTTCTACTTGCTCGAAGGCCACGCGAAACCGATTCCGGATGACGCCGTCATCGTGTTGCCAGAATCCGCGACCAACGCTGATCCAGACGAACCGTTGTTGCTGACGATCCCTGAACGCGAAGTCACGTCGATCCTGGTTCGCAACGGCAACTTGATGATGGCTCCCCAGCTTCAGAATCGGATCAAGGAAAGCGTTCGCGCGGAAGCCGCCACACCGATTGGCGAGATCAACAAGTTAATGTCGATGATCGTGGGACCATTGATGCAGGCCTTGTTGGCAATCACGTTGATCACCTGCGTGGTGGCCGCGGTGGGTGTCTTGGTCGCGATTTACAACTCCATGAATGACCGCAAACGAGACATCGCGGTGATGCGTGCTTTGGGCGCCCGCCGAGGCAGCGTGACTTGGATCATTCTGTTTGAAAGCTTGATCATCGCCCTCATCGGTGGCGTCGCGGGTTGGTTCCTGGCTCACCTGGGAATCTATCTGGCCAGCCCCCTCATTGAATCGCGAACGGGTGTTTCGGTCGGCTTGTTCAGCATCTCGCAATACGAGTTGTTCCTATTGCCATTGGTGATCGGGCTGAGCTTGCTGGCAGGCATCGTCCCGGCGGCCTCCGCCTATCGCACCGACGTGGGCACCAACCTATCGGCTTGATTCGAGCAAGCTCGAAATAAAAGCGCCGCAGCATTCCAAGAATTTGCGGCAGGTTGCGGCCCCGGTCCAGGCGGGTGAAAGCGAACCCATTCGGCAAGAATCAGCCCGCTCAGCGAATCCCCATCAATCGCCCGATCACCGATCTCAGAATTTACTTTAGAGCTCCCAAACCACCAGCAGCGCATCTGCAGGGTGAGTTCAGAGAAAGGTTCTATCCACCGATGCCCCGGCAAAAGCTACGGCTTCCACCCTCCGGTGTCTTCCACCGGAGCAGTTCGGCACCGGTTTGCATGCGCCCACCTCACGACCTAACAGCCCATGGAATGTAATGGGAATAGCGTCCTGGAACGCTGCGTAATCGCTTCACAACGAACGCCAGGCCGACCTGCTACGCCAGCAACTGGGATCAGCGACGTTCGGCGAGCCACGAGTTTGGGATTAAAAAGTCCGCCTCGCCACGCCATTCTTCCACAAGGTGAACTTTGTCAATTCCTCGCCACGTAATAGGCCCCGCATGATCTGTCACAATTATTTGGAGTGACTTGCTCTTCGTGACTGCCTCTGCAAACGCACGGAACACTCTGTGCACTTCTCCGATTTCTTTGTATTGTTCGATTTCCTCAGCGGACAACGTAGATCGTTCTGGGTCGTTCGGGTCCGGATCCCCCGGCCACCTCTCTGGGAAGTAAACTTGGCTTGGTTGATCGAAAACCAGAAATGAAGGAACCGGATTATCCTTTAATTCACTAAATCGCAAATGCAATGCAAGCATAGTGCTCACATGGAAACCCATGTAGTTCTTTCCGCTTCCAATCTCCCATAGGTAGTCACGTCGACTTTCGGCAGCAACGCGAATCGTCAACTCGCTTATGTCCAAAGTTGCGGGATCGTCCTTTCGTTCTAGGTCGATAATCGTTGCAAAATCTCGAATGTATCCACGGATTCGATTGATTGAATCGTCAAGTCGCGTCTTTTCTGAATTCGCATCCAATCTTGCTCGAATCTCGTCTACTCGTATCCGAAGTTGGTTGATCGTGGCCTGCGTTTCGCTATCGATATCCGTTTCCGCAACATTCTCGAGCGACTGCTCTAACCTTCCAACGAAACGGTATACTTCAACGAGTTGCTGTCGTCGGTTTGCCAGCTCATTCGACTTGTCTTCGAGGGCTCGCCGTTCAACACGAATGTCGTTTAGTGCTCGTTCCAGCTTAGTTATTGCTGCCTTGGTTTCGGAGACTTCCTTGTCAAGAACAATTGGTGTTTCTTGGACCGACGCCGTCACTGCCTGGAAGTCTGTCGCGAGATCGTCTAGGAGGTCAATCTGCTCTTTGCTCTTCTTGTCTTCACCTCCGCACAAAGGGCATTCGGCATTTTCGACTACGCGTTCGCGAAACCATTTCAGCGGCACAATTCGATCGGTGTTGCTTTTCGCCTCTTCACCAAAACTCTCAACCGTTTTCACAAGGGAATCCACCCGCGCGAGGTGAATTCGTTGCATTGCCAAGCTTGAAGCTGCCTCCTCCTCTCGGTTACGCAAGTCAGTCAACTGTGCGACTGACGTTGCAGTAAGTCCTTCATTTAGTTTGGGAATCGAGTTCTCCCTTACAGAATCAGGCAAGTCCCGTAATACGGCTATGTATTCAGAGGCACTCCATTTCGAGGTATTTTTGTTGTCAATCAGCCCAAGTTCGACGGCCTGTAGAAACAATCCTGAAACACGGCTACGCCAATCGTTCGCAGCGTCAAGAAGCTTCTGGAACTTCCTTTCCTCTCTCTGGATCTCGGCTTCGAGTTCGCGTAACTCGCGACGCAAAGCGAGATGTTCGTTACTGATCGCTCCCAGCACCAATGGAAATATCGTCTTCAGCCGTTCGCGATGTTCAGACGTGTCCGCTCGGTAGAAAAGCGTGAACGGATTTGCAATTACGTGCTGCGGTTGGTAGCAAAACGCAATCATGTCTCGGAAACTTGGGCGTGCAGTGAAGCCGACACGTCCTTCAGTCAAGCCGAAGTCTAAGCTGGGAAGAGCTGAAAGCTGATTAAGTCGATTTTTCAGGTTTGTTACATTGGAGTTTTTTTCGACGATCTCAGGAGGCACAGCGTCTTCTCCCTCTTGGATAAAGACATCGCTTGTCTGAACTTGGTCACCAGGATTCCGTCTCGCGAAAACGATGGGTCTGCTTCCAACGATGGCCTGTATCCCGAACCACTCCGTGGTTTCGCGAATTGGATATCCAACCGGAATGGCGCACTTACTAGACCCCAGACAGTAGTCGATGATCCAAATGAGTGTTGATTTGCCCGTAGCGCTTTGACCCGTAATCACGTTCACACAATTCGGCTCAAACCGTATCTCTCGTCGCGGCTTATCGTGATCTTTCGGCCAAAGGATTATTTTCTCAATTGTGAATCGCACTAAAAACCTACTCGCAGTAGTGAACAAATTGTCGGAAGTGGCAATTCACCAAACCACCTTCCCAGTCTCTTGGCGGTACGCTCGATATTTTTGGTCTGATCGAGATCAAATTTAAACTCGCCTGGCTTCGTTTTTCTTTTGGGAACAAGGTCTATCGACGTTGTTGTTCTGTCGAGGGAAATGAGTCCAACATTTGCTCCAACTCGAATCGCTTCAAACGTCTGGTCCGCCATGTCAATCATGCGATCTTGAAGCCCTGCGGGAATGGTCGGGTCTTTTGATAGAGCCATGTAAATCCCACTGCTCAACTGACATTTTGAGATACTCTCCGCAGTCTTCAAGTGATAGCAAATCGGCAAGACGAGCATACAAAGCGGCAGCGGCATACCGCGTACTTTTTTTTGCGATTGAAAACACTCGGAGACAGCGTTCCATAATATAGTGGCACCGAAAACTTCGTTTTGGACAAGCTTAAATTCAGCAAGCCGATCTTCAAAGAACACTCGATTCCTCCAATGTCTTTAGTAACTTTTTGAAACTGGGGTGCCAGCCCACAAAGAAGTCAGAGTCCAAGTCATTGGCTAGGCGGTGAAACGCTCCCGACGTCATGTAACGATCAATTGGCCTTAACTTCCCTAACGGTTCATCATGGTCAGTGGCGTCATCGTAAATGAAGTACCCGATCTGTTGATCCGTGCGTTCTCCCGGTGACCGCTTATGCCTTCGGGCTATCCGTTTCCATCGTTCGTACAGCCGAGCGTCGCGCGCAACGAACTCAGGTTTAGTGATAAGGCCACGCTGACATAGGCGAAAAATCTCTTTTGATTCACGAATCAAGTCGTTGATAGCGTCGATGGTTTCGTCATCGTCAGCGTCAATTAGCTGAAGTTGCATGACGAAAAGGTCATTTTTTTTGGCGTTGCGTTCCGAGTCTGAGACACTGATTGAACAAGCAGCTCGAGCCGACAAACTTTCGCGATGGCAGTTGTCGATCACAGCGTGTTTTTGATTTGCAAATGCCTCGCCAGATATCCAACCGGGTTCACATGCATCCCATAGTTGCTTGAGCGTTTGATTCAGCCAACCAAGCAAGGAATCATAGACATGTGGTCCATCCACATTTGATGGAAGTTGCAAATACTCAATGGTGTCTACCTTAATAGAATTAGATAGCTCTGTCCCATCATCGATTCGTATTCGACCAACGATGTCGTGCAAAGTGTCGTCGTCGGTGCGTTCGACTATTTCAACAAATTCCCTTATTGCATCTGAGGGAGTGTTTCCTTTGTAACGCAATTGTTGGACAGCCTCTTGAATACTCTCTGGCTCTCGCGCGTCCGCCAGCATTTTGGCTAGGCAATTACTTGGGATTTTTCGGTTCGTGCTCAAGATGAGTTGAGAATTGTTGACCCGCTCGGGCTCTACTTCCAACGCCGAGATCCAAATCGAAAGTGTTTTCCACAACCCAACACTACGGTCTGCAAATGGGTTGCCCTGGCCCAAAACTGTGTTCTTTAATTGCTCGGAGTCGGTGACAACGCCATCGAGCATCTCAACGACGTCATCTCCTGTTTCAACTCCAACCCAAGCAGATCTCGGTGCTTTCGCAAGCCGCAAAAGTGCTTTTTCCGGTTGAAAGAGATAGCCAGCCGCCGGCCCCGCTGCGTCGTGCTTCGTCATATTGAGATTGCCCAGATACAGGTCAGTGATCTGCCATTTTCGGGCTAAAGATGCCTACGTCAACAGAGGTGCACTAAAACTATCGAGATGCCGTGAGTTGTGTCATTATCCGCTCACCGAGCTCTTTTAAATTCTGCGATTCTACGCTTTACGGCACTTCACAAAGGCTTTGCGAGTGTAGTTTCCGGCTCGCCCACCCAAGCCTGACATCGCAGCCAAACTGTGGCTGTTGGCAGAACGCATCCAATGCACCTTGATCGCCTGGCGGATTTCTGTCGAACAACACGTTGAATCTGAAAGATAAAAGGAGTTGATCGAAGCTTCGAAGGCCATCCGGAATGGATTAGTTCGCTCGTCCAGGGCTCGCTCCGGTGGCCGACGCCGGAGTTTGAATGCTGGTTCTTTCGCTGGATCGGGTGAGCTCCAGCGTCGGTGACGAATCACTCGATCGCTGCTGAGGGGGGACTGCGAGTGGTCGTACTCCGCAGTTGGTGTTGGATCCCGTGTGCCGGTTCGCTTTCAGCATTTTGATTGCGAGCGTTGCTATCAAATGCCAATCGGGCGTGCGACGCGTTATGCTGATTCGTATTCTTTCCTCCCCGAGTGGTGATTATGAATCGAGTACACGCTTTTCGGCTTTTTCTGCAACGAGCCAGGCCCCACGAGCTTTGCGCTGCGTGCTTTTGCATCGTTGCTAGCTTGTTGGTTGCGCTTCCATGCGAGGCGGCCGACGAACAACCGCCAAACATCGTTTTGATGATGTGCGACGATCTGGGGTGGGGCGACACGGGCTTCAACGGCAACACAATCATCCAAACGCCGAACTTGGACCAATTAGCAAGTGAGGGCGTGATCCTTGATCACTTTTATTCCGTCGGACCGGTCTGCTCGCCGACGCGAGCTTCGTTTCTGACCGGTCGTCACTACTACCGGATGGGAGTCTGGACCGCGAACCAAGGACATCTGCCGGCGGAAGAATACACGCTCGCTCGGATGCTGCATGATCAAGGCTACGCGACCGGTCATTTCGGCAAGTGGCATCTCGGCACACTGAGCCGAACCATGTCCTCGAAGGGTCAAAAGCGACGTCCTGACCTGCACTATTCGCCGCCGTGGGAACGTGACTATGACACGTCGTTCGTCACGGAATCGGCCGTGTGCACCTGGGATCCGGGCATCGGACCACGATCGAAAAACAATCCTTACTTCGAAAATGGACAACCAACCCACGAGAACGTGCTCGGTTGCGATTCGCGGGTGCTGATGGACCGTGCGATTCCCTTCATTGAAGATTCGGTTCGGCAACAAAAACCATTCTTGAGCGTGATCTGGTTCCATGCCCCGCACGAAGACATCCAGGCAGGCCCCGAGTACTTGGCGAAATATAAAGGCCACGGGGAAGCGGCCCACTACTACGGTTGCATCACAGCCGTCGACGATCAGGTGGGTCGTCTTCGCGAGAAACTTCAAGAACTCCATGTTGCCGACAACACGCTGGTTTTCTTCTGCAGCGACAACGGGCCCGAAGGCGGAGTTCCCAAGGACCGATCGAAAACGAGGCGAGCCGGCAGCGCAGGCGAGTTTTCAGGCCGCAAACGAAGCGTTTTGGACGGCGGTGTGCGTGTCCCCGCGTTTGTGCATTGGCCCAAGCACTTGCCGAGCGGGATTCGCAGCGAGACACCAACCTCCGTGTTGGATCTGCTGCCCACGATCGCTCATCTCACCGAAGCGAAGCCCCATCCGCAGCGACAACTTGATGGAGAAAACGCTTGGCCCATTTGGAAAGGTGAAATTTCCCAGCGATCCAAACCAATTCCTTTTCGCTACGGCAACTTCGCTTGCCTGGTTTCGGATGACTACAAGCTGATCATCGAGTCTCCCCAAAACACCCAAAAAGACCGTTTGTTTCATCTCGCGACCGACGTCAAAGAGCAAAACAACTTGGCCGACCAACATCCGGACCGCGTCGCTTCCATGCGAGAAGAGATCCTCTCTTTCCTGGAGTCGTCGAAGCAAAGCCATGCGGGAAAGGAGTACGACAACGCATCGCCGCCAGTCGATCGATGGCGCGGGCTTGGAAAGAAATAGCTGAACTCGACACCTGATATCCCAAAGCTACGATCGATGGGCTTGGTGCCATGCCCCGCATGGTCATGGGCTCTGTGATCGTGATCCAAACGGATGTGCACTGCGTGGTCGACGGTCGATACCGCGCGACGGAATGTCACTGCATTTCAGGGAGTTCCCGCAACCACTATTCGCGGATGGTAACGAGCAGCCCTTCGATCTCTGCGGCGGCCAATCGTGCCTCGGCGGCGGCTTCGAGAACACTCAGTCGAGTGTTGAACAGCGTGCGTTGGATGGTCAGCAATTGGAGGTAATCCGTCTCGCCCGCTTGAAATGCACGTTGCGAAAGCAAATACGTTTCCTCCGACGTTGGCAGCACGGAATCGTTCAATCGCCGGTAACGTTCCAAGGCCATATGATATCGCCCAGCAGCCTCCGCGAGTCGACCTTCCAAGCTCAACCGAGTCCGATTCATTGCCGCCGAAGCCTCCGCGATGCTCGCACGAGCACTTCGAATGTTGCCCTGATTTCGATTCCAAATCGGCAACGGCAAACTGACTCCGACGCTGGCATAGGTATCGTCCGACGCTGTGTCGACACCGACGCCAATTTGTCCGGTCACGTTGGGCACCACTTGTGCACACGCCAACCGCAACGACCACCTGGCTCGTTCCAATTCGGATCCCGCCGCGGACAGTTCGGGGCTGGTTGCTGTAATCTCACTCAGCAACGCTTCCCAGGGTGCCTCGTCCAACCCGGTCGCGACATCGCCGACCAAAGGCTCGTCCGGCAGTTCGCCCGCGCCAACTGCCGCGACCAATCCGCGACGTGCGGCCATTGCCTGGGTGCGAGCGTTCTCAGCCGTGATCCGAGCTTGCTCCGCCTCAACCCTCGCTTGCAACCAAACAACACGAGATACTTCTTGGGCTTCCAATAGAGTCTTCACGGAACTTAGAGACTCATCAGCCAGCGAAACAATTTGCTCCGCGATCTCGGCACGACGTTGAGCAACGAGTGCGGACGCGAAAGCGGAGCGGACGCGGGTGAGCACTTCCAATTCAGTGGCTCGTAGCTGTGAGCGACGTTTTTCGGCTTCGTGAGCCTGCACCTGTTGGGCAAGTTTCAATTTGTCGGCGGTCACAAACTGTTGCGACATTTGGACCGAGTGCATCCCGGACGACTGTTCGTTGCCAATCTCATCGGACTGGTACTGCAAAACGGGATTGAACGGCAATCCAGCTTGAACCGCTTGCCCGTCGGAAAACGAAACGCGTGCTCGGGCTTCCGAAATGGACGGGTGGGCTGCCATGGCCATGCTTTCAAGCGATTCCAAACGGAGACCGTTGGCTGGCGTGACCAATGCGGGTGAAGAAAGTGTTGGATCGACAACTTGATTCTCAACTGCATCAACGCTCGCCTTCCATGCAGCCGCGTCCGCGATTGCGGCGGCCGCGGTTGAGTCATTCGTTTCAATTGCGGCATGGCTGCTCAGGTGCCAGGCAAGCTCCATTTCAGACGTGGCCGCCACGGGTTCGACTTGGTCAAACACCACTGGTTTGACATTCGTCTCGGCACGCAGACGAACCTTCGCCTCCGGAACTGGTGGGATGGATTCGAAATCCACCAGATTGGACTCCGTGGTCAACACCGAAGCGTTTGGAGGCGTTGTTTCAGCCGTCTTCCTGTTCTCGATGCCGGACGGCAGCGTCTGGCATCCAGTCAGCAATCCAATCGAGAGCAGGCAGCTCGCACGCTGGATCGCCTGGGAGTTCCACCCCTTCGTGAGTCGCGTTCGCACCTCGGTCCCTTCCGTTCAAAATTGCACTAGCCCGCAATTTAGATCGGTTCCTCAGGACTCTTCGATGATCCATCTTCGTTACAACCCGTTGGGTTCAACCTGCAACTCGAAGAAGCTGTAACGATTGTTCGGGTTGCGTGATCGCTTCCTGCACCGAGACCGGGTTTCGAATTTGCAAGCATTGCGATCGAAGTTTCACGCTCGGAATGAATTGAATCGGACTTGATGGAGTCTGGATCAGCTCTCGATTGAAACAACCTCAACGGCAATGTCAGCCGGCAACTTCGCCACCACCACCGCGTGTGACGGATAGGTCATCGCCATCCCGACCATGCGACCGGGCGTTGGCGAAGACCGCTTCACGAAAACCTTCAGCAAACTGTTCTGAAGACTGATCCCTTGGATGGAAATCGAACAGCCGGTTGAGTTGCATTCTCCGAGAGAAGCGATCAACAACGTTTCCTTCTCGAAATCGACTTTCGGCGCACCCGATGGATGTTCATTCGATGAGGTTCCCAGCAGTTTCATCAGTTGAGCTTCGGAACGAACCACCTCGACTCCTTCCTGCTCGATCCGATCCAAAGACACGGTTCTTAGAATCGAAATTTTGTCTTGCTCCGCGATCGGCAACGGCGAGGTCGGCTGAGTGCAGCCCACACCGCCGAGGACCGCGAAAAGCAACACGGTCACAAGGATCTTTCCAGGTGAATGAGTCTTCATGGCAATCACTCCAGACCCTCAGTCTTCAACCCATTTTGCGTCAACCACTTCGCCACTTCGGCACGACGCTCTTTCAGAGCTTGCAATGGGTGCTCGACCTTCTTGTCCAAACTCGGTTTGCGTAAGCCTGGGGTGTGAGGCGGAGCGACCGTGATACTCCAGTAATTTCGGAACGGCCCTTTGTTGGATGATTCCACGGTTGCGAAGTACAACGCGTTCTTCCCTTCCACTCCACCTTCAGAGTCTCGCAGGACGTTGACCAGATAGATCCCATTTGGGGTTTCGCAAGAACGTCCCGCCGCGACACGATGATTTTGCTTCGTAACCAGCGTTGGCTCGTCCCAACGCACTACCACTTTGCAGTGTCCCTGACCGATGACCAGCTTTGTTTCTGACCCGGCTTGAGACAAAGCATCGATCTCTGCACCCAGTCCAATCAACTTCTGAACCAACTCCAGATCGCCGCATGCGGCCGCGATGTGCAGCAAAGTCTTTCCACCACAGCGAGCGTTCACATCGATTCGCCCTGCTTCGATTCCTTCAACAAGCTTGCTGGAATCTCCCAAGATCAAGTCTTCGATCTCGGCGGGATACTGGATGCCTTGGCTGTTTCGCATGAAGTGATAGTGAGGCTGAATCTTCGCCAATTCTTGGACACTGAATCCTGACGCGAGTTGCCAATCCAACACCCCATCGGTTTTGATGTCACCAATCACATCCAAACAATGTTGCTGATTGATCAACCGAGCCAGTTTGGCATGACCCGATTTCGCGATCAGGTGCCCCACCGCACAATGAGTCCCCCAAAGATCGATGAATACCGGCGTGCGTTTGCAAGAATAAATGTTGCGTGGAAACTGCCCTGCTTCCATGTAGGCGATCAATCGCTCGATATTGGCTCGACGTTCCCGCAACTGAGCGTCGGTTAGATGCGACACATCCGCGTTTTGAAGTTCATCAATGACAAGACCGAAGTGAAGCTTCAGCAATTGGGTCTCGTCGATATCCGCGGCCACTCGATCAAGAACCAGCAAGTCGGGGGAATGCGTCAGCCAGTGCGGGTTCACACCTCGAAGCCGTCGCTTCAACGTCGCTGTCGAAGGGCTCGCCGGATGAACAACCGTTCGCGCGACTGCTCGGTCTGCCTGGATCGCGGCAGAAGCATTCTGGACTGTCTTGTCGAACTGCAGGGGACTCAGCAGAGCGGACGCGGCGAGAAGAATTGAGAGGAGCATGATCGATTCGTACTTTCATTTTCGAGGCCAAAGCGAGCGACTTGTTGAACGGCAACGTCGCTTCACCAGTCCTTGCGAAAACCTCGGCTCGATCCCCTCACCCATCTCAAAGAAAAAGATGAATTAGCTTGCCGGACTCGCGGCAATTCGTGATTTTGCCCGCAAAAGGTGGGCATTACCACGCCTTTAACGGATGGTCTGCTAGCTCAACGCTTCTCGGACCCGTTGAACCAATCCGTTGTCTCGATCCTGGTTTCCAGGCAACAAATAGGTTGCCGCAGCCAGATAACGATTCCGAAATTCAGGCGAGACGCTGTAGTAATCTTCGAGCGCCGCGGAGCTGTACTTGTAGTCGTGCGAATCGTTTCCTTTCAGAAACACCAACTGCCGAGCCGCATGAATGATCTCTTCCGCCGGCCCGTCAACCGACAGATAGCGATGCGTCGCGTCGGCAGCCGATGCTCGATCACGTCCCACCAAGTCAAAGATTTGACGCACGTTTTGATCTTCATCGCCGAGGTCATTGGATGCGGAATCAGCGTTCAACTCGTCGATCTGAATGTCGCTGACCTTCCCTCGTGAACGCATCGACTCGCGAAAGTGAGGAAGGAATGCGGCGTTCTGGAGTAGCAACCTCATCCGTGTTCGATCACTGCCCACGGTGCGATAGGCGTACTGCAAGGCATTGGTGGAGGTGGCCGAATGCAACGCCACAATCGCCGGTTGACGCATCACCATCTCAGCCGCCGACAAATACATCGCATCGATCGTCGATTGCGGCTGGATCCCGGATCGCATCAATTGATCGACCTCACGCACCGCCTCTTCGGGCGTTGCTTGACGAAAGGTTTGCAAGAGCGAAAGCGTTGCCGCCGAGTCTGGTTTGCCAAGGTTCCAACCCGTATTCCAATCAGCGATCCGTTCCTGCGTGACCTCAATCGCTCGATCAGCTTCCAGGTTGCTCTTGGATGGATTGGGTTCGCCATGATGGTTCAGCAACGCGTAAGTCAGCGATCGCAACACCGGTTCCGCATATCGCCAGCCAATGCACTGCAACGTTCGGAAACCGTTGGCAACATAAATGGCCTTGTGACCGATGCTTCGAAAGTCACGACATCCGTAGTGGGCGAGCGACTCGAATACCTCATGTGCCCCCGCGGTCCGCACGTACCCGGCAACCGCGGCGTCGGCGGCTTCCACGTCCCAACGATCCATCGCGTCGTGAAATGCCTGCTTGGCTCGATGAGGCGGTGGCACGGCGGATTCATCAACGGCGTGCAGCGTCCAATCGCCTTCGTTGATGTCTTGCGACTGAGCGGATTTGAAATAGTCGAGTGCCCAAAAGATCGGCAACCAACGATCTTCGTCGGGTGAACCCAAACTGGCCAAGTGAGCCGAGTTGACAACCAACACCGCGTGGAACTTAAAACCAACGGACGGACGAGGCTGAACATTTCGAACGCCGGCCAACAAGAGTGCCGCCAACACCTCGCGGTAGCTGGTGCCTCCGCGAATGCGTTCGGCGAACGCCGCCACCACGCGTTCGCGAGGCGTCTCCTCCAACAACCGAACCAGGGGTTCAATCTCATCTGAGAACCGAACGGCATTGGCATCCAGCGTTGCCTCCGCAGCACTCACTCGCGGCAGAGAACCAATCAGCAACTGATCCGACAACGCGAGCACGGTCGATGCACTGGCAACCGCCCCCAGAAAACCTCGTCTCTGCATTTGACCAGATACTTGAAATTTTGCTCGATGAGATTGGACCGCCATGATTTGCTTCCTTCGTGCGACTCGCGACAGAAATGATTCGACTCGACCATTCAATCTTTCATTGTACGAATTCCTGATGCGGCACTTGAAACGTTTTTCGTATCGATCCACCGTGGGTGGATCCCGCGAATGCAACCGACCGCATCCATGTTTTCGCCAACAGACCGAATGGATGTCATAGAATGTGCAAGCTCCGGCGACGTTCGCCCTCGCCGTCAGACCGTGGAATTTGCGTTCCCCCAAATACCCCCTAACATCTTCCATGAACACTTTACGAATCCAAACAACTCGCCTGTGCCTCGCTTTGATGCCGTGCCTCCTTCTGATGCTGGCGGCTGAAATCACAACCGGTTCGGTGTCCGCGATGGATCAGTGGTCGCAATTTCGCGGCGACCAAATGGATGGTCAGGCCACAACGGAACATCCGGTTCGTTGGAGCGAGTCCGAAAACGTCGCGTGGGTTGCCGATCTGGAAGGCGAAGGTTGGTCGTGCCCCGTGGTTTGGAACGATTTGCTTTTCGTCACGGAAGCCGTACCGGTTGGCGAAGAGGCAATTCAACCGGACGCAACCAACACGGGCGGTGATCGACGCCGGAACCGGGAAGCGGATCCCAAAGATCGCACCTATCGACTGCAAGTTGTTTGCCTGGATGCGAAAACGGGTGAGGAACGTTGGCGACAAACCGCTCGCGAAGGACGACCGGTTTTGGGTCGTCACAGCAGCAACACCTACGCCACCGAAACTCCTGTCACCGATGGCAAATACGTTTACGCCTACTTTGGAATGATGGGCGTCTACTGTTTCGACATCAACGGCGAATTGGTCTGGCAACGCGACCTCGGCAACTACCCGATGCGTGCCGAGTGGGGAACCTCCAGTTCGCCAATCCTGTTCGATAACAAACTTTACTTGCAGATCGACAACGAATCGCAAAGCTTTCTGGTCGCGTTGGACGCTCAGACCGGCAAAGACATTTGGCGGGTCGATCGCGAGGAATCATCTCAGTACAGCTCGCCAGTACTGTGGCGGAACAGCCAGCGAGCAGAACTGATCGTGGGAGGCACCTTTTGCCGTTCGTACGATCCCAACACTGGCGATTTGTTGTGGCAATTGAACATGGAAAAAGGACGCAGCTCAGCCACGCCACTGGCGTTGAACGATCGCTTGTACGTCGGTACCGAATATCGAAACCGTGGCGGAGCGGACGATGGCGGTGGCTTTCTGTTCGCAATCAAACCTGGTGGCAGCGGCGATCTAACGCCGTCGGATTCGCAGGACTCGACCGAGTTCGTTTCATGGAAGGTGGAACGATCGGGAATCCAAATGGCGTCTCCGGCCTATTGCAACGGATACCTGTATTTGCTGGAACGTCGCAGCGGAGTGGTGCACTGCATCGATGCGAAAACCGGCGAAAAGGCGTACCAGAAACGCATCCCGGGTGCTCGAGCGTTTTGGGCCTCGCCCTGGACGATGGGCGATCAAGTATTCTGCGTGGACACCAACGGAACGACGTTCGTTCTGCGAGGAGGCCCCAATTTCGAAGTGATCGCAGAGAACGAGATCGACGAGTTGACTTGGTCCACCCCCGCGATCGCCAATGAAGCCTTGTACTTCCGAACCGCGAAACATCTGTTCTGCATCCGGAAGTGATCGCCCGAGGCAATGGAATAACTTCCGAGCCGAGTCAATCAGCCTTGGACCGGGTCGTCTTGCGATACTGGCTCGGCGAAAGCCCCGTCGCTCGGCGAAATTGCCGGGTGAACGCACTTTGATCGGCGTAGCCGGCGTCTCGCGCGATCGTCACGATGGGCTTGTCGCTGCCATCGAGTTGCTGGCGAGCAAAGTCGATCCGTTGTTTCAGCAGCCACTGCCCGGTGTTCAGCCCAAAAGCGATCCTCATGCGTCGATCCAATTGGAATCGCGACAAACCAGCGATCTGCGCCATTTCCATGACGTTGATGGGCCGATCCCGCTTCGTTTCGGCGAGCTGCACCGCTTTAGCCACACTTCGGTAATCGTCTGAAGCTTGATTGGGCTTTCCCAAGTCTCGTGAAAATCCGACCAGGCCAATGTTGCTGCCATCTTTGCCTCGCAAGGGATACTTGTTGGTCAAGCACCATCCGACATCGTGCGTCGCATACAGGTGCAGTTCCAACTGAGTGATCAGTGGCGTTCCTGTTTGCAGGACCAAACGATCCTGCTCGGAAAAGATCTCACCGTAAGGCGGACGCAGAATCTCATCGGACTTGCGACCAATCAACTGGTCTTTTCGTTGCATCCCACACCGCTCCACCAACGTTTCGTTGACGACCACGTACTGACCTTCCGCGTTCTTGATGAAGTACACGGTGTCGTGCAGCCCGTCGAACAGACGTTCGGCGGTGTAGGGGTCCGCAAGTTGGCCGAACAGTTCGTGGGTGAGCGGTTGAGATGGCATGATTGGATTGTGCGCATTTTCAAGCCTGTTGTCGAGTGATCGACAAGACAGCCATCGCACGGCGAAACTATTCTGTTGCCGTCCATTCGCGTCCTGCATTTTGTTTGCGAGCATTTTGTTCATGAGTGATTCCAACACCGCCATCGACTCGTCCGTTTTTCGTGGCTGCATCCCCGCTTTGATGACGCCCTGCGATGCGGACCGGCAAATCAATCTGGATGGCCTCGTTCGCAAAGGCAAAGAGATGATGGCCGCGGGAATGACCGCTGTGGTCTACTGCGGGTCGATGGGTGATTGGCCTCTGCTCACTGACCAACAACGCCAAGATGGCGTCAAAGCTCTCTGCGATGCCGGCGTTCCGGTCATCGTCGGAACGGGTGCACAAAACACCTCCATCGCGGCCGCCCACGCGGCGCACGCCGCGGAAGTTGGTGCCGCCGGGTTGATGGTGATCCCGCGTGTTCTATCTCGAGCCACCTCACCCGCCGCTCAGCGCAATCACTTCGCTGCAATCCTTTCCGCGGCACCCAAACTGCCCGCGGTGATCTACAACAGCCCGTACTACGGGTTCGAAACGAAGGCGGACCTGTTCTTCGACCTACGCCGCGACCACGCCAACTTGGTCGGCTTCAAAGAATTCGGCGGTGCGGCTTCGCTCTCCTACGCCGGCGAGCACATCACCCACCAAAGCGACGACGTGCTGTTGATGGCCGGTGTCGACACGCAGGTCTACCACGGGTTCGTCCGATGCGGTGCGGTCGGCGCGATCACTGGAATCGGCAACTGCCTGCCCTTCGAGGTCCTGAAGTACGTTGAACTTTGTGAAGCCGCCGCGGCCGGCGACGTGCAAGCGGATCAGTTTGCTCAAGAGCTGTCCAACTCGCTGACGGTTCTCTCAACCTTTGACGAAGGCCCGGACTTGGTGCTGTACTACAAGTACCTGCTGTATCTGCTCGGCGACGCGGACTACGAATTCCAATTGAATGAATCGGACGCTCTGACCGCCAGCCAAGCCACCTACGCCGAGGCCCAACTGGCTCGTTTTCAAGCATGGTGGAAACAATGGCCCGGGAAGTCCTATCAAGCCAATTGAACCGGATGCTTTTGGATCATCAACCATGACATCCGCTGCTTCATCAGACTCCGTCACCGTCGTCGGTTCCGGCATTGTCGGTTTGGCGTGTGCCCACTATCTGGCAGAAGCCGGTCTTCGCGTCTCCGTGATCGACAAAGCCGGCGTGGCCGAGGCGTGTTCGCATGCCAACTGCGGTTACATCTGTCCCAGCCACGCATTGCCGTTGACCGAACCCGGCGCGTTCGCGATGGCTCTTCGTTCGCTGCTTAAACCCAACTCGCCATTTCGCGTCAAACCTCAATTGGATCCTTCGCTCCTGAAGTGGATGCTCCAATTCGCGAAACGATGTACCCATCGGCAGATGCTTTCGGCTGGACGTCCTCTTCAAGCCATCCTCGACTCGTCGATGAGCGAATACCGCGAATTGATCGTCCGACACGGTCTGGATTGCGAATGGAGAAGCGATGGGCTGTTGTACGTGCTGCAAACCGAACGCGGAATGGAAACCTTTGCCGAAACCGATCGACTGCTGACCGAAGAATTTGGAATCGCGGCAACCCATATCTCTGGAGAAGACCTCCCGCGATTCGATTCAGGACTCCGCTCGGGTTTGGCAGGTGCCTACCACTATCCCGATGACACTTCGGTTCGTCCTGACAAACTCAATCTGTCGTGGGCGAACTCGCTGAGACAACGTCATGTCGAATTCGTCGAGAACTGCGAATTGAAATCGGTTCGCACGGAAGGGTCCCGCATCGTTTCGCTGGAAACCAGCGCTGGCGAAATGCAGAGCACGCATTACGTGTTTGCGATGGGAGCTTGGAGTAAACACTGGGGAAAACAATTGCAGTGTTCGATTCCGGTTCAACCGGGCAAAGGCTATTCAGTGACGCTGGAGCGTCCCGAACACTCACCATCCAACGCGATTTTATTCCCCGAACACAAAGTGGGCGTTTCGCCGTTCGCCGACGGGTTGCGATTGGGCTCGATGATGGAGTTTTCTGGGTTTGATTCCTCGATTCCTCCCCATCGCATCCAACAACTTCGCGAGTCAGCGCGTCCGTACTTGGTCGCATCCGTGGACGGCCCCGCCCAGTCCACTTGGTATGGATGGCGTCCGATGACATGGGACAGTTTGCCAATCATCGGACGATTGCCAAATCACTCCAACGGTATGCTCGCCACCGGCCACAACATGCTTGGGCTGAGCCTTGCTCCGGCGACCGGGCGACTGGTCGCGGAATTGGTGACCGGACAATCGCCGCATCTCGAACCAGACGCTTACTCGCCGACTCGCTTTTGATACGCGTCTCTTCATCGGTCAGAAGCTAAACTCTTGGTGCTGGTCCGAATCCGGGTGAAGCCAGCAATCCTGTTCTGCGAAAAGTGTGCTGGCATGCGTGTTTGGATTGGTTGCTTGTGGGTGATCTTTGTTTCGTCGCATGTCGCAGCGCAAGTCACGTTGCCCATGCATTCGGAGTTGAAGCTTCAAACGCCAAGAGCAGTTCACTCTGCTCCCACCCCTGGCGCGCGAACGATTGTTACCCCGGTTGAATACGCCGGCACCGAGGTGCATCACACGTTGTACCTGCCGTCTGATTGGACGGCAGACGGCACCCCGATTCCAATCATTTTCGAATACACGGGCAATCGACATCCGCCATCGGGATCATCGGGCAAGGTGGAAGACGCCGGTCTCGGTTTTGGCCTTTCGGCAGGCAGATTCATTTGGGTGGTCTTGCCGTTCATCAGCAGTGACGGCCGACGCAACGAAGATCGCTGGTGGGGCGACCTGACCGCAACGGTCCAATACGCCAAAACGAACGTGCCGAGAATCATCCAACGGTTCAGCGCTGATCCGAACGCGGTTTTTCTCTGCGGGTTCTCCCGCGGTGCGATTGCGGTGAATCATATCGGGCTGCATGACGACGAAATCGCGAACCTCTGGACCGCATTTGTCACGCACGACCATTTTGATGGGGTTCGCGAATGGACGGGAACGCAGTGGGGCAGCCCTCTGGACCAGTATCGAGAGCAGGCGGCGATCCGTCTGAAGCGGGTTGCCGGTCGTCCTTATCTCGTCTGCCAAAACGGGCACTACGGAACCAAGTCATTCGTTGAAACCGTGCTGCCGCGTTCTGAAAACATTCAGTTTTTGAACATCAACACCCAAGCCATTCTGGGCGAATTTCCCAATCAATTTGCCAAAGCTAGCCACAACGACCGCTGGCTGTCGCTTCCCAGCGCGGATCGAACAAAGGCTTGGCAATGGATCAATGACGTGATTCGGAGTTCAGACCGCTGAATGCTTGGTTCTTCGATTGAAAGAACCGATCGACTTCAATCACTTGATGCTCTCAACCGGCTTCAATGGGATGTGCACGTTGAACGAATGCAGTTTGGCTTCCGTTTCTTCCGCGGCACAGAATAGGACCGCGGGCTCACCATCCTGCAAGAACAATTGAGGACGTTCCAGACGATGAACCGGTTGTTTGATACCGTCCGCCCAAGCAATCACGCGTTTGGTCACGAGCGATGATTTAGCGACCTGCCATTGAAGTCCGTCCACTGATTCAAACAGAGCCAGCGAATCACTGTCCACTCCGTTGAACATCCCCTGATGATCATTGACGATTGCCCAGCATTTTCCGTCTTGGAACCAAATGTAGGGATCTTCGGCAGCGAATTGGACGCCAGGAGACGCGAACAACGGTTCCATCTCTTTCACGAACGGACCTGTCGGTGATTGAGACAACGCTGCTAAATGCACCACGGGTCCACCGAAGGGAACGCGTCCGTTCTTTCCGACCGCTTTGTAGATCAGAACAAAGGTGCCATCGTCGCGTCGCAACATGGACGGATTGCTAACCATCAACGCGTCGGGTGCGGAATCATCCGGAGTGATATCGATCAGTGGCTGATCCATGCGTTTCCACGGACCATTGGGATGATCGGCGACCGCCACACCGATTCGTTGGTTGTTGCGATGAATGTAGTTCAGCTTCTTCGTTGGATTGCCGTCGCCCGTGTTGCCCATGTAATAGATGTAGTACTTGCCGTCGAATTCATGGACGGTTGGATTGTGGGTGCACAAACCATCCCAAAGCTCTTTCCCACGAGCGGGCAGCGGCACATCAACAAACTTGTACGGCCCCAGTGGATGATCGGACGTCGCATGCGCAATCTCGGAATGCGTCACCCAAGCCATGTGACCCAATTCGCGGGGCCAGCGGCTATAGAACAAATGGCAGACCCCATCCGCATCGCGGACCATGCTTCCGCCCCAGATGTATTGGTCCTCATCAATGAATTTCGCCTGAGCAGGAACGGGCTGCATCATCGCGGAGAGGTTGATGCCGCTGGCGGGGCGTTCACCACGTGCCGCATTTTCAACTTGCCGTGAGCGTTCCGCCTCTTCTTTGCGAACGTTCACACCATGGGGATCGTTCCAACGCGGAGCCAAGTTGTCTGCATCCCACGCCACGACTTTCTGCCAGAGTTCGGCAACTCGTTCTGGATGGTCATCCGACAGATCGCGTGTTTCGTATGGATCGCTTTGCAGATCGAAAAGCATCTTTCGATCCTTGTACCGCGTGTCAACCAATTTCCATCGACCATCGCGAACGGCGTAGCCATAGTTGCCGTCACCCATCGAATAACGCCAAAACAACGGACGCTTCGGCATGGACACATCGTTTTGTGTTAACGACGGAAGCAGATTCTCGCCGTCC
Organism: Rhodopirellula halodulae; assembly: GCF_020966775.1. Classification (NCBI taxonomy): domain Bacteria; kingdom Pseudomonadati; phylum Planctomycetota; class Planctomycetia; order Pirellulales; family Pirellulaceae; genus Rhodopirellula; species Rhodopirellula halodulae. Next base: position 2,225,970 of record NZ_JAJKFV010000029.1, on the reverse strand, counting down.
AACTTTGATTCTTCGGAAGGCGAAACCCCGGCGGCGGCCAAGACGGTCGGGAACAAATCCAGCGCCGTGACGGGGGCATCCTCTCGCACACCCGACGGCAATTTGTTCGGCCAAGTCATCAAGAACGGCACGCGAATGCCGCCTTCGAATAGCATGCCTTTGTGACCACGATACGGGAAGTTTCGTGCGTGCTCACGACGTCCACCATTGTCGCTGTAGAAGATCACCAAAGTCTTCTCGGACAATCCTTGTCGTTCAATCTCGTCGACCACGCGACCAATGCCCGCGTCCATTCCGGCCACCATTGCACCATAAACGGCTCGACCGCCGTATTCGATGTGTTCTGTGTGTTTCAGGTGGGCCCGAGTCGCCTGGTCGGGTGCGTGTGGTGCGTTGTAGGCCAAATACAAAAAGAACGGATCGTCCTGATGACGCTGCACGAACTTGACCGCTTCCGTCGAGAAGTCATCGGTCAGGTGGGTCAAAGTGTCGACGTCCACGTGCTCATCGTTGCGGTGCACGCCGAATTGCTGCGGTTTGTTTCCAACCGCTCCCCAGTAGCTCAGTCCGCCACCACTGAAACCGAACCATTCATCGAAGCCTCGTCGGTTTGGCCACATCGGTTTCGCATCGCCCAAGTGCCACTTGCCAATCGCCCCGGTCACGTAGCCCGCTTCCTTCAATGCATCCGCCAGCGTCTGTTCCGACAAAGGCATTCCCGCGGTCTCTTCGCCATGCCATTCCGGATCATGGGGCGGGTTTGCCTCGTGTCCGAATCGTTGCTGGTAGCGTCCGGTCAGCAACCCAGCGCGACTGGGGCTGCAATAAGGATGCGATGCGTAACCGCTGCTGAAGACAACGCCCGATTCTGCCAACGCATCCAATCGAGGCGTCGGGATCTCTTGGCAGCCATTGAATCCCACATCGCTGAACCCCAAATCGTCCGCCACGATGAGAACGATATTAGGACGTTCCTCCGCGTCCGCACGAGCCGAAGAGGACGCTCCCGCGACGACGATGGCGATGACAAAAGAAATTCGAAAACACATAGATCGTTTCTTCACCGAGATGATTGAATATTATTGGCTCGCGGAATCTTTGCCGCGTGTTTGGAAACAAACGTCCAAATTGAAAGCGAAGGCCCCATCACTGTGACGAACCATTCGTCCTCGCTGACAAACGGCTCACTTTGACTTGTAGTTCTTTTCGCTTTCCACCGTGTATCGCAGAACCTTTGGAGGACCTTCGCCTCGGGCCTTCGTCAACTCTGCTTTCCACGCAGCCCGAAGCCGCTGCAATTCGGCCGCCGAATGCGGATCATTAATTAGGTTGGCAAGTTCGTCCGGATCGCTTTGAAGGTCGTAGAGCTCTTCGTAAATTGGCTCTTCGCCCTGCAGCGACGATTCAGCATGATGTCGATAAACGGGGATCTCATTGTCATGAACGCCGTAGAGCATCTTGGACACGGGAATGCCCATTTGTTTGGCAACCTTGAGCTTCAGTGAAGCCGGTGTGCGTTGATTCTCGTAGTATCGAATGTACTTCCAACGTTTGTCTTGAACCGCCTCGATCCGAGGGTTGCCAAAATGCGTGACCCACAAGTTTTCAGTGAAAACATACGGACGGATTTCACCACCGCTGCCGCTGAGCAATGGACGCAGCGATTTCCCTTGGAATGTTGACGGCGATTCGATCTCAGCCAAATCCAACATGGTCGCGGCGATGTCGATGGTTTGCACCAACTCATTGCAGCGAGCACCTCGCAGAACCGCAGGCAATTGCGGGTCAAACACAATCATTGGCACGTGAGTCGTCTGCTCGTAGCAAAGTGCCTTTCCGCCCAATCCGTGCTGTCCCATGAGCAATCCGTGATCGGAACAGAAGATGATCACCGTGTTGTCATCCAGCCCGTCGTTTTCAAGTTTGGTTCGCAGGTTCCCGATCATCCGGTCGATGCCAGTCATCGCTTGCATTTGCCGAATCACGCGTTCCTTCAATGTGTCTGGTTGGTCCACGTAGTCGTAGCCCGTTTGACGCTCCTGCGCGTGAAGAACGTTTGCCGGCAACTTTGGCGTTTGAATATCCGCTTTTGCGACGTAATGATCAGGCAGCGGGATATCGATGTCGCGGTAGAGCGTCTTGTAAATCTCATCGTCGCTCTCTCGCCTTTGCATCGTGCTGGTTCCGGCACCGTGAGGCAGGTTCAGACAGATACTCAAACAAAATGGTTTGTCGTTTGGTCGCTCATCGAGAAAACGTACCGCCCCTTCGAGGCGATGCTCGTTGGACAAGAAATCTTGCGCCCCCTCATTCACGATCTCCACCTGTGTGTCGTATTCCGCTCCTTCAAAGATGTCATGCACATCTTTGGGGTAGAACCGTATATGACCGTGACCGGCATAGAAATAGTCGAACGATTCTTCCATCAAACCGCTCTGGTATCCTCCCTTGCCAATTGGAGCGTGATTCTTTCCGACATAGCCCGTGTAGTAACCGCCATCTCGCATCAACACCGGGTACGACTGTTTCCAAGCATCTGGAGCGACACTGGTCCCCGAATTGAAATTGACGCCGTGCTTGCGTTCATACTGACTGAGGAAAATCGAGATGCGACTCGGCGTGCAAATGGCACTGGTCACATAAGCTCGGTCAAAGAAGACACCTTCTCGAGCCAATTGGTCCAGGTTCGGCGTGTGAGTCCGTTCGTTGCCATCGCATCCCATCATCCCGTAGGACTGATCGTCCGTCAGAACAAAGATGAAGTTGGGTCGTGAATCCTGGGCATGCAAGTTGGACGAAAACAGTAAAACTGTCATCAACGCAGCTTGCACAAAGCGTCTGATCGGATTGTTCATGGTTGGGGACGTTGGCTGATGAGTGGTAGAAGCATGTTGAACACTGACGAAAGCGAATCAATCCGTCGAGTAAACCTTCAGGTTGTCAAAGTCGATGCTCGATCCATTCACGGTCATGCCAAACTGGGTTTTCGTTGGATGAGCGAAACCGGACGAGTCCAGGGAAAGCACCTTCTCTCCATCCAACCGAACTGTCATGACCGTTCCTTGGATGATCACCTCCATTTGATGCCATTCCCCGCTTGCGAGATTGACTTTCGCGGAGGCCTGCGTACGTCGGAGGATCTCGTCGAGTTTTTTTTTTGGGGCAGGCGCGAGCGATTTATTTTGCCGCATCTCTCGCACTTTCAGATTCATCGATCCGACTTTGTCATCGCTGATCGACATTCGTTTGGGTGAGACCGACGCACGCGCCACATGCCCGGCGTGCACTGTTTTGTCGTTGTTGTCGTCAATCACAAAATTGAATCGACTGCCACCGTTAAATCGAAAATCAAAAGCAACATGCAGATCGTCAAAGTTCATCTGTTTTCGCATCGTCGATCCGTGGTCGTCACGAATCTGCTCGCCGAATAGCACACCATCACGAATGGTCCACGCGTCTTCCATTCCACGACCGGTCCGATAGCCATCGCCGAGTTGACTTCGCCCTTCGAAGTCATCCTCAAACAATAAAGACGCTCTCGCCTTCGCCACGTTTCCCTCATCAGCATGTGATGACGCGAAGCCCTGGAGGGTCAAAACGAAGAGGATCAGGAGACAACGTAGAAAACACATGGATTGCATTTTTAGATTGGGAATGAAAAGCAATGGGAAACTTGAGAAGGAAACAGGATCTCGTTCACGCGGAATGATTCGCAAGTGACTCCCGCGTCACAATTGGATCTCGTATCCTGCTCGATAGTCACGCTTCATCATCGATGCCGCCAACTCGTCACCGATCACGGATTCGGACGCTTGGTCCCATTGGATTCTTCTGCCCAACCGACAACAGATGCCCGCCAAATGACACACATTCAGCATTTTCATGTGCGAGTGGACATCTGAAATGGGCTGCGAGCGATTTTCGATCGCGTGCATGAAGTTGGCCCAGTGCGCCGGCCGATCATTGCCTTCCATTGGCATCCCACGGTAAATCTTGGCAACGGCATCCTCGGGCAGCGGATCGTTCTCCAGATCTTCGACTGGCTTGCCAACCAAGCGTCCTCGATTGACAAAGATGCGTCCGTGTTCGCCTTCGAACAAAATGCCATTGTCAACGTCATGACGAATGTTCATGACCACGTCGCCATCGGCGAATGCGACGTTCAAATCGAATGCACGAGCGGTGTTGTACCGGTTGTCTTGCAAGGGCATTCCATCGCGGAATTCCACATCATGTTCGGCCGTTCCATCGACCGACACGGGGTCGTTGTTTTGTCCCGCGGCAGCGATGCCCAGCATGGCAATGTCAACATGGTGGGCACCCCAGTCGGTCAGCTTGCCACCGGAGTGTTCATACCACCAACGAAAATGGGTGTGCCCGTTCGTGTAGTTTTTATCATCACGTCGGGCATCCTTTTGATAGCGATACGCCATCTCAGGAGTCGGCCCCAACCAGCGATCCCAATCCAACTCTTTGGGAACATCCGCCAAAGCGATTTCCGGGCTCCATCCTCCCGCGTCAATTCCGACCACCAACCGCTTCAGCTTGCCAATGCGGCCTTCGGAGATGATGGCCAAAGCCCGATTGAATTTGTCAAAACTGCTTCGCTGCTGCGTCCCCACCTGAACCACTCGGCCGGTTTGCTGCTGAATTTTGCGAACCAACTTCCCTTCATCGATCGTCAGCGTGAGCGGTTTTTCGCAGTAGGCGTCTTTTCCCGCGAGCATGGCCTCAATCAGGATCTTTGCATGCCAGTGATCGGGCGTTGAAATTTGGACGAAGTCGATGTCGTCCCGCGAAATGATGTCACGATAGTCGCTGGTTAGATCCGCCTTTCCTTCGCAGAGCAAGCCATTGCCGCGATCCAGGTGTCGCTGATCCACATCGCACAACGCCACCAAGTCCGCGAATTGCTTTCCGACGGGCGAGGTCCGGGTCCCATTGCCACCAACGCCGATCAACGCAAAACGCTTGCGTTCATTCGGTGACTTCGCCAACGCCTGGCGCGCAGGCATGCTCCATGGCGTCAAGGTCGCTGCTGAAACCACGCCAGCGGTTTTTAGAAAGCCGCGACGAGAGCACGCGGATGACGGTGATTCAATCTTCAAAACCATGTTGAGACGTTCGGGGAAGTCGTTGCGGGTTGGTCCACTCGGCTTATGTCTTGCGCACGCATAACGTCACTTCTTTTTCGCAGCTTTTCGTTTCTGCTGGCGAAGCGTCAACGCGGGTCGTTCCATCTTGGAATCAGGTTCCCGAAAGACCCAAGGTTCCCATGCTTTGCGGGCCGCCTGCCATTGTTCCAACGAGCGAGTGGGATACCAACTCGGCCATCCGTACTTTTCATAGTCGTACTCATCGCGATGATTTTCGACCCAGCGATCCACACTCATGCCGGAGATCGCGGCAGGAAAAACGTTCAATGCACGGAAGTCTTCGCTGACGCCCTGATCCAAAATCACGTTCTCACGCCACTCGTTCAGAGGGTTGAGCAGATTGTCACGTGTGTCGGCATAGCTTGGGTCATCGATCACATTGTGAACTTCATGCGGATCTTCCCGCAGATCGTAGAGTTCCAGCTCAGGTTTGACCGAAGCCATGAAATGAGCTTGCGCGGCGTTCAACTTGCCTTGCATGTGCAGCACATTCATCTCCGCCAGCGCCGGGTAGGCACCTTCTTTGTACTGATTGAATTGGCAATAGGCTCGTTCCGGCATCAAGTTGTGTATCAACTTGAATTCCTTCGAACGGATCGCTCGCATGGCGTCATGCGTTTCATCCATTTTGTCTCGTGCCGAGAAAACGTATTGGCGTGAGGCGAGCTTTGGATCCAGCAGACTCATTCCGTGCAGGGCGACGGGAGGCTCGATTCCGGCGGCTTCCAGGATGGTGGCACAGATATCGATCGACATGACCAAGTCCTCACTGACTTGCCCCGCATCCACCTTGCCAGGCCAACGCATGATCATCGGAATGCGGATGCCACCGTCATACAAAAACTGCTTCCCGCGAATGTGGCATCGACCGTGATCCCCGATGAAGAACACGATGGTGTTCTTGGTCAGTCCCTCGCTATCCAAACGCTTGAGAAGCTGCCCCACTTCTCGGTCCACCAACTGCATTTGCTCCAAACCATTGGCCCAATCACGACGGATGAATTGGGTGTCGGGGTAGTACGGCGGAAGTTCCACGTCTTCTTCCGCGATGGGACGCTTTGGATCACGTTTCCACGCCCGGTGGGTGCCCCCAAAGGTGATGCGTGCAAAGAACGGCTGCCCTTCTTCACGCTGACTCCAATCCGTTCCTTCGAATAATTGCTCCTTCTTGTCAGGAAGGAAATTGCAGTCGGTTTTGTAGCTCATGAGTGCGGTAAAGTAGCCCGCATCCGCGAACAGATGCGGAATCGGTCGCACTCCATGCGGCAGAGGTTGCTTGTTGTACTCACGGTGCTGATTTGCACCGATGTAGTTTTGATGAAAGCCCGTCATCATTGCGGAACGTGACGTCGAGCAAACCGGCGACGTGGTGAAGGCTCGTTCATAACGGATGCCTTCCGCCGCGAGCTGATCAACGTTCGGTGTGTGCACGCCTTTCGTTCCGTAGCACGACAGATCCGCGGACCAATCTTCGATCGTGATCCACAGCACATTCGGCCGATCATCCGCCGACGTCGACGACAGAAAACTCAAGCTGGCGAAAACGAATAGTGCTGGAAGCAATCTTCTCATAAGGTCACGTTTGTTTGGTGAAAGAAGTCGGGCAATGTGGCAGGAAACAAACTCAGTAAGCGCCATTCGTCCCAAACATCTGTAGCTTCGACGGACGGGGTCGCTTGCGAACCGAGTGATCGGGTTCCCCGGTGACTCGATCAAATTCATCAGGAGTTCGTCGGGTGGGCATGTAGTCCGATGTCCGCTGTGTCCATTTCATCAACGCGGATTGCAGTTCCTCTCGAACCGTGGCGTAGGCAGGATCGTCAAATCGGTTGGTCAATTCGCCGGGGTCGCGTTGCAAGTCATACAATTCCCAAGCGTCGCGAGGGGAACGAAAACACGCTTGCTGTGCTTCGGTCAACTTGCCCTCGTCTTGCAAACGCAACATCGCTTGCCAAGACAGCCCGCGTCCCGCATCGGCGGAAGGTGTTGCCGGCAAATCGACGTAGTCATTGCGAATCAACTTGTATTGATGGGTCGCCACCGCACGGGCGTGATCTTCGAAATCGTGCCAGTGATCCTCCGCAAACGCATACTCGCGATGTGACTTCGTGGGATCGTTCAGAACCGCCGCAAAGCTGCGACTGGAATCTGAAAAACTTTTGCGGTTTTCAACGCCAGCCATAGTCAAGAACGTCGCACCGATGTCGACCGCACTGACCAATGCCTGGGTAGTCGTCCCAGAAGCAACCTTTTTGGGATACCGCACGATCCACGGGGTTCGAATCCCACCGTCATACAGCGATGTCTTGTCGCGAGGGAAAGGGCGCCCGTTGTCGCTGATGAATAGAACGAGCGTGTTGTCATCCACTCCTTGCCGTTCCAATTGACGCATCACTTTGCCGACATACGAATCCAGACGCCCGATCTCGTCATAGTACAAACGCAAATCCTCGCGAACGTCGGGGACATCTGGCAGATGCGGTGGTACGATCACGTCGTCGTGCGAATGAGGAGGATCCAACGCCCCATCGTTGTACTCCCGGTGCGGATCCAAGGCTGCCAACCATAGAAAGAACGGCTGATCGCGAGGACGTTCCTTACACGCACGCTCCCAATCTTCGCAACCGCTCGGCTGCGCCGCGATCATTTTGGCGGGCTGACCGTCCTTCCCGGACGGAAGTACAAACCCCGCCGTCGATGCTTCGTAGATTTTGTCAAAGTGGTCTCGCACCGCATCGCCCATGTGCCACTTCCCCGCGGCGGCGGTGTAGTACCCCGCGTCCTTCAAGCGTCCGACGAAGGTGTCGCTGTCATCGGGAAGCGGCCAGTGCAGTTGCTCCGCCCCCGTGTTGTGTGGGTACTTCCCCGTGATGATGCTGGCACGCGAAGGACTGCAAGAATTGGTTGTTAAATAGGCGTGCTGGAACTTCATTCCTTCCGCCGCCAAACGATCTAGATTGGGCGTCCGAATTGCCGGATGCCCATAGGCTCCGCAATCGTCCCAGTTCATGTCATCGGCGATGATCAGAACCAAATTCGGACGCGTTTGCGCGAACAACGATGACGTGATGCAACACGTCAACAAAGCGATGGTGAATCGGAGCACGAGAACCCAGGGGGATGGAGGCGGGCAAACATTCGCGGACCCTCGCGATCCGCCAACGTGAACGTGGACGGGGTTGTGATCGACAAGCTCAACGGCTTGATCAGCTCCTGCACATCATACGAGCGGAGGAGAAACATCCCATCAACGGCCTGTCAGTCTACACCGACACGACGATTCCCGCGCTAACCCCGCCTTTGGATTCACGCTTTTTCGAAAGCTCCAAACATATAGATCTCGGTCTCACCAACGACCGAATCAATAGAGCGTTGTCAGGTCGTCATCTCCGCGTCGTGCGTGAAGCGTTTCGATGGTCTGTCCAAAGAGCCAATCAAGTCCGCGGTCACCATCCAAGTCATCGACGGCACCATCCGCGACTTTGGCGGCCAGCATGTCGTTGACCAAACCAGCCATCCGGTCGGCGGGTTCTAAAGCGGAGTCAGACCAATCCGCCAACAGACGATCGGCTGAGAACGCATCCAAAGCATCAGCGATCAGCAAGTCATCATCAAAGCCGCCGTCGATTCGATCCGCACCATAGCCACCAATCACCACATCGTTGCCGGACTGTCCTTGCAGCCGGTCATCCCCGACTCCGCCATCGAGTAAATCATTCGCGGCCCCTCCACGTAGTTCGTCATCACCTGCCCCACCAAACAAGCGAACAGGAATACGGAGCCGTCGGTCGGAGGACAAATCGTCATTGCCATCTCCACCATAAACCTCGATGCGTGAGATATCGGTGAACCACTGCCGGTCCCAAGTACCACGTCCAATTCGCGTTCGCATTTCGACGGAATCGGCCGAGGAGCGATCGGCCATCAAACGAATGTCGTTGTCTTCGTCCGTCCCTCCGATCGACAAAATGAATTTGCCTGGATGATCGTCGTCGGCAATCAATCGGGTTGCGTGTACGGTCAATGTGAGAGCAGCAACCCCGGCACCATTCTGAGTATCCGACGAACGCACTTGGACGGTGTACTGCCCGGCAGCATGCAGGGTGAATGCGACGCGTTGACCAGCGCCCGTCAAAACGATCTCCCCGTCCGCGTTGTGGACTTCCCACAGATAGCCCACCAAAGCTCCGCCAGGCAAGTCCGTGACCGTTGCGGAATAGAGAATCGCTTGTCCCGTCACGGCATCCAATTCGCCATCGAGATCGACCTGCCGCTCCTCGGGAGTCTCCGGCGCATCGGGATCGCCATTGCCGGGATCGAACTCATTGCCATCAGACTGAACTTTCCAACCCACAGGATCGAGTGCCCCCGCCGCGGCGTCCAAAAACAACTGTTGGTTGATGGAGGACAGATGATCGAAACGGAATTGTCCCATTTCGACTTGCAGATCCAATTTGGGATAGTTGCCACCGTCGGATCGAATCCAATTGGTTCCGTTTCCGTCGCTGAGCAAGTCGGCTCCGTTACCACCAAGCAACGTGTCGTTGCCCGCGTCACCATCCATGTCATCATTGCCGACGGCTCCCATCAGCACGTCGTCATCATCGCCACCGCGAATCACATCGCCTTGAAGTCGCACGTCCACGTCATCAAGGGTGGACGATTCCAGGAACGTCCGCATCGAATCGTCGATGAACTCCAGGTGGTAATTCGATCTCCGTAGCGATGTGTAATCCATTGGTGTGGGCACGGTGATCGCCGCAACCATCGAACCGTGATCGCCCAACACGATGTCGTCGCCGCCGTCACCAAACAGGGTGTCTTGTCCAATGATCCACTGTCCTTGGATCCGGTCGTGACGAGCTTCCGGAGTCATCGCATCGGTCGTGGAAGCGGCTTGGGCAAGCCTGCCAACGCGACGATCGAAGCTGGTCGCGTGCTGATCGCGATCAAGATTGGAAATTTGGTCGAGCATCGCCTCGACGTGTTGATCCAAGTCTCGCTGTGCATCGTCCGTCAATGGAACATCACGCAGTAACGGCGACACAAGAATGCCAAGATCACCTCCGATCCAATCGTCGTCTTCTCCGCCCCGAATGGTATCGTTGTCCAATGAACGATCCCATGACGGAACGTAGGCGATGCGATCCAATCCAGGCCCGCGTTGAATCTCTTGAGCAACATTGACCAGTCGCGATTGGTGACGTTGTTCCAGTGAAGCTTGTTGAACCCGCAGGTGTTCAAACAATTCGTGCTCCAAGACTCTCAGTGAATCGGCGTCCAGACCAATCGCGCCTTCGGTTTCGGGGAAATCCGCTTCTTCGCTTGTAACGTACGGCGCCACCATCAACGAATCGCCACCGACCAGCGTGTCGTTGCCAGAGTCCCCGTCGATCTCATCGTTGCCCCAAAACAATTGGCGATATTGGACGAACTCAATCTGGTTCGTTGACAAACTTGGCAATCCCGGACGAGCCGACTCGGCATCGGCCAACAGTTGTTCGATCAACCCGTAGTGCACGCGTGAAACGAGCTGGATCGCGTCGTCTGCCATCATTCGGTAGGCGTTCAATCGATTCAACAAAGTCAACGCGTTCTCAGACACCGTTCCGGATCCGGGAATCGCTTGCGTGGATGGCAACTCAACCGTGCCATTGTCGCCAATCAGCGTGTCATTGTCGTCGCCGCCTTGCAGCGTGTCGTTAGCAACGCGAATGTCGGTCTCGACGATCGGTTGTGAATGGAGTTCGTGCCGAACTACGTCACGATCCAATGTCGCCGAGGACAATGCGTGCATGACGCCGGCGATGGTCGACTGAACTCGTTCGATGGCTTCGTCAACGGCGGTGATGCCCGAATGCAGTTCGCTGTTCACGATCCACTGATCACCGACGATCCAATCATCCCCATCATCACCCAACACGGTATCACCGCCCGACAGGACACTCGTGTGTCCCTGCAAGTCTGGGGTGATCATGACAGACGCGGACAGGTGCAAATTGTCGGTGGTCGAAATGCGGTCGTCGTTGGCGATGTTCGAAAGATCGGAATTGATGTCCGTGACGCGATCCCAACGAGGCCGCTCATCGACGAGCTTACCGGGCTCAGCGACAAAATCAGGAACAATCACATGCCCCAGTCCCGGCAAATCCAACTCCATTCCAGACAACGAATCATAACCGGCGACAGTGCCAATCAGACGCGTTGCATCCACCATCTGTGGAAGATCCGTTTCATACGGCGCGACATTGATTCCGTGATCACCAACCAACAGGTCATCGCCGGCACCTCCGCGCAAGAAGTCGTCCCCACGTTGACCAAGCACCACATCGTTGCCATCGCCACCATCCACGATGTCGTCATCGGCGGCGACCAGATCCAACAACAATGCGACGGTTTGTGAGACACCGTTGTGATCCGTGTGGAATTGCCCGGTTGGCAGATGCACGCTCGCGAGCACGATTTGGTCGGCGTCCAACAGTCGATCCACCAGATCAGCGGGCAACTCGCTCAGAGCGGTTGGACTCAATGGAATGACATCGCTGACACGAGCGATTCGTTCCGTCACGAAGTCTCGATGCCAAACGCCATCATGGTTAATTTGCGGGGAGCCATCGCTGTGAAGATCCTTCAGAATTTGACCGGCATCGGCCAAGATGAAGTCGTGTCCTGATCCGCCTTGAATCGTGTCCGCACCGAGTCCACCGATCAATTCGTCGTCGTGGTCGCCACCTTCGATCGTGTCGTCGCCACGTTGTCCGAGCAACATGTCCATCGCGGCATCGCCACGCAAAACGTCGTCGCCACCGATCAAGTCCAGGTCATCAAACGGCTGCAACTCACGCACCACAACATGAGCAAAGGGTGCTAGGTACGTCGTCCAGTTTCCGAGCTCGGATCCGATCAACTCTCGGGTGATGATTCCGTTGTCACCGAGCAAGGCGTCTTCATCGTCGCCACCTTCGATCGTGTCATCCGTGTCGCTTCCGAACGGCACATTGTGACCACCGACCAAATCGTCTTGTCCGGCACCACCGCGAATCAAATCGTTGCCCTGGCCTCCCCAAACAAAATCATCGCCGTCGTCGCCATCAATGGTGTCATCACCGCCGCCGTCGCTGGCTTCAATGAAACGGCTGATGACATTGCGATCAGCGGGACGCGTGAAATCCACTTCGCCGTGATCTCCAAGAATTACATCGTGATCTGATCCGCCGCTGATCAGATCGCCGTCGGTTCCTCCGATGATGATGTCGTTACCGCCACGTCCGGCGATTGTGTCCACGCCGCCATAGGTTGGGTCAGTCGTGATCAATCTTTGGCGAATTCCAGCGGCATCAAACAGAATCTCCCCGTTGTCGCCAAAGATGACGTCTTGGGAATTCCCGCCCGTGATGAAGTCGCCACCACTGCCACCAAGCAGCAAATTCAACGCGTCTCCTGCCGTGATGGTGTCAACGCCGCCGACGCCGGGTGTCTGAGTCGCGATTCGGTATCGCAAACCGGCTTCCGAATCAAACGTCGCAGTGCCTTCGTCACCGATGATGATGTCGGGAGATGCATCGCTGCCCGCGAGCAAGTGATCATCGCCCACACCACCAAGCAAGATCTTTTCACCAGTACCCGACGTGATCCAATCATCGCCACCGTATGTGGGCTCGTTCGTTGATACCTCCACCAAAATGGCGACTCCGGACGAGACGTCAAAATCCGCCAGTCCGTTGTCTCCGACGATGATGTCGTTGCCGGACTCGCCGACGCCCGGATTTTCAGACCGGTCGTAGTTGATGTAGTCCGTTTCAAAACCACCGAACACGATGTCGTTGTCATCTCCACCCGAGATCAGATCTTTGCCACCAGCATCCGGGGCTTTTGTCCGGACTCGATCCAGAACGCTGGCGACGACGGTTCCCGTCGCATTGGCGGCCACGGCGGACCGCTCAATCACTCCGGCGTCACCCAAAATCACGTCGTCACCGGCGTCGCCGAACAAATCATCGTCCCCGACACCACCAATAATTTGATCCGCTCCACCACCGCCTTGGATGGTGTCGATGTCGCCTAGCAGGTCATCCACGGTGATCAAACGTGTCGGTCCGCGAACGATTCCGTCCGTTTGGTCTTCCGGATCAGTCGAGATCCGATACGCACTGGTGGCATCGAGCGTCGTTGTAGAGTCCGGTGAAATCGACAAGCGATTAGCGTCGTTGTCCGTGATCAATCGCGGCGTTTGCAAGAAGCCGGTGCCGTTGTTGATGTCGACCATCAACCCAACCAAGCCGATGTCGAATCCGTCTGGCACGGGGAAGTTCGCCGAGGAATCAACCAAGTTCGAAGCGTCGGCATAATCACCGGTCACCGTGCCGGAAATTGGTGATGCAGCATCTCCCAAACGAGTCACGATGCGGGTGTGCCCGTCGGCATCCGCGACGGTGGAATAGTCAACACGCCCCTGGTCACCAAACAGAATGTCATCGCCCAAGCCACCGATCAACGTGTCTTTTCCGAGGCCACCGAAGGCAACCACACCCAACGTTGATCCCGTTGCGTCAATTGAGTCGTCACCACCCTGCGCGTTGATCGCCAGCGGGCCATCGGCACGATCGGTGATGGTGTAGGTGTCGCCGAGCGTCGGAAGCTCCGTCCAAGTCCCTCGGATGAACAACGTGTCGACCGTGTTGCGAATGATTGTTCGCGTTTGCTGCGTCCCGTTGACTCCGGTCAAAGTGACCTCCATGCCCACCAAGGCATCTGTATCGCCAAACGGGGCGGTGGAATCAGTCAGACTCGCCAATTCCGTTTCGCTCGGGTTGTGCCCCTCGGCGACCGTGCCTGCTACCACGTCAAAATGATCGACCGCGTTGATCCCAACCGTGAAGTGATCACCAATGCGATCAGTGACGGGCCAATACACATCGTTCCCACCATTGATGATCGTCCATGTTTGGAAGGTTTCATCCGCCAAGGTACTCGGATCATCCGCACGCTTGTGTGTTCCCAACACATGAAAGTCGTTGTTCCCACGACCAAGATCGACCTGCAACACTTCCAAGTTGCCGTATTGAATACCGCCCGGCTGAAGCCGCCCGCCGACCGTCACATCCGGTCCCAAGTTCAATCCCCACAATCGTTCAGCAGTCAGGTACCCGGTGCTATCGGCCGGACTGTCTTCGTCGTGCACGAACATGTAGTCCACAGCATTGAACTCATCAACGAAGAAGTTCAGACTCTCGTTGGTGATGGCAAATCCTTGGATCAAGTCTTCTGACTGAATGAAGAAAGATGCGGTTGCATTCGCCACCGACGTCCAATCGGCTTGCACCTCGATGGAGATCTTCCCATCGGAAGTCACTCCAGCCGAGTCGATGACCACCGATGACAATTCGGTCCCATCCGCATCGAGCAATTCAATGGTGCGTCCGTGTAGATCGCTGACATTCGAAACGCCCAACCGCAGTTGTTCCTGGCGAGACAACTCCACCTCGATCGTTGAAGAGGTCGCTCCGGGTTGAATGTCAAACGTCGCCGCTCCCGCACCAAAACGTTCATTCAACGTCAGCGTGATTTGGTTGCCATCCACAGTGGCATCGGTGATCAATCGAAATTGTCCCACCACGGGATCTCGTGGACTGCCCACCGTCGCCGAAGGAAAGACCTGCAGCCAATCCGCGGTGGGATACGTGGCAACGACTTCGAACGTTTTCCCAATCAACGTCCCGACATTGCTGAGATCCGGCAAAATCCCGATGGAAGCCAATTGGTCGGTCGTCAAAACGTCCAAGTTGACCGATGTTCCAACGATCGAATCGACCTCACCCGTCGCTGGTTTGACATTCGTTTCTTGTGGCAAAATTTCCGGATCGCCAAGCCCCGCCAACGATCCATCCCCGCCGGCTCCATTGACCACCACGGGCCCCAGGATTCCGCTCAACGTGTTTGGTCCGGGAGCGAAGACCTTTGTATCGCCACCGTCCACCTTCAAATCATCGATGGCCTGCACGCCGATTCGCACCGGGATGTCCCAGTTCGTTTCATCGAAGGTCACAATCAAACGATTCGGGTCATCGGGGTCAACGCGAACGCGTGAGGGATCCAAACCGTCGAGATTGCGAAGTGTGACCTGGCGAGCATCCGTACGCACGCCGCCGGTTCGGCTTGTCTTAGTAATCTCGGGAGTCACCAAAATCTCGACCACGCGTCGACCAGCAGAAACATCGTCCACGGGAGGCGCTGTTAGCACGACTTCGTATTGGTCGTCCGACCACGAGCTCGAATCAACCTTCGTCACGAAACGCTGCACGGTTCCGCTCGCCGTCATCAGGTTCAACTCACTCGTTTCATCCGGCGGCGTTGTCCACACCGTATCCAGTGTGATCTGATTGCCATCACTTGAGATCACCGTCGCGGATTGGCCCGCTCCGGTTCCGTCCGTCACCGATACGTCTTGCCCCACCAAAGCACTGGCTGCAAATTCATCGCCATCGAAATGAAGCACCATGAAGCGGGTCGCTCCTTCGACCACGTCCGTGGATCCACCGGTTTCTCGCACCAGCACGGTCGGTGCATCGGCATCATCGATTCGAACCAAGACCGGTTGGGTGAACGCGGCGTCGAACCCAGATTTCAAGTACGTGTAGGTCACGGTCAGATCGTTACCGGAAACCTTCGTCACTTCGTTTCCAGCGAAGAACACGATTTTGTTGCTGATCACGGCGAAGACGGGTTTTGAAATTGTCCCGGCCACAACGTTGTCTTCCTTGGGCTGCAGTGTTTGGCCCTTGTACTGAACGCTGCTGATTCGTGTGGGCCGTTCACTCAACCCAACGAACTCGACCGCCGCATTGCTCGGAATGTTGAATCGGTCCACCTGGACCAATTCCTGGTCAACGTCGCCTGAATCGAGTTCCAATTTGATCTGGCTGACGTGGAACCCTTCCCGAATCTGGTCAACCAACCCGACGACCATCACTTCTTGATCCACGTCCCAGTTGCCTGGAGTGAACGTCAACGCATTGGAGGCGATGGGGACTCCAGCGACGGTTTGCAGGCCCAGTTGCACGAGATCGTAGACCAAACGCAAGGTCACGTTGGATGTCGGTTGCCGAGTCAGCTTGACTCGCACCACATCGCGTTCGCCCAAGTGATCGCCGTCACCGCCTTCGATCACCGCCGTCACCGTGTTGGTGTCAGCAACGGCATCGGCCGACAGCGATTGATCCAATCCATGGGTCTCATCGACCACCAATCCGGCTTCGTCATTGTCGTTGATTTCGACACCAACACTTGAAACCGCCAACCCATCAAAGCGAGCAATTCGGTAGAGACTTTCGCCGACCACCGGGTCCGTTCGCCAGTCACCGTTCAGGATCAACGTGGTGGTATCAACCGTCCCCAAAATCAAACGTCTCTGCCCGGCACCGGGACCACCGACGATTTCGATCGTTGCGCCGCGCAATCCCTCTGCCCCGAACCCGGATTCAAAATCGGCTTCGTGGTCAGTGAAGGTGGTTCGCGTGTCGAGCTCCGGAGGAAAGGCTGGATCGACCGGCAAGCCAACGGGTGACTCGTTCACGGCCGACAATCGTCCCACCAACGAGTCATCGATCTGGATTTGGTACTGGCTTTGTTGTGACGGCGGGTCGGTCAGACTCCAACCTCGGTCCAATGTGAACTGCACTTCGCCGCCGGTCCCCGCAATTAAGTGAGGGTTGGCGGCGTCGATTTGGAACTGTAAATCAAACGACACTCTCGACTGAGCGTCGTAGAACTGGTCGAGATCGTTGACGTCTTGTGAAGGCGTGAACTGCAATTCCAACCGTCCATCCGTCAACGCCGTTTGCAACTGAGCTTGCGAAAGCGGGATCGACGCGTACAGCGATTGGTACTGTCGGCCGGAGAAGTCGTCATACAACACTTCCAGCGGAACTCCATCCAAGCTGATCGTCATCGTTTCCGTCACGTAATCCAAATCTGCCAGGAAATACAGATTCAGCACACCGCCCGAAGTTGGCACCACGGCCTGACCACCCGAGGACAAATTGATCGCGAACGTTTTGGGGTGATCACGGTCCACTTGCTTCGCGCTGGCTGCGAAATTGACGACTTTCGAAGCTCCCGTGATGAACCGACTTTGCCCCACACCGGCACCGTCAACGATCGTGATCTGACGACCGAGAAAATCGATGGGACTGGCGATCAACGGGTTCGCCGGGTCGCTGGGGTCCTCCACGGTGAAGGTCGTGTTGCGAACTTGAACTGGGTGACCAGTTTCAGTACTGGACGCCAGCGCAATCGAGTAAGTGCTGGTGGCGTCAGGTTGGTTCGCACCTGCCAACCAAGACCGATCGACGGTCAATTGCATCTTCCCACCGACCAAACGAGCATCCACGATGCGCCGTGATTGCGTCGAAAGTCCATCCGCCGATGTGACCGTGATCGTTTCACCGACAAATTCGTAGAACGGCAAATTCGTGTCGATCGTAATCGTTGGCGAATCAAACAGAGCCTTGGGCGTGCCGGAGATCGTGGTCGCGGTTGAGCTGACGATGTGGTTGATCACCGCCGATCGCTTGCCCTCAAACGCCGCGTCGTCGTAGGTGAAAGTGTCAGCCTGCGACAGTTCTTCGCGTGTGAACAATCGGCCGGTGTCTTGTTGAACTTCGTCATCAGCCAACACATCAACGCGTTGCGGAATGTACCAGTTGTCAGAGGTGAACTTCAGCGTGACGGCGGATCCGTCCTCCTTCTTCACGGCTCCCGGTGCAACGCTACTCAGCCGGAACGCCAACACCCCCAACTCACGCTGCGACGTGCTGGGCAGCGGCGCGAGTGCATACACCCAAACATCAAATCCACTCATGGGCGGCTGAGTCAGTACGACTTCGTAAAAGTCCACCACGCTCGCATCAACGGAGCCAGCTTCGCCCACAATGGTCGAACCATTGGAGGTACGAATCACGACAAAGGGCTCTTCGTTGTCCGCAACGTTTGAGGAAACCCCGTGCAGTTTCAAATCCTCGTAGCGCAGATCACTGCTGTACGACATGTTGTTGGTGACAATGCCGCTGTGTCCCTTCAAGTCGTTGCTGACAACGGGCGGCGTGTCACCGGACAGATTGAATGTGTCATCCCCCAGTCCACCAAAGAGTTCCGTCAGAAATTTCTCGCTGGTGCTTTTGACGTAGAACCGATCATTCCCCTCAGCAGCGTCGACTCGCAACGATTCAATGTTGGTGAAATCAATCGTCAAACCGGCACCGTAGACGCCATCTTCCGTGATGACAAAGTCGTCTCCAAACTCGGTTCCAATGACCGTCAGCGTATCAAAGCCGTCCCCACCGTCGATGTTGACCGGGGCATTGACGGCGTATTGCACCAAGTCCGCGCCGGCACCGCCTGTGATGTCAGTGCGAGCACGCTCGGGTTCCCGCGAACCGACCAAGGCAAACGCGCGGACCTCAAACCCATCGTCCCCTTCGTTGCCGTTCAATGTCAGCACGGCTTGGTTGTGGAACACGACAAAGTGGTCATTCCCCAGTCCGCCGCTGATCGTCATCGGCTGACTGATTCCGTTGGACAAAAACCCTCGCGTGGTTTCGATCGTGGCGAACACGTCATCCACCGAAACATTGGCCTCGACCTTCGTCCGTTGCGAGCGGAACAACTGGCCGACTTGGAAGGCATCGTCACCGTCGCCGCCGTCGATGGTCACTTCCGCCGCCGTGTCGTCGACGGCGAATTGATCGTCACCCAAACCACCTTGGACAAGGATGCGTTCCACGCCCAAATAGTTCACTCGCTGAACGGATGGGTTGTAAGCAGGTTGATCCGAGGAGTGATCAGGATCCGTCAGCACCGCAACGAATGCGTTAGTGCCGCTGACGCTGGCCCGCAGCAAGAACTGATCCGGATCAACGGTCCCAATCGCGTCGAAGACATCGACTCCAGTCGTGCCGGTGTCCAAGATCGAAAGCAACGAATTCACTTTGCCGCGAACAAAGAAAACTTTGAACGTATCGTCGCCGTCCTGTCCATCGAGGCGATCGTTCCCATCTCGCGAATAGATTCGGTCGGCACCATCGCCACCTAGCGCGACATCGCTCCCGAGTCCACCATCCAAAAAGTCTTCGCCCGAACCGCCGTGGAGCTGGTCGTTGTGGTTCAATCCATACAACGAATCGTTGCCAGGTCCGCCGTCCAGCGAGTCGTTGCCCAATCCGCCGTGCAGGCTGTCTTCACCGGACTCGCCTTCCAACCGGTCTTGTCCGGGACCACCTTCCAATCGATCGTCGCGGGCACCTCCGACGATCATGTCGTGACCGATGTTGCCGAAAAGGAAATCGATCCCGTCGTCACCGCGCAACGAATCATTTCCGGATCCTCCGTCGATCAAATCGTCTCCGTCGCCCCCATGCAGATCATCATCGTCTCGCCAACCGCGAATGACGTCCGCGCCGGGTCCACCGTAAATGGTGTCTCGCCCGTCACCGCCAAACAGCCAATCCAACCCGCCACCGCCGGGCACTTTCAAGTCGCCCCAGATTGAATCGTTCCCGAGTCGTCCGTTGATCACATCGTTTCCGAGACCACCTATCAATTCGTCTGGACCACTACCGCCCAACAGCACGTCGTTTCCCGCACCACCATCAAACGAGACTCGTCGATTCACGGAGTGACTGACGATCAACCTGTCATTGCCATTGCCTGCCGAGGCTTCGATCAGACTGATTTGCGACGCGGAAAAACGCTCCGATTGCGAGCCAAAACCTGAAACAACAATCTGGTTGGTCGACGGGTTGTAGCCGACATAAATGACTTCATTGGGGTCGCTGGTTCGATAACCACGAGTTCCCGAGTCCGCATCGCCAACGTGCAGTCGAAGCGTGCCACCGGTAAGCGTTGCCAAGTTCGGCGCATCGAACGCCTTGTCTTCCAACGGGATGTTGAAACCAAACGTGAAGATGTTGACTCGCACATCAATCACGGTGATGAACAACGCTTTGATCTTCAAAAACGCATCGCCGCGAACTTCAATTCGCACGCTCTTGTCAAAAGCATTCTCAGAATCCGCAAACGTCAACATGCCATTGGCATCAACCACGGACTGTGTCAGCACGTCGAACTCGCTGGAACGAATTCGACCATCACCATCGGGGTCGTGAAAATTCAGGTCTTGACCGGTGTGAAAGGACATTTCGACCCCCACCTTCAAGCTTCCCAATCCAGTTCCAAATTTGCGGAACACGCCCACGCCGATCCCGCCCAAGATCCGAGATTGAGGAACATCTGTCACGCCATAGGATGTCCCAATGGGTCCGCTTTCGTTGCCACCAATCAACGATGGATTCAGGTCGACCCCATCGGTGTCGTCGAAGTAAAAACCCTCGACAATCGCATCGGGATTTGCTGAATCGCGATAGAGTTGCAATCCGGTTGTGTCAAAGGCAACGCCGTAGTCCATGCGGGCCTCGAACGAGACCGAGATGAACGGCGTGGGTGAGCCGCTGCTAACGACATCACAAATCCCGGAACTGGCGAATGCCGACCCAAATGGCACCTCGCAGAAGAATGTCTTCTTGTCCAGCGGAAAGTCTTGATACAGCGTGAATTGCAATTCGGGCGTGCTGTAGCTCATCAATTGGCTGTCCGACGCCGTGTGATTGCCGAACGTGGTATCGCCCATCAGCAACCCAAAGGCTTCGCTGAGAATTGGCAACTCAATCGGATCGAAGCCCCGCAAGCTGCTGTCGATCGGACTGAATGCTTCCCTCACCACGCCGCCCAACAATCCCATGCCGTAACCAATGCCTCGCCCCGGCAGCGTTTGAGTCATCAAGTAACTCGTGGCGGCTTTCTGAGCCGACGAAAACGGGTTGTCGAGAACCGCTCCGATCTGACCTTCGATGGATCCGGAATAATCGCCGACGGAGTTTTGAACACGCACGTCCACTTCCGCTGGCGACTGCAACGACTCGTTGGCGGTCAGCGTCGACACAACCGCGAGCTTCGTTGCCGATACCGTTTGAACCACATAGGTCCCCGCGTTTTGACCACCATCGATGCGAATGGTTTGACCACTCTGGAACCCTTCTTCATGCCATGTCGACGCGTTGATCAGCGTGCGCGGAACCACCATCGGACCAGACGTGGAATGAAAACCGTCATGGGTCGCCAGCGCGGTGTTGCCGCTGACCGAATACACCAAGTAGTCGCCGTTGAAAGACGCGTTGGCTCCGGTCAATCCCTCGATCGTGATCGTGAAACCGCCGCCTACCCCGTAGTTCGTCCAAGGCACATCACTGATAATGGAAACACCTCCACCCAAAGCCGCTCCAAATGTCAGCGTTCGATGGTTGAGTTCAAAGTTGCGACGTTCGATCGAATGATCTCCCGTGGCAAACACCAACTCCGGACTCCCGCTCAAGCGGAACGGTTTATCGTCGAAATCACCTTTATTGCGTTCGGCGTTGAGCGCTTCGTTGTAAATGGACTCGACCGTGGCACGACGATCCGTTGCCTCGTTGGAATCAATGACAAAGCGTCCCAAATCGATCCAGTGTTCCCCCACCAACTCATTGATTGCGGTGAGATGCCGCTTGGAGCTGACCAATCCGATGAGATCGAGGTAATTGGTGAACCCGGTGTGCGATGGGGTGCCGCCATCGACCAACTTTCGAATCACGTCCGCCGCGCCGGCAAAGTCACCGGCTTCGGTTCGTCCGCCAAAGACTCCTGGTGCCGAAGCATACGAGGTCCGGCCGAACAATGCGGACAGAATGGGCATCGCTTCGCTGGTCAAGAAGTCGATGACGCCGTCCATTGGGTCCAGCGCGGCTCGCAATCGCGTCAGCGTCGGCCCCAGAAAATCGCGAACAAAACCTACCAGCTCGAATTGCACGTCGTTGAATGCAACGCTTTCAGGAACAGTCCGCGTCAACAACGAATCGCTCAGTTGCCAATCCCATCCGGTGACATCCAATTGTGTTCGAAACGGTGGGAACGCCGCGGTGCGGGGCAGGTTGGTTTCCAATTGAATGGCAAGGTCATGCATCACGATGGCTTCGCCCACACCCATGCCTTCGTGGATCGATAGCAACTCAGGCAACGGAGCCGATGCGAAACCACCGCGAGGCGCAATCGGAAGCTCGGGCTGCGAGTCCAAATCGTTCACGGACAACCGTGGGGCACCCGCAATCACATTCGGATCATGCAGGTCGACGACAAAGGTTCCGGTGAATTCGGACTGACCGGGCGTTGCGTCCCAAATGCGATAGGGAAGCACTCCCATCTCTGCATCGAAACCATGTCGTTGATCGGAGTGAACTCGCGCGTTGCTCACGCCGGACGCGTTGTTCAATGAACCACTGCCTGGTGCAAGGCCTTCCAATGCCAGCGTTCGTCCAGTGGCATCAATCGCGGCGATGACATACGAACCATCATTGGTATGAGTCTGGTTCACCGTGATGCGGTCCCCAGCTCGAAAACCATCGGCCAGCCAACTTCCACTCGAACGAGCAATACTGTGGCTGGCATTGTCGAATGTCAGCGACGGCCCACCAACCATCGAAACGGTTGTGACCTGAATTTGCACGCCACTGGTCGGGCCTTCCGGCACCACGCGATCGGTCGTCTGATCCGATGAGCTCAAGGATGTATCGGTTGCAGCGAGCGTGATTTCGGTGCCAGTCGCATCGATCGCAGCGATGACAAACCGACCGTCGTTGCCCGCTGGATTTTGGGTCCCACTGACTTCGATGATCTGCCCGACCTGGAACCCATCCATTATCCAATTGCCGGCGTCACGCGTGATTCTCGGCAAAGATGACTCTGTGTTGTGCCAAGTTAATTGCGGGCTGCCTGACAGATTAGCAACATGACTCGGAAGTGAGATGTCCAAACTGATTTCGAAGTCTTCGTCCGATGCCACATCGAGGTACACGCCATCGAGCACGCTGACACCGACAATCAACGGCATTTTGAAGCCGAACTTGACATCGGCCAGCGCATCCGTGGTCAATCCCAACCCTGGCAAGAGCAGATCCAAATCGATCGGGAACTGCAAACTCGCTGGATCCATTTCCAGATCCATTTGGTACTCGACGCCGGTGACCAGTTCCCGCCCACTCGCGGTCACAATCGTTTCGCGGGTCACCGCGATGTCGTCGATGTTGACGAACGTGTCTGGGTTGGAGGGCAGGGGACTGTCTTGCAACCAACCGAATCCGCCCGGTCCAAACGCATCGAACAGCGCCAAATGCACGGAGTCCAACGTGATTCCCGATCGAGGCAATTGCTCCAGGTTGGCGTAGACGGCATCGCCCATCTGATCCAGAAAATCGGCGGCATCCGCTAGCTGCTTGCCCACCAGCGGCAAATCTTGTCCGAGCAGTGCCGTATCGAACACATCGTCCAAACCTCGGAACAGTCGCTGCACGCCGAGCTGGAAGCCTTCCATCGAGTCCGTCAACGAAAAGTTCTGGCTCAGTGTTTCAAACGTCGGCCACTGACCGGACACGCCCGACATGTTCGTTGACACGGTGGAACTGCGTGACGGATTGCCCGCCGCGATGTCATTCAGGTCGGTGATGATTACGGACAAATTCGGCGACACACCCGCCGGTGCATCGGCCGGAATGACCGTTTCCGGAAGAACCAACTCAAAGCTGGCGGACGCTTCACCATCCACATTCACCGTGGTTCGATTTGGAAGTGCCGCATGCTCAAGCGCTGTCGCAACATTCACGTCGCTATGCAGTTTTGCCTGATACTCAACGGGCTCCAACGTCGCCGCCGCAGCATCTTTCGCCAACGTGAACTGGCCGCCCACCACTCCGACCGCCATGCTACCCAGCACCGCCGGGAAGTTCATCGATTCGCCAGAGTCAGCCTGTACGGTGAACTCAGCCCACGTGCCTTCGTTTGGATTTGAATCGGAAAGCAGTTCAGTCACCGGCGATTGGGGATCCGAAAGATCGATTCCCATCGACACATGAACTTCACCCTCCGCGTTCACGTCTAGCAAACTGGCGGCTGACGAATCCACCACGGCGGCAACCTGCCGCAGCCCGAGTTGTTGCAAATTGTCGCCATCATCGTTCAAGTCATCACCAAGCGACGTCAAATCCAACGTCAACGGCAACGAAGGTTGAATCGCGTCCAATTGGTACGCCAAATCGAACGTCAACAGAGCGGCTGCTTCGTCGAAGCTCAGTTGAGTTGCCAGATCACCGGCGAGCGTCTGAGCTGTCTTTTGGGTTGTATCGTTCAGTGCGGCGTGCAATTGCTGCAAAGTCGAGATCGGCAAGTCCCGCACTTCGTCCAAACGTTTCTCAAACTTCTCACCAAAGCCAAACATCGTGCCGATTGATCTCGGCAACCCTGGCAACGACTCAGCCAGCTTGGACTGAGTCTGCAATTCAAACAGATAGTCACTGACGGAGTCCAATGAACTCAAGAAGTCATCGGTCGTCATGCTCGACAAGGATTGCAACAGCGATCGCACGGCATCGTCGTTGCTCAGCGTTGGAACAATGATTTCGTCGCCGGCCTGCACATCGAACAGATTGTCGATGTTTGCTTCCAGCGGAGTCGTGCCAACAACGCCGTTGATCGGGACCACTGGGTCCGCACCGACTTGCAAATCGATCGCAAACGAGGACTCGGATGCCACCACACCTTGCAACAACATGCTCGACGGATTTTCCAATCCCGCGTTCAGCCGATCCAGCGTTTTCTCACGCAAGGTCAATTCGGTTTGATAGGCTCCGTTCTGAATCGTCGCACCGGAGACAACCACCTCCAACGGCCCGTAAAGTGCGATGCCGGTTCCCGCCGTGCCCTCGTCGAGGTCCATGGTCAGCCGAAGGTGTGGGGCGTCCGCACTGGCCAGCTTCAAACGTCGACTTGGCGTGTCGCCGTGCAGTGGCGCACCGCCAACCGTTCGCTCGGCCCCGTCATCGCGTTGAGCGTTGCTCAACCCCAACCCAAACACCGCCGCGGATCGATTCGCGGCGTTCACAAACAACCCGTTCTCGACTTCGAACCTGGATGTCGCATCGGGTCGTACATCCCAAGGTTGGCTCAAACTCAACACATCGTTGGTGTTCGACGTGATGATTCGTGTCTGCCCCGATCCAGTGCCTTCCGTGATGGTGACCGCGCGGAACTGCAAGTCTTGTCCGACGAACAATCCCGCCGTCTGCAATTGATCGTTTGCTGGATTCGCTTGGACCGCTCCCGTGATCACACTTTCTAGGCTGGTCTTGTCAACGATCTCAATTCCGGCCCCGATCAACCGAACGTCAAAGTCCCAAGCCACGCCGGGATTCATCGGATCGGGCAGAGTCAATCCTGCTGCTTGAGCCTGGTCAGTAATTTGAATGACGAGATCACCCAACGTCCCAATCGGTTTCTCAAACCGATGTGCATCGGCCCCATCAACTTCCACCATGGATGAGGGCCCCATTGCCAGCGCGTCGGCCACACGTCCGGAGATCGCGAATGCCCCCTCGCCAGATGTCTTGTCTGTCAGACGCAAACTTGACCGAGCGACATCGACGGTCGCATCGAAGTCAGCATCAGTTGCCCCAGCATCTTCGGCGGCCGCCTGAATCAACTCCATCAACTCGGCCAGATTGCTGGCGACATTGTCGGTGGATGCAACAACGTCGGACAGTTCCACTTGGAACGATGTTCCATCACGCAGCGTGACCGTCAAATCACTCCCGACACCGTTTGTAATCCCAAACTCGGAAAGAGATTTCGCGCCGATCCCAAGATCCAAATCGACTGAAAAACGAGTTCCATTCCCAACCCGAATGTCCAGATCGGCGACGGAACCATCTGAATATTGCGTGACCGAAACACCTCGTCCACCGTTCAATTCGGCGATGGGGGTGGTGCTTTCGACGTCGCGACCAACTTCCGTCAGCAACAACTCAAACGGAAACTGCATTCCCAACCGCGCGTCGGAGACATCGACGGTTCCTGCGGACAAATCAATTTGCTGCAGATCACCCAAATCGAGCAACGACATGGCATTGCCGTCGACGTTCGGCAACGCGTGATCGACAGCAATCTCGAACAACAACTTTGGCCCACCCGCCGCGTCGGGGTCGTAGGCCAGTCCCGACACGACGCCGGCGGTTTGCGCATTGACTAGCGAAGCAAATGTTTGGATGGTGGCAAATGCGGGGCCGTGAACCGGAGCCACGTCGATCACCCATTCTTCCGCTGAATCACCAACCGCGTCGCGTTGCACCGCGACCGCGTCCAACCCAAGGTTTCCGACGACCTCGAAGTCTTCGCCCTCGGAATTAGTCCTGGCGGTGAACTGAAATTTCTCGTCGCCCGATGTCAAATCGACAAGCGTGACTCCGTTCTGCGAATCGTTCACGCGAATCAGTTTGCTCGCGTTGCCGACGGCACTGACGATCGTTTGGGTGACTTGACCCAAGGTCGTTGGGTTCCCCGCGTCCAGATCGATCGCGTAGGTGCTCCCGTCGCGGAGTTGCAGCACCAAATCCGCTGCCGCATCGCCACTCGTTCCAAGCGGGTCTCCTGAAGTGACGTCGGTTAGCAGCGTCGACGTCAGATATTGAGGCAATCGAACGGGTTCAACAACCAACGTTTCATAAACCGTCGAGACGTCCACCACGTCGCCGAGTGTCAGCCCCGCCGTCAGCGGAACAACGCTTCCATCGATCGTCTTCGCCGACAACGTGTCCAAGAAGATCGAAAACTGTTCCGTCATCTGCAACAACGTGGTCGCATCGGAATAGAAGAACGGATCAATGCCGAGTGATGTCACATTCTGAGTCAGCGTTGGCGACGAATCGTACAGATCGTCGCTCCACTGAATGTGAGCGGCTTGATCGTCCGTGATGCCCGAGATACCACCCGCAACCGCATAAAGATTCGCGTCGACCTGCGCCATCGGGGAGGGATCGTCCGAGAGTAAATCCAAGCGATCCGCGGCTTGGAGTTCGATGGTGCGAACCATGCCATCGGCCGCTCCACCGTTCTGCCCGTCCAGGCCCGCCAGACCGCTGACACCCAGGCTGGTTTGAAAATCAAACGTGAGGGTGCTGGCGGCATTCGATGGACCATGGGCTCCGACATTCAGCCCAAGCAAACCGGCGTTGAGTTCCACTTCAGCGGCCGTTTCGTCAATGCCAGCGGTGACTTCCAAATCATCAACGAAATCGACAAAGAAGTACGCCGTCGAAGCCGCGTCCCAACCGATTTGCAAGTCCCAAGTGAAGCCGGTGGTCAATTCCCCGGACCACTGCGACACGCCCAGACTGGTTTCCAACGCGTCGTTCAAACTCAACAAGTCGTCCGGCAAACCAAATTGAACTTCAGAATGAGTCAACTCAGCCGTGATCGCCAGATCCAACGTTGTCCGCGTTCCCGTGCTGGTGGCATCGACAACCACGTCAAACATCAACAAAGCATCTGCGAGCGAACTGACACCGCTCACCGAATCCAACGCGTTCAGCAACCCCAGCAAGTTCCCGTCGGCGGTTGAAGGCGATGCCAGATAGTCCGCGACGGGTGACGCGATCTTCTCTCTTAGAATGTCCCCCAGTGGCAAATAGTCTCCCACGGATCGACCATCCAACATGGATTGGTTGTCAGACAAGTTGCCGGCCGAAACCAATTCGTCGCCGAGTTGAGCAAGCTCGCTGAGTCCTTGGTTCACAGCATCCGTGGCACCGCTGGCAGACAACACGTTGGGCGTCAATTCAAAGGAACTCGCATTGGCCACCGTTGCGACGCTCGCACCCGAGTTCGCTTGCACGGTGGCGACACCGCCGGAAACCTCCGTCGTCCAAGAGCTCAACGAGGACAGATCCAACGAACCATTCGCGTCGTCAATGTCCACCGTCCCAAATTGGTTGAGCAAACGGTACGAGTCCGTGCCCCCTTCGCCAATCAACCGAATGTTTTGCCCAGCAGCTTGGCCGACTTCGAAAACATTGCTTTGGTTGCCCCCCAACACATCGAGCCGCGAAATTGAACCGATGTCCACCGTGACTTGGTTGGGATCTGAATCGGTATCTGTCAGCGCAGCATCGTTCTCAGTGATTGCGACGTTGCTTCCGATTTGAAACGCGTCGTTGCCACCGGAATCAACGACCTGGATTACATATTGGTTGGCGTCCACATCGTCGCCCGAGACAATCAACGTGTTTCCCGACAACGCCACATCGCTGGCCAACAGCCGGCGGTCTTCCAAGAACTCGACTCGAGCTGGTCGACGACGCACGCGTACCGCCTGGCTCTTTGAACGAACCGACCTTGCCGTCCCGCGTTTCGAAACTCGCGACGATCGCCGACGAAGCTGTGCCAATAGATGTTCGATATTCAAAGCTGCATCTCAATTCCATTCGGGTTGCCCGATTCAATCTCAACCGGGCCGTCTGATCCTTGACCACTTCACACATCACAATCGAGCGTCGACGTTGATCACTCGCGCGAAGAGGCGTTCCATCTACTTCAGGCCATTCCTTGGCCCGACGAAAATCGGCTTGCTGAAGGCGGTTTCTGTGAGTTTCACATTTAGTGAGATCACGATTCGGTTTCCACCCAGTTTCGCGCGTTTCACAGAAGTTTGAATCAAAATGATTTCAACCTTTCGCCCTCGCATCAAATCCTGCTATGAGAACACCTTACGACAAACCGAACCGCCCCACCGACCGTTCATCGCCCCCACCGATGGTCGCCGCGTGCCCGCACAGAGAGCAACGCCGCCGTGTTTCGCCATGCCCCACCGACTCCGTTGCGACGGCTGCTAAGAGCCCACGTTTCCCACGCCATTTGTGTGCTGCTGCTCTTGATTGGCTGCGTCCAATCATTGGACGCACAGGACGAGTTCCCAGAGAGCTTGGCGGACCTTCCGCAGTTCGATTCCCCGGATTTCCAAAGCGAGGCAGCACCGGTTGGCTTCTCCGAGATCCAGCCCATCGACGTGGAGTCTCGCTTCGCTGAACTGCAGATGCGGATCAACGAATTGGAATCGCAACGCCTGGCAAAGCCACACCCGCGCACGAGCCTTCCCGCTCGCTCTCAGGACGGCCGGCTATTCGCGACCTTTGAAAGCGTCTTGGTCCAACCGACCCAAAGCAACAGCACCGCGATCATTGTTCAAACGGACGACGGCTTCTCCCACGTCGGATTCCCTTGGCTGATCGAACACAGCCCACGGATTCAGTTCGGACGCGAAGCGGCGGCTGAAACACTCGGCTGGCGAGTCCGGTTCTGGGAGTTCCGTCACAGCAACAGCTTGGTCGCCAACGATGCCAACGGATTGATCCCAACCGGCAACGAAGGCACCGCGGGATACTTCATCGAAAACGGCGACATCCTGACCGGACTTGCGTTCATCAACGAAGGCAAATTTGTCAGCGGGATTCGGACCGACGTCATCGACTGGGAACTGCAGCGACGATTGGCCAAGCCAATGGATTTCTATGCTGGAGTCCGCTACGCAAAGGTCGCTCAAAACTACTTCGCGTCCACAGACGAAGGCACCATCCACGGACATTCCGAATTTCGCGGCATGGGCCCCACGATGGCTCTGCAAATCAACCATGTTCTTCCAGTCGAGAAGATTCAGCTTTTTGCGAATCTCCGTGGATCAATGCTATTCGGCTCTCGTAAATTCTCCGCGATTGACAGCCTGTCGCCACTCGGCAATCTGCGTCAAACCATTGGCGACATCGACCTGCGACCGGGCGATGATTCGGCCGATTCACTGGTCGCCAATGCGGAGATGCAACTCGGTCTGCGGCTGGTTTTGACCGACCATTTCAATGTGTCCGTCGCCATGGAAGCTCAACACTACAACGGTGTTGGCGGACCAAACCCGACGGGAGTCTTCACCGGCACCGACGGTGGCCTCAACGGAGACTCACCGATGGACGACGACCTGGGATTCCTCGGATTGACCGTGGCGTCTCAACTCATTTGGTAAGCATGGCTTTTCGAAGCACGGGCATGAATACTTCCGCCTGTCGCATGAAGCCCAAATCGCTCGCGTGAGAACCATCGGTCGCACCGTCGCCGTCGGTTCCATAAAGCTCATCGCCCGGAATTGTAGTGCAATCCGGTCACACCATCGCTCACCAACGCTTCATACGCTTCGCGTAGAGCCTGATGATTCGCGGTGTGATGAGCATCTCGGGCTGGCAAGATCCAACTGTTGGTGTTGCGACGATCCTCGACCAGGACAATCGGCGTGCCCGGTTTCGCAGCTCGCAATTGCCGAACCAACGGCTGACACTTTTCGCGAACCATTTCAGCGTGCATGTTCGGCAAACAATCGATGACGTAGACGGCGGCGTCCAATTGCACCAGATAATCCCCCACCGACTCATCCATGCGTCCATTGCCGGAAAACCCAAGGTTGACCACCGGCTGATCGAACCGGCGTCCTAAGATCGCAGTGTGAACCATCCCCGGGCGGCTCGCACACGCACCATGCGTGATGCTGGTCCCATAGAACACAATCGGCTTGGATCGAGCGGGCAAGGGCTTAAGTGATGTTCCCTCCGGCACGCCAATTTTCATTGACTCAACGCCGTTATAAAGCGGCAGGTATGCCGCGTATTCGCGTAGGCCAGGTTTCAGACCATCAATGACTTTCGTCTTCACATGAGAGGACGACGGCCGAGTCACCTGCACCCACCGCCAATCGCCGTTTTCATCACGAGCATAGAAGTCCACGCCGCTGACTCCCGTCGCTGGCATGTGCGGCATCGCCAACCGATCGCTCATCAATTCATAGTCAACGTGCAACTCCGTCGCGTCCGTGCGAAATCGAACCATCATGCCCGAGGAGTGACGACTGAGATTCCAAACGTTCTTCGTGACTTTGCCATCGGCGGATTGCGGAAAGCGATCAAACCAACGCTGGCGTTCATGGCTGGGCAGAATCCGACCTTCCACCTCCCAATCCATCACGTCGAACCATGCGACGCCGTCTTCGACCGTTTGCGAAGCCCGCATTTCAGGATCAGCATCGGCAATAGTCCCAGCAGCTTTTTCCTGCGTCCAAGCAGGCTGAACAGAACACACGCAAATTAAAAACAACCAACTCAAACGAAGTCTCATCGTTCAATTTCCTTGGGCGGGGCAGGGCGGACGAGCAACGGGAACCAGCTCGTCGCGGGGGCAGGGGAGTGGAGGCCACAATTGCTCAGAGCCGGGCGGTCCGCACACTCATGAACAAGCCACCGAAAGTCTACACAGAACGAGAACGGTCCATGACGTCCGCGTTTCGCCGGTCGTTCCGAAATTCACTCAACGTTGGCAAACCGTACCCGCAAAAATGGCTGGAACGAGGCACGGAAGCGATTGTCAGGATGCACTGTGGCCTGAACCATCCTCGCAAGCCACAATGACCAAAGACGGCACCTGATTCGCGTTGTTCCCAAAAGCGAAAAACCAATTGACATGTGCCCTCAACCGTTTGGTCTCACACCAGTTGCAAACCTCGATATTTTCTCGCACGGAGTCTCCAGGATGGTTTTCTCGATTTTCAAACGCCAAGTGTTGCTGTGTGCGTTCTTTGTGACTTTGTTGGTGACACCCAAAGCGTTTGGCCAAATCGCGGAGGAACAGACCATCCAAGCCGCCAGCATGGTTCTGAGCGAAACCATGTCGACTCCGCTCAGCCAAGTTCCGGCACAATTGCTTCAGGATTGCCATGGCGTTGCCATCGTTCCCAACGTGATCAAAGGCAGCTTCATCGTCGGTGCGCGGCACGGCAAAGGACTGCTTTTCATTCGCGATCCAGACGGCACCTGGCACGCTCCCGTCTTCATTTCGCTGACCGGTGGCAACGTGGGATGGCAAGTCGGTGTGCAAGCTTCCGACATCATCCTGGTCTTCAAAACGGCTCGTAGTGTGCAAGGCATTTTGTCCGGCAAGCTGACGTTGGGCGGTGACGCGTCCGCAGCGGCTGGTCCGGTCGGTCGGCAAGCCGCGGTGGCAACCGATGGTCAACTTCAGGCGGAGATCTACACGTACTCACGCAGCCGAGGGTTGTTTGCTGGCGTGTCCATCGATGGATCCGTTGTCCGAGTGGATCCGGTGGCGACGGGTTCGTACTACAAGAGCCCCGGCCCCGGGCAACCGGTCATCGTGCCCGCCTCAGCCGCACAATTGACTCAGGCCATCGCCAACTACGCCGGTGCGGCGGTGAAAGTGGATCCACCCAACCCGCAAACTCAAATGGCCCAGCAATTCAGTGCCGGACGCGCGGCGGCGATTCACGATCAATTGCTCGAAATGGCGCCCGAGCTATTCAAGCTGCTGGATCAAAACTGGACGGGTTTCCTGGCACTCCCGCTGACCGCGAATGCCAGCCAAGCCCCGACTCCCGCGGCGCTCGCCGAAACCATCGCTCACTACGATCAAGTCGCCAACGACCCGCAATTTGCATCGCTCGCCGCGCGTCCTGAATTTCAATCTGTTCGCAGTTTGCTCAAACACTACCAGCACGCCTTGTCCTCCACTCCGCAAACTCTCCAATTGCCACCACCGCCTCAGCAGTGACTAATCTGCGGGCTGGCCGCTGGGCCATCGACTGAAATTTTCTCTGCCCACGAACACATCGGTCACTCCATGCGTTTTCTCGCCGTCGCGGCACTTGCACTCATCTCACTGACTTCTTCTTCTTTCGCGGAAGAGACGCGCCCAAACATCGTCTTGATCATGGCCGACGATATCGGCATCGAAGGACTGGGATGCTACGGCGGCACTTCCTACAAGACACCGGTTTTGGATCAGCTCGCCAGCGAAGGCATGCGTTTTACCCATGCCTATGCCCAACCGCTTTGCACGCCGACTCGCGTTCAACTGATGACGGGCAAGTACAACCATCGCAACTGGAAGTACTTTGGCATTTTGCCGACCGACGCGAAGACATTTGGCCATCGCATGAAAGAGGAAGGATACGCGACCGGCATCTTTGGGAAGTGGCAACTGCAGTCCTACGATCCACCCGGCTACCCCGGCGCTGACAAGCGACGCGGAACAGGCATGCATCCCAAAGACACTGGCTTTGACGAGTACGCTTTGTTCCACGCATTGCACACGGAAGACAAAGGCTCGCGATACGCCAACCCAACGATGCTGGAAGGCAGAGCAGGGCAGGGCGGTGAACTCAAAACCTACGACGGTGCGTTTGGTGAAGACATCTGGGTCGACAAAACCATCGACTTCCTCAAACAAGACCGCGACGAACCTGCCTTTGTTTACTACCCGATGGCGTTGCCGCACTGGCCGTTCGTGCCGACGCCAATCAACGATGAATGGGATCCGACGCAACCGGTGACGGAGAAACTCGAATACTTCCCGGACATGGTCCAGTACATGGACATGGCGGTGGGGCGTCTGCTGGATGGTCTTCGCGAAAATCAACTTCGTGAAAACACCATTGTGATCTTCTACAGCGACAACGGAACACACCTGGATGTCGTGTCGCAAATGGATGACGGCAGGGCGGTGCAGGGCGGAAAAGGATTGACGAAGCAAACTGGGATTCACGTTCCTTTGATCGTGTCTTGGCCAGTACACATCAAAGCCGGCGTCAGCGATTCGCTGATCGACGCTTCCGACTTCTTCCCGACGCTGGTGGAACTCGCGGGCGGCAAAGTCACGCGTGGCAAGATCATGGGCGACCCAACCATGGACGGTGTCAGCTTCGCCCCTGAGTTATTCGGCCAGACCGGAGAGAAAAAAGAGTCCCTCTTCTTTTGGTACGACCCTCGTCCCGGCGAAGACAAATCGCAATTCGCCCGCGAGGTGTTTGCACTCAATCGAACCCACAAGGTCTTCCGTGATGGACGGGCGTTTCGGTTGACGAAGCGACCGCTGGAAGAGATTCCCATCGATCCAGACAACACGACCGACCAAGACAAACTCGCCATCGAAGCTTTGCAAAAACGAATCGCTGACACCATGACCGGAGTCGCCGAACCACCGCTCGTCGACGCAACGGGACAACCAATCTCCAACTAGCAGATCATGGCTGGTTCCCGCCACCGAACATGACCACCATGTGCTGATTCGGAATGCGATACAATTCAGGCCTCCCGCCTGAACTCGCCCTCCTTCCGATCGAATTCGCAACATGCGTCCCATCGTCCAGATCTCGTTGGACCTCACCAACATTGACGAGGCACTTCAAACCGCTGAACTGGCCATGCGAGCCGGTGTCGACTGGTTGGAAGCGGGAACGCCACTGATTTTGGCCGAAGGCTTGCATGGTGTTCGCAAACTTCGCGATGCCTTTCCGGGCACGCCCATCGTGGCGGACCTTAAAACCATGGATGGCGGGTACCTGGAGGCCGAGATGATGGCCAATGCCGGTGCGACCCACGTCGTCGTGATGGCCCGGGCTCATGAAGAAACCATTCGCTGCGTTGTGAAAGCGGGTGCCGACTTTGGTTGCCAAGTCATGGGCGACAACATGGTCAGCGAAGACATGGTCGCCGGTGCCAAGCGACTGGAAGACCTCGGTTGCAACTTTGTCATTCACCACATTGGATACGACGAACGTCGAGGCATCGCGGCTCGCGGCAATCGCATGCCCAGTCCGCTCGATCAATTGCGGGATGTGGCTCAGGCGGTCGAGGTTCCTGTCCAAGCCGTCGGAGGTTTGTCGATCGAGCAAGCCATCGCTTGTCCCAAGTACGGGGCGCCGTTGGTCGTGTTGGGTGCACCGCTGACCATCGACGCCGACGCGTTTCGCACCGCCGACGGTGATCTGGAATCCTCCTTGCAAATGATCTGTGACGCCGTGCACGCGCAAGAAGTTACGTAGCCGAGGACGAACTGTCTTGACAGCATGCCCTTTAATTATCGGTCGTTCCAACTCTTTTCATTCCATCAAGCAACAGGCAACTTCCATGCAATCCGCCGCGGTGGTGAACTACGCTCCCGAAGCCGGTTCTGTCGAGATTCGCGAAGTGAGTCGCCCGGAAATCGGTGCGGAGGATGTCTTGTTGGAAGTGTCACATGTCGGAGTCTGCGGCAGCGATTTACACCAATGGACGGCGGACCATTCTTGGCCGGTGAATTACCCCGTGGTCTTGGGTCACGAATTCGGCGGCACGGTGGTTGGCGTCGGCTCCAACGTGCAAGGCTGGCAGGAAGGCGATCGCGTGGTCAGTGAAACCGCCGCCATCATTGACGTCAACAATCCCATGACCCGTCGTGGCCTCTACAACTTGGATCCGACGCGAAAGGGTTTCGGCTATGGGGTCGATGGTGCCATGACACGATTCGTTCGCGTGCCATCGAGAATCTTGCATGCGGTTCCAAACGGCCTGAGTTTTGAACACGCATGCCTGACGGAGCCATGCTGCGTGGCTTACAACGCCGTGGTTCGCAACGCCCGAATCGAACCCGGCGATCGCGTGATCGTTCTGGGACCAGGAACCATTGGAATCTTGTGCGCTGCGATGGCGCGACTGTGTGGCGCCGAGGTGGCCTTGGTGGGTCTGGAAGCGGACCAACATCGATTGTGGATCGCGTCCGACAACTATGGTTGCCACGGAGTCGTTGGTGATCCGACCGCTTGGGCCCACCATCGCGATGGACTGGGCTGCGATGGCGTGATCGACGCCGCGGGTTCCAGTGCCACGCTCGAAATTGCCCTGCGCATCGTCCGCCCGGCCGGTTGGATCAGCAAAGTCGGCTGGGGCCCACAACCCCTCGGATACAACCTGGATCCTCTCGTTCAAAAGAACGTCACCCTTCAAGGCAGCTTCAGCCACAACTGGCCCATCTGGGAACGCGTTTTGGCTTTGCTCGCCAGCGGCCAACTGGACGTGAAGCCGATCATCGGTGGAGTCTGGCCGCTCGACCAATGGCAAACCGCGTTCGAAAAAATGCATCGCGGTGAAGTGGTCAAGTCCATCCTGACTCCGATCTAGCCCACAAAAAATCGCTGCTCATCAATCTCTTGTTCAACCAAATCTCTTGTTCAACCATCACCATTCCCACCAGCCATGCCCCAACTTGCAGCCTTTCCCAAAGCCTACATGACCGCCTTATGCAAAGACGGCACGATGAGACTGAGCGAATGGTTTGACCTTGCTCAAACATTGGACGTCGCGGGACTGGAATTCTACGCTGGCTTTTTAGAACTCAGGGATTCAGCCAACTGGCCGTCGTTGCGTCAGCAGGTCGAGGATCGCGGCATGGTGATTCCCATGCTGTGCTGCTCGCCCGACTTCACTCACCCCGATCCATCGTTTCGGGAAAAACAGGTTGAGCAACAAAAGCGTTGGATCGAAATGACACATGCCTTGGGAGGCACCTATTGCCGGGTACTCAGTGGTCAGCGAAGACCTGAACTGACCATCGACCAGGGTAAGCAGCTCGCGGCCGACTGCATTCACGATTGCTTGCCGTATGCAGCCGAGCGAGACATCACGTTGATTCTGGAGAACCATTACAAAGACGACTTTTGGGAATACCCCGAGTTTGCTCAGCAAATGCCGGTGTTCTGCCAATTGGTTGACGCGATCAACCATCCCAACTTTGGCGTGAACTACGACCCCAGCAACGCATTCCTTGCCGGCGATGATCCATTGGAACTATTGAAGCGTGTCTCCGACCGAGTCGTGACAATGCACGCGAGTGATCGCTTTCTGACGGAAGGAACACTGGACGATCTACGATCAGAAGAAAGTGGTTCCGTGGGTTACGCCAGTCGCCTGAGTCACGGCGAAATCGGCAAAGGGCTGAACGACTACGATGCCATCTTTGCTGAATTACATTCGAAAGGTTTTGATTCTTGGATCAGCATCGAAGACGGTGTCGACGGAATTGAACAACTTCAGCGAAGCGCCGAATTCCTGCGAAACAAGATCGCTCAACATTGGAACTGACCCTACGAACAAGCTCCCCAGCACGTTGATCTTCACCATGCCTAACTCCGACACAAACAAGATGTCACCACGTTCACTCACTCGTCGCGGCGTTGCAACACTCCTCGCAACGCTGCTCCTGTCATTGGGCTGGGTGACCAACCATTCATCCGCACAGGAAGCCATCGACGTGCTGTCTGGCGCTCGAATCGCAGTGGTTGGTGACTCCATCACGCAAGCCGGACACTACGTTTCCCTCCTGTCGTATCAACTGCAGAAGCAATACCCCGACCGTGACTTCGATATTTATCCTTTGGGACTGGGCAGCGAGACGGTTTCCGGACTCAGTGAAGATGGTCATGCGGGCGGGCGGTTTCCGCGACCGTGTTTGCTGGAACGACTGGAACGATTGCTGGATCGCGTGAAGCCCGATGTCATCATTGCCTGTTACGGCATGAACGACGGCATCTACCAACCGCTCAACCAAGAACGAATGGACGCGTTCCAGAACGGCATGTTGTCTTTCATCCGGCAAAGCCAAAAAGCGGGTGTCAAACAAATCTACCTCGTCACACCTCCGATCTATGACGATCTCACCCGTCAGAAAGAAGTCGACTATGACGTCGTGCTAGCTGAGTTCGCAAGCTGGGAATCGTCGCTGCAGTTGGACGGCGTCGAGGTCATCGACTTGCACACGCCAATGAAAAAAGCACGAAAGCAACGAGAGCAGCCATTTTCGCGCGATCATGTGCACCCGGGAATGGACGGACACTGGGTGATGGCACAAACCATTGCATCAGGCCTGGGGCTACCACCGCTGAATCGATCGCTGGCTGATGTTCAAGCCGATCCGATGTTTTCGTTGATTGATCAAAAACACAAACTCAGGTGGAAAGGATGGATGAATTACATCGGATACACGCGGGAAAAACATTATCCCTCAGCGCCTCTTGGGAAGACCGAGGTCGAGGCACAGCAATTACAAGCTTCGATCGACGCTCTTCGCCAGGAGTGAAATCAGCCCAACTTGACCATGTTGCTATCCACAACTTTTTTCAGCGGAACCTCACAAAGTCGCGTCCAAACTCGATAGACTAGTTGCATCCCCACCGGCGAAAAACGATTTGCCAATCCCACCTCCTTCCCCCACTGCCGTTCCTCTCATCGCATCGCTCCGCAACCGATGCGAGGACGTGCGACTCGCACGTGACAGGGCGGTGCCTGCCGAGGTTCATGCACGTGATTCCATTCCGACTCATCCAGTTTTGCGGTTATTTGGCCGCATGTTTGATGATCGGCCCCGGTGTGGTCGCAGCCTCCTCGCCGGCTGAACGTGATTTGTTCGAAGTCCACGTCCGACCGACGCTGGTCAAACACTGCATCCAGTGCCACGGTGAAACCGAACAGGAAGGTGGACTGAAGCTCACCACGTTGGAAGGACTGCTCGCGGGAGGCGACTCCGGCCCGGCGATTGTTCGTGAGGCTCCCGACGAGAGCTTGCTGATCGAAGCGTTGCGTTTCGAATCATTCGAAATGCCACCCAGCGGCCAGCTCGATGACCCAACCGTGTCGGGAATTGCAAAATGGATCGCCGCCGGGGCACCGTGGCCTGATCGCGTCGTTCTGACTCCCACTCCCACCATCAGTGAGGACGATCGCGAGTGGTGGTGCTATCAGCCCATCAGCGATCCCGAAGTTCCCAAAGTCGAGGACGCGGGTTGGTGTCGCAACGAAATTGACCATTTCGTTTTCGCTCGTCTGACCGAAAACGAATTGACTCCGTCAGCCGAAGCGACGCCCGATCGACTGCAACGACGAGTCCACTTCGCCCTGACTGGACTTCCGCCTTGTGACGCTTCGCCCAACGCACAACCGCAAGGCGACTGGTACGCCGCACAGATTGACTCCTTGTTGGGACACCCAGAATACGGTGAACACCAAGCCAGATTTTGGTTGGACTTGGTGCGTTACGCGGACTCCGATGGGTACAACGCCGACCATGCACGGCCTCATGCTCATCTGTACCGCGACTACGTCATTCGTTCATTCAATGACGACAAGCCGTACGATCGCTTCGTTCGTGAACAACTGGCGGGCGATGAAATCGATCCGGGCAATCGCGATGCATTGATTGGCACGATGTATCTGCGTCATTGGATCTATGAATGGAACCAGCGTGACGTGGAAGGCCAATGGCAAGAGATCCTTAGCGATGTCACCGAAACAACCGCGGATGTTTTCTTGGCGCAAGGTTTGAAGTGCGCGAAGTGTCACGATCACAAGTTCGACCCGCTACTTCAGCGTGACTTTTTCGCAATGAAGGCTTTCTTCACGCCGCTCTTGCCTCGCGAGGACATGCCCGTCGCGGATGTGCCAACGCGGGAAGAACACCTGCGTCAATTGCATGCATGGGAAGAAGCCACCGAAACCATCCGGTCTCGACTGCATGAAATTGAAACACCGGTTTTGCTCGCTCACGCAACACGCGAGGGCGTCGACAAATTCACCGAGGAAATTCAATCGATGATCGGTCGCCGCCGTCGCGACCGCACTCTGTACGAACATCAAATCGCTTCCTTGGCGTCCAACCAATTTGACCTCCATCCCGACAAACTATCGGAGTGGATGGACGGCGAGACGGAAACCGAACGACAACATCTTCGAGGTCAACTCGCTGAACTGGCTCATCTCAAGCCCAAGCCTCTACCGACGCTGCCGTTTGTGGCCGGCGATGTGGGCACCGATTCGCCGCCGACGCGGATCCCCGATCACGATGGCCCTCCGATTGAGCCTGGCTACCCCACAATCTTAGATCCGGAACCCGCTGATATCGTGGCGGTTCCCACGGCACTTCAGTCCACGGGCCGTCGATCCACTCTGGCCGCTTGGATCACCGATCCCCAGAACCCGTTGACAGCTCGGGTGATCGTCAATCGTGTCTGGCAGCAGCATTTCGGTCGCGGCTTGGTGGAAACCGCCAGCGACTTCGGTCGGCTGGGCACGCCGCCATCTCATCCTGAGTTGCTGGATTGGTTGGCAACACGTTTCATCGAGGATGGTTGGAGTTTGAAGAAGCTGCATCGACGCATTCTGATGTCGGCAACCTATCGACAATCGTCGACTCGCTTGAAAGACGAACACATTGATTCCGTCGACCCGCAGAACGTCTTGCTGTGGCGAATGAATCCTCGACGGCTGTCCGGCGAAGAAATCCACGACGCCATGTTGGCGGCGTGCGATGAACTCGGGCCGGAAAAACGAGCCATCTACAAGAACGTAAAGCGCAATCGACTGGATCCATTCTTGGCCGCGTTCGATTTTCCCGATCGTGTTCGCAGCCAAGGCAAACGACACAGAACAACCACGTCGCCACAAGCCCTGATGTTGATGAACAACAAATGGGTGCACGATCGAGCCAAGCGGTTGGAGGCACAGCATCATGACACATCCTTGCACGACATGATCCAAGCGGTTCATCAGCAACTCTTTCATCGCGATGCCGGCCCACAGGACCACCAACGGGCCGCCCAATTCATGTTGAGTTACCCCGACAATGCGCCAGAGCAATCATCCTCGGGCAAGTCACAAGACGACACAACCAAAGCAAGACTGGCCCTGCTCCACGCTTACCTTTGTTCGAGCGAGATGATCTATGTCGACTGAAAAACTCTCGAACTCCGCCGGCCTTTCCCATCAAGCTCGCTCGCGGCGGCAGATGCTGCTGCAGTGCGGCGGCGGATTCGGTTCGCTGGCGTTGGCCAGCCTGCTACCGGAACTCGCGATCGCAGGCCCATCGTCGGAAGCCCCCTCGCCCTTGGCGACCAAACTGACGCATCATCCTGCCAAAGCAAAGAGTGTCATTTTTTTGTTCATGGATGGTGGACCCAGCCATCTCGACACCTTTGACCCCAAGCCCGATCTGAACAAATTGGCGGGCAAACCGATCCCCGAAAGCTTCGGTCGGGTGCTGACGGCGATGGGCGAGTTTGATTCGCCAATCTTGCCGACTCAGCGGAAATGGGCGCAACACGGCGAAGGCGGATTGTGGGTTTCAGACTGGCTTCCACACACAGCCAAGATGGCCGACGAACTAGCAGTGATTCGTTCGGTCTGGACCAACGGGATCAACCATTCCGGCGGCATTTGCCAAATGAACACGGGCAGCCAATTTGCCGGCCGACCATCGCTCGGTAGTTGGGTCACCTATGGCCTAGGCACCGAAAACGAAAACCTGCCCGCGTTTGTTGTGATGCAGGAAGGCAAAGGACGCGTCATCAACGGAGCACGCAACTGGGGCGCGGGTTTCATGCCTGCGGTGTACCAGGGAACGACGATGCAGCGTTCCGGATCCCCGTTTACCAACCTGGATCGCCCCCAACACATCGAAGGAACGCAACAACGCGCAGCGTTGGATTTCTTGTCGCAACTGAATGCCGCCCATGCGGTGGAGCGTGCCGACAACAGCGAACTCGAAGCCCGCATCCGGAGTTTCGAACTGGCGTACCAAATGCAGTCGCATGCCCCCGAAGCGGTCGACCTGTCCCAGGAAACCGAAGCGACGAAGAAGCTTTATGGCCTGGATCAAAAGGAGACGGAGGACTACGGCCGACAACTCTTGATGGCGCGGCGGTTGGTCGAGCGAGGTGTCCGGTTCGTTCAGTGTTATCACGGGGCGGGCAGTAAATGGGACGCACACGCCAAAATTGAATCCAATCACACCCGCATGTGCGGCGGAATGGATCTCCCCGTCGCGGGCTTGATCCAAGACCTTAAACAGCGCGGCCTACTCGACGAAACGCTCATCGTTTGGGGCGGCGAATTTGGACGCACACCAATGAGTGAAAAAGGTGACGGTCGCGACCACAACCCAACCGGATTCACGATGTGGATGGCGGGCGGTGGCGTTCAAGGCGGTCAAGCCTACGGAACCACGGACGACCTGGGGTTGCACGCGGTGGAAGATCGCCTGCACGTGCACGACATCCATTCGACGGTGTTGCACCTGATGGGCATCGATCACCGGAAATTGGTCTATCTGCACAAAGGCCGCCCCGAACGCATCGACCAAAATGAGGGCCGAGCGTACAAGAAGATTGTGAAAGCGACGTAGAGAAGCTTCGCTGCTGAAAATCAGAGTCGAACCGTTGTCCCAAACGGTTCCTTCAGCCGAAGCCCAAAGGGTTGCGTCGTTGTCTCGATTCTAGATTCAATCGCGTCCGTTCAGCGTGGTTCGACGACGTTGGGCACGCAAACGTTTGGGACAAACGTTCTACTATGAAACGTCCGTAAACGTATGGGACAAACGTTTTACTCTGGAACGTCCGCGAAAACGCCGTTGGGGCCCGCATTCAACACGGGCGTGGAACCGAGAGTCACCTGGCTTTCCCAGTCATCGTGGATGTGACCACAGACGGCGAAACGTGGTTTCTTTTCCAAGATCACTTCGCGAATGGTTCGGCTGCCTCGAACACGTCCCGTGCTGTCTTTGTCGACCGTGTCCAACGCGGGCGAATGCGTGATCAAAATTGCGTTTTCAGGA
The DNA here is from genome assembly GCF_020966775.1 of Rhodopirellula halodulae. Classification (NCBI taxonomy): domain Bacteria; kingdom Pseudomonadati; phylum Planctomycetota; class Planctomycetia; order Pirellulales; family Pirellulaceae; genus Rhodopirellula; species Rhodopirellula halodulae. The sequence goes on along the minus strand of NZ_JAJKFV010000029.1, from coordinate 2,183,389 downwards.
CAATCGGCCAGCATCTCCCGAGCCTGTTCCTCGTCGAAGTCATAGCTCCAGGCACCAAACGGCGTGACCGGGATGCCGCCGCCAACTCCCCAGATCGGAACCGCTTTTCCTTTCAGCTCAATGTCGCAGCCTTCACCATGCAAAACCGTCGCGGCTTTCCACTCCTTCGTCGCGTCACGAAGTTCTTCGACCGTCTCTCCGTTGCCGGGAACAAGCACGGTCGGCGTGGTGATCGCACACAGGACATCCAGTGTGTCCGACAGGCCTTCGTGTCGATTGGCAAAGTCACCGGCACCCAAAACCAGATCGGCTTCGTCCGCCATCTTCACCAACTGACGCGCCGCGATGTGGTTGCGATGCAGATCACTGAAACAAAGAACTCGAAGTGTCATGCGAGACTCATGTCGCGAAATGGAAGAACAAACAGAAACGAGATGAGTTGACAGGTCGCTACGTCGCGTTCGCCATGTCGGCCAACTGAATTGTGGCTCGAGACTGTTCCTTTTCCAAGTAAGTTCGCCCGAACTTCACATTGACGTGATCCCACGGAAGCTTGGCCATCATTTCATACTTGTCATGGACTTGATGTTGCACATCGATTCCCGCGTCCTCGATCGCCTGCCACCAACGCTCCGCATCCAAGTGTTCGGTCCACCCGTCCATGCGAGCCCCGCGTTCCCACGCCAAACGGATTGCTTTTCCAGTTCGCCGGTCGCCCCGGCTGATAACGCCCTCCAGCAGACTCGTTTCTACATCGTGGCATTTGATATTCACGCTGCGGATCTTGCGACGTTTCCACAGATAATTGTGAGCCCAATGAAAATACTCACGCGACTGCATGCCATTCCACTGATACGGCGTATGAGACTTCGGCACAAAGTTTGAAACGCTGGCGGTCACGCGGGCGTAACGACCGTTGACCTCTTTTCCGACCGTGGAAATGGTCTCCGCCAAATCCACAATGCCATCCAAGTCGACAGGACGCTCACCGGGCAAGCCGCACATGAAATACAGCTTCACGCTTTCAAACCCATTCTGGAAGGCCGCCCGGCAACCTTCGATCAAATCGCTGTTTTTGATCTTCTTGCGAATTTGCTCACGCATGTCATCACGAGCCACTTCGGGGGCCAACGTCAACGATTTGCGTCGCGTGCTCCCGAGCAACTCGGGCAACGTTCGCAACTGATCGTTCACACGCAGGCTTGGCACGCTGATGTTGACATCCAAAGGCACAAAGACTTCGTGAAGGCGACGCACCAATTGTTCAAAGTGCGGGTAGTCGCTGCTGGAGAGCGAAAGGATGCTGATCTCGTTGAAGCCTGTGCTGCGGTAGCTTTCCAAAGCGGCTTCCACAATCGTGTCCACCTCGCGAATTCGCAGCGGTCGCTTGATCACCGTGCTTTGACAGAACCGACAAAGGTGCGGACACCCACGCATGATCTCAATCGCAATTCGGTCGTGCACGCAATTGACGTAGGGAACGATGGGTTTGGTCGGCAACGGAATGCCATCCAAATCGCTGATCACGCTGGGGGCGATCGTTTCCGGCACGTCATCGCGGGTGCGTGAGATTGACTCGATGCGATCGTTCTCGCCGTAGTGCGGTACATAAAATCGCGGCACATAGGCGAACGGCAATTGCTGAGCCACGCGAGAAAGAGCCTCCTCGCGTTGGGCTCGACCTTCTTCGCCACTGGCGTAAGTCCCATCCGGACGACGATATTCTTCGCGAAGCTGAATCCAGAGATCACAAATCTCCGGCAGAGCAGGCTCGCCATCACCCGTCACCATCACGTCAAACACGTCGGCCATCGGCTCGGGGTTTTGACAGCAGGGGCCACCCGCGACCAACAACGGATCTGCCATGGTCCGATCGACCGCGTCCAGTGGCAAGCCACCCAAATCGACCATCGTCAAAACGTTGGGCGAACTGATTTCATACTGCAGCGATAGTCCGATCACGTCAAATTCGCTGAGCGGCGTGAACGTTTCCAGCGTGTATAGCGGCAGGTCGTGCTCGCGAAGTTTGGCCTCCATGTCTGGCCACGGCGTGAAGACTCGCTCGGCACACCAATCGTCACGGCGGTTGATCATCGAGTACAGAACCTGCAACCCGTGATGACTCATCCCGATCGTGTAGGCATCAGGAAATCCAATCGCCAATTTCCCGCGAAGATTGCGATGATCCTTGACGACGATATTTCGTTCCCCGCCAACGTACTGAGCCGGCGTTTGCACGTGGGGCAAAACGCGAGATTCCAGTTTTCGTCGCAGTTCGTGATGAATCATACAAACAGAGCCAAATACAAGTCGCAAATTCGAGGGTGAGCCATCCTAGGCCGGACCGTCCCATTAAAGCGAATCATGCCGCCGGAGTCATCCTCAACCTCATTGGGGTTTCGACTCGAGTCCGATAAATTGACGCAATCTGCGATGCAACCGGCCAAAATCAGACGCCGCATCAAGACTCGCGATCTACCAACCAAAGCAAAACCATGAGCGACTACGAAAGCGTCGGGAAAGTATCCGACTTTGAAGACAACGTTGGCAAAGCCGTCCCAGTCGATGGCCGTATGGTGGCTGTCTTCAAAAAAGGGGACGAGTGGTACGCCATCGATGATCTTTGCCCGCACATGGGCGCCTCCTTGGCAGAAGGCCATGTGGAAGGCGAATCCGTGACCTGTCCTTGGCACGCGTGGCGTTTCTGCATCAAAGACGGCACCTGGGAAGACAACCCGCGAACCAAAGTCGACTGTTTCGACGTCAAAGTTGAAAACGACGAAGTCTGGGTCCGCGAAAAACCGGACGCGGAGTGACTCCGGCGTGAGTGGTCTCGGAGACCGCTTCATGGACGCATCGTCTGTCGACCTTCTCGCGTTTTTCTCGAACCGACCGCATGCCGCAAACAATCTTTCTGGGATGGAACCGTCCGCTGCTCGCCTCGACCGCCGCGTGGTTGAAAGAGCACTGGCTGAAAGACAACTTCAAAAGCAAACCAACCTGGGACCTGTCGCAAGTCGATTTGGTGTTTCCTTCGCGTCGCGCCATCGATCGGATGCGAGAGCTTTTGCAGGAAGAAGCGGTCTCCGCTGGCGTCCGACTGCAACTCCCGCGAATGGTCACCGTCGGTGATCTGCCGTCGCGTTTGTACGAATCTCGCGACACAGCTCTCGATTTTGAACAAACCTTGGCTTGGGCCCGAGTCCTCTCATCAACCGCCCCGGAGGACCTTTCGGCATTGGTTGCCACACCGCCCGCCTCCGACGCGGCGGACGCGTGGTTGGAACTGGGCGGTACGATGCGACGATTGCACAACTCCATCGCCGCGGAAGGTTTGACCTACACGGATGTGCTCGGTCTTTGCGATGGCAAAACCGAAACGCGGCGTTGGCAATTGTTCCTGCGATTGATGCAGCAATACCAGGCGGAACTTCAGTCCGCTGGCAAAACGGATCCCAACGAAGCCGAACTGGAAGCGATTCGACAACGGGCATGCCGCACCAACCGATCGATCGTTTTGGTTGGCACCACCGACATGTCCAAACTGTTGGTGCGGATGCTGAACCAAGTTCAATCATCCGTGACCGCATTGGTCGCGGCACCGGAATCGGAAGGTCATCGATTCGATCGCTATGGCAACTTGGTTTCCGCGCAGTGGCAATCCCATCATTTGCCGTATGAACCCAGCCACTTGATTCCCGCGGGCGAGATTTCCGACCAAACCGCGGCGATCGTGGAAACGCTGGCTGAATTTGGCCAGTCCTACCGGACCGATCAAATCACCATCGGCGTCACAGACGAATCCCAAGTCGATCCCATCGAAAACCGATGTGAATTGCTCAATGTTGAAACGCATCGCCATTTGGGACACCGAGTCGGCCAAACCGCGATTGGTCGCTTGATGCATTTGGTGGTGACGTACCTTCAACGTCGCACCTGGCGTTCATTGGCGGCGCTCGTTCGACATGCCGATGTCACCGCGTTTGTCAGCAATCGCTTGTCGAACGAACCGACGTCGCTGCAATGGCTGCGTCAGCTCGATCAATTGCTGTCGTCCGCGTTTCCTCGTTCCGTCGACGAACCGCTGCCGGAAAAGGTCCCTCAATCTCGAATCGCAACTGAAATCCGCGACGTGCTGGATCATTGGCTGCAACCGTTGCTGGCATCGGCCCCCAAACCGATTCGAGATTGGAGCGTCGTTGTGCAAGGCGTTCTTGCCACGTTGCACGGCGACGTCGGCCAGCAACTGCTGCTAAGTTCGCAGGCAGAAGACGATTCGGAATCGGTCAGCGATGACGCAACAACATCACCCGACCCCCAATCGCTTTCCCGTACTCACCGTGCCCTGCAGGCCGTCTTTCGTCTCCTGAACCGATTTGCGGATTTGAGCCCATCACTGGACGAGCCCGTTGAAGGTTCCGTTGCGATGGAGATGCTCGCCTCGCGAATTCGCGAGGTGCGTTGGGTGGATGAGCGAATGAAGTCCCAAGTCGAGATCCTGGGATGGCTGGACTTGGCACTGGACGACTCACCGGCGTTGGTCGTTTGTGGTCTGAATCATCCGTTTGTTCCCGAAGCTCAATCCGGCGATCCGTTTCTGCCCAAAAAGCTTCGATCGACGCTGCACCAATCAGCCAACCAACGTCGCTACGCCCGCGACGTGCATGCGATGCAGCAACTGCTTTCATCGCGAGAATCCGTTCGCTTCATCGTCGGTGCTCACTCGGCCGATGGCTCCCCAACGCCACCATCGCGTCTTCTTTCGGCGGCCTCGCCAGAGGACTCTGCCCGTTTGGTTTGCGACGTTCTGACTCAACCGCGACCGAAGATTCGTATCGAACCGGCTCAGCCAAAGTCCGCTTCGGCGCAACCCCCCGTTGACATCGAACGCTTTTACTCGCCGCCGCCACCGGAACCGGGACGCACGATCCAAACGTTGAGCGTGACCGCGTTCTCGGCGTACTTGGCTTGTCCCTATCGCTTTTATCTACGACACGTTTTGAAGTTGCGTCCACTGGACGATTCCCCCTTGGAATTGGCCGCCAACCAGTTTGGGGATTTGGTTCACGGTGCGCTCGAGAATTTTGGCGAGAGCGATTTTGCCAACGAGACCGATCCCAAACGCGTCGAGGAAGCTCTGCTTGCCGAGCTGCATCAATTCGCGGCGATTTATTTCGGCGATAACACCTCGACCACCGTTAAGCTGCAAGTCCGCCAGGCCCAACGCCGATTGAAGACCGTTGCCCTGCGACAAGCGGAACGTGCCGCCGCGGGATGGAAGATCCATGCCGTGGAAGCATCCGTTGACGAAAAGAAGGTCGACGAGAAAGGCAACCCAAAGAAACCAACAGGCATCTTGCTGGACGGCGAGTTCACGGGACTTCGCGGACGCTTTGATCGCATCGATCATCATCCCGAAACCGGTCGATGGGCAATCTTGGACTACAAGACGCACGGTTATCATCCGGAAAAGAAACACCTCAAGAAACAGCCGGACGGCTCGACGCAGTGGGTCGACTTGCAACTGCCGCTTTATCGACGCTTCATCCCCGACCTTGGGATCGATGCGTCGCCAGATCAAGTCGACTTGGGTTATTTCAATGTCGCGGAAAAAGACACCGAAACGCAAATCAATTTGGCTGAATTCAGCGATTCACAATTCGCCGCCGCTGACGAATTGATTCATCACTGCGTTCGCGAAATTCGAGCTTGTCATTTCGAACCCAATCCGGAGGGGGTTGAGTTCGATGATTACGAAATGATGATGAATCAACGCGTGTTTGTCCCCATGGATGAGGAGGAGTCTTTCGAATGAGCCATTCATCCGAACATCCTTTGTTTGACGACAACCCGTTTTACGAATCGGACGACACAGGCGAGTCGTTCGACGACATCAACGCTCAATTGCACGCCAGCGTCCTCGACGAATCGGAACACGAATTCGAAGACGCGGCGCCCGACGATTGGGACTACGTCGTCGAGTCGCCCACCACGCTGCGAGAGGCTTTCGAACCCACGCTTGTCCGAGCGTCCGCCGGGACCGGAAAGACGTATCAACTCACGGCCAGATTGCTCAAAATCTTGCTGACGGGAGCGTCGCCGGAAACGATTTTGGCGACCACGTTCACGCGGAAAGCGGCGGGCGAAATTTTGGAACGGGTGCTGATCACGTTGGGCAACGCCGCGATTGACCCGAGCGAGAAAGCTCTGCAAGCGTTGCGACAACAAGTCGGAATTGAAGGTCTGCCACAACATGTCTGCGGTCAACTGTTTCACCGCCTGCTTCGCAACATCCACCGAGTTCGCATCTGCACGCTGGACAGTTTGTTCTCACAACTTGCGCGAGCCTTGCCGTTCGAATTGGACCTTCCGCCTGGTTGGCGACTCACGGATGAAGTCGAAGAAATATGGCTGCGACAAGTCGCGATTGGCAACCTGATCGAATCGCTGAATCCATCCGAAACTGAAACCTTGATTTCGATGCTCAGTCGTGGAGATGTCAAACGCAACATCGCTCGCGAGCTGATCGATGTGGTGGAAAATACCTACCACCTGTCTCGACAATCCGACTCAGAACGCTGGGACCAACTCTCCGTTCCGGAACTTCCTGACTCAGCCGAAATCACTCGCGTGGCCGGCATGTTCCGACTGGCCAAACCACCGCAGAAGACGCTCGTCAAAGCATTGGAATCAGCCGCCGATAGCCTGGAGATGCGCGACTTTTCTCCTCTCGTTGATGCGACGCTGATCAAAAACATCTCCAAAGCTCGACTCACCGGCGAAGAGGTCAAGTTCGGACGCAGCAAGTTCCCCGATGGTTTGTCAACTGATTTCGACTTGCTTTACGAGATCGCTAAACACGAATCACTGTCGTTGCTACGCAGTCAAAACCATGCGACGGGAACGGTCGTCGAACACTACGACACACTGATTCATCTGGTCAAACAAACCCAGCGTGCGTTTGCCTTTGACGACATCGCGGTTCGTTTGGCGGATGTGTTCACTCAGCTCGACAACGCCACCGTCCAAGACCGCTTGGACGCCTCGATCGATCACTTGCTGCTGGACGAATTTCAGGACACGTCGCCCGTTCAATGGCAAGTGCTGAGGTTGTTGGCGGAAGCGGTGACCAACGATGCGTCTCAATCAACCTCGAACGTCATCGATCCCAAACGGTCCAAATCATTCTTTTGCGTCGGGGATAACAAACAAGCGATCTACGGTTGGCGAGGTGGTGTCGCGGAGATCTTTGACGCCGTCGACCAGCAAATTGCCGGTGTGATTTCGAAGCAACAAGATGAAAGCTATCGCAGCAGCGCGGTGGTTTTGGATTCCGTCACTCAAGCGTTCCAAAACTTGAAACGCCACCCGATGGCCGACGCCCCGGATCCGCCCAACCCCGCCGACAAATCACTCTACGAAGCGAAATCACTCAAGCAGTTCGCTGGACGTTTTCCCAAACACACCGCCGCGAAAGAGTTGCCTGGCTACGTTCAGTTTCGCACCGCGACGCTGAGGCTTCGGAGCGAAACGAATGAGGAGTCCGGCAAACCGAAGAAGCCTTCGGCGGCCGAAATCGCGGACGCTTTGCTGGATGACGTCGCCAAACAGATCAGTGAACTGCATCACGAGGCACCTCACTTGACGATCGGTGTGCTCACCCGAACCAATGGGACGGTGGGCTCGCTGATCAACCGGCTGGAACACCTCAACGTGGACGTCAGTGCGGAAGGTGGTAACCCGCTGGTTGACTCGGTCGCCGTGCGATGGATTCTGTCGGCATTGTTGATGTGCGAACATCCGGGCGATGGTCGTTGGCGATTGCACATCGCTCACAGTCCGTTGCAATACGTTTTGCCGTTGGGTGACAAGGACGGCCCGGAACAAGCCGCCGACGAACTGCGTTCTCGCATTGAGAACCAAGGGCTCGCGAAAACAATTCTGTTCCTTGCCAAGTCTTTGATGCAGCATTCTGACGAACGGGAAACGGTTCGGCTGGAACAATTGATCGAGCTTTCAACGCTGTATCAGCACACCGCCGAGAGCCGACTTCGCGACTTTGTCGAACTGGTGCACGAAAAACGGGTGCAACGTCCCCGAGCCGCCAAGGTCCGCGTGATGACCGTTCACCAATCCAAGGGACTGGAGTTCGACGCGGTGTTCCTACCGGAACTGCACAAATCCCTGGTGGGACGTCCGCCTCAATGCTTGGCCGACATACCTGAAATCGGACAACCTGCTCGTGGATTGAGCCGCTTTGTTGGCGAGGCCCAATGGCACTTCCTACCAAAACGCTGGCAGAAGGTTTTTGGCGGCTCAGTGGCTTCGCGTTTGACCGAGGCGTTGTGTTTGCTGTACGTGGCCATGACTCGCGCGCGACAAGGGCTTTATCTAATCACGCCACCTGCCGCGAAGTCGGACTTCAATCTCAAGACCTCCGCCTCGTTGTTGTATCACGCTTGGAGTTGCGAAGCCGACGCGACCACGGAGGGTGAAATGCTCTACGAAAGCGGCAACGCCAATTGGTTTGCCAACGACGACGTTCCAACGACCAAGTCGACGGAGAAAGAAGACATCCCAAGTCGCCGATTGACATTCGTCTGAGCGATCAGGACACGACCGCCCCGTCCGGGGCGTGATCACGCGTCGCACGCGTTCCATTCGCGACTGGTTTCCCGCCAACCTGTCTCGTCTCGGGGCTTCCGCCCCGAGCTACCGACGCAGACTCCTCCGGAGTCATGGCTTCAATCTGGTCTGCACGGAGTAACCGCCTCGGAGGGGCGATCGTTCGTAGCTCGGGGCGGAAGCCCCGAGAATTGTAACCCGCGATAACTCGCCCCGGATGGGGCCGTCGAGGATTCGGATGTCCAAAGCATTTCAATTCATTCGAATACATACCGTAGATCGAATTGAATGTTGTGCCGTTGCAACATCGCCTTGAACTCATCCTGGAAGGTCAACTTCTTGTGGTGTTCTTTTTGGTTGGCGATGTATGCCTTCACGCTTGCAATCGAAGATTCACTGACGGAGAACGCACCGTATTTGTTTTACCACTGAAACGCCTTGAGGTCCGGGAATCGATCCTGCACCCAACTGCTTGTGTTCGACTTCACGTCACGGACGCAATCGGCAATTGATTGAGATTGGTGTATCGCGACCAAGAGATGAACATGGTCTTCGATGCCACCCGCGGCAAGGAGGGAGTGTTTGCGTTTGCGAAGGATACCGCCGATGTAAGCGTAGAGGTCCTCCCGTAAAGAATCTCGAATCCAAGGTTTGCGATCTTTGGTGCTCCAAACGAAGTGAACACGCAAGTTGGTGAACGCCATCGAAAGCCACCTTGGTTCAGTGCTAGCGAAAACGTTCGAGTGTAGCAGTACGACGGCCCCCTCCGGGGCGTGATCACGCGGGGGATCCATGATTCTCGGGGCTTCCGCCCCGAGCTTCCAACGATCGCCCCTCCGAGGCGAATGAAATGACTCCGGAGGAGTCTACGTCGAGAGCTCGGGGCGGAAGCCCCGAGAACCGTTCGCCAAAAAACACAACATCGCCCCGGAGGGGCCGGCGTCTGGCTTGGCGCTACCAAACCAAACCAAACCAAACCAAACCAAACCAAACCAAACCAAACCAAACCAAACCAAACCAAACCAAACCAAACCAAACCAAACCAAACCAAACCAAACCACACCAAACCAAACCAAACCAAACCACACCAAACCAAACCAAACCAAACCACACCAAACCACACCAAACCACACCACACCACACCAAACCACACCACACCAAACCACACCACACCAAACCACACCAAACCACACCACACCACACCACACCACCAAACCACACCACCAAACCACGCCACCAAACCACGCCACCAAACCACGCCACCAAACCACGCCACCAAACCACGCCACAAAAACCTCGCCACCAAAACCACGCCCCAAAGATCGCGGCAACTCACCGCATGCGATTCGATCCCTTGGGAATTGCCCCCTCGGCGTTCCTCGTTTAGGCTTTCGGTTGTGAGGAGCGAGCCGTTTTTGGCACGCATTCAGGCTTCCTGCCGTTTTGTTTTTCTTTCGATCCAATCGATTTCCCCTGCTACAACGTGGCGTCTGTTTGACGCTGCTGTTGGTGCTGGGGTGTGGCATGATTGGACTGCCCCTCACCGCTCCTCGGCCTGAAAAAACCGGCCGGTTCCCTTGCGAATCGTGCTCCTGCGGTTGTTCCACCGCTGCCCATTGCTGGGATAAATGTTGCTGTCACACGGACAAGGAAAAACTCGCCTGGGCCGCAGAACATGATGTGATGCCGCCCGAATTTCTGGTCGCTCGTGTGGAGGCGTCTCGACAGCCACCCCTCGACGCATCCGTCTCGAAAACGCAAAACACCCGCTCGACTGGTGGCGGTTGCTGCGGCCCCGATTCCGATGGCCCGCCGGATAACTTCGCGTCGCTGATGCAAAGCATGGCGGCTCACTCCGCGAAAAAGGCTTGTGACACGAAGCCAACCTCTTGCTGCGGCACTTGCGGTGAGAAGAAGAGCTGCGATGCAGCGGACAACGCGACTCATCCAACACGCTGGGTGCGTTTGCAAGATGCCGCGAAATGTCATGGCATCGATTTGGTGTGGAGTCTTCTCGCGAGCAGCGTTGTCGACTTCTCTTCTTTCCAATGGAACGCCATCGATCCGCCCTTGTTGTTTCGCCTGACACTGTCAGACGAACACGCGGTTGCGATGAGCCTCTGTCCGGAACCACCGGTTCCCTAACGAGCCAACTTGAATCGCAAGTTCACATCTGACGTTCGCCGTCCTGTGTTCACTGCGTCTCTTTCAAACGTTTGCAATCGGCTCGTTGCTGTGCCCGTCGATCACGCGATTCATGCGCGACGACCAAGCCCAGAGAACACCGCTGCCGCGTTGGTGCACGAAGGCTCGCTCCTCACAAAAGTGTGGTCTTCATCGCTGACGCGGGAGCGACCTCGCTGCTTTCGATAGCGAGATGGGACGTCACGGCGGCTGAATCCGCATGGCTTGATAGCGATTCCCTGCAAACGCCTTCCAGCCTTCATTCGTGCGACCAGTCGTGATTCGACGAGTCTCACGAAACCGCTGGCGGTACGTCATCCCGTTTCGTGTGGCGCCGTTGCGCCCGATCACTCGCTCAATAATCTCCCGCACACAATCTTCACAACACATGACACATTCCAATCACCCCACCCGGCATCGAGGTTTCACCTTGGTGGAATTGCTGGTGGTCATTGCCATCATCGGCGTCCTTGTCGGATTACTGCTCCCCACGGTTCAAGCCGCTCGCGAAGCGGCTCGACGCATGCAATGCAGCAACAACTTGAAGCAAATCACGCTGGCGATGCACAACTACGAAAGCACTCACCGATTGCTTCCAACCAACTACACCAACGGCAGCAGCACTGCTGGCAATTTTTCGGTGTTCGCTCAGATGGCACCGTTCTACGAGCAAGGCAACATGCTGGACATGATCCACTTTGATCGTCCGCTGAATGTTGGCTGTTGCCCCGGGACTTTGGTCGCACCACACGACACCGCGGCGAAGACCCCGATTCCCATGTTGACGTGTCCCAGTGAGGACCACGATCGAACCTACTTCGTCACCACGCTCTCAGGCAGTGGCCCGACTCAGGCCTATTCCGCCACGACCTACGGCATGAATTTCGGCACGGGCGTCGGCACCCTCTACGATTCGCGAATCAAGACTGATGGCATTCACTGGATCAATGCCAAAGTTGGATTCGAGTCGATCTTGGACGGATTGAGCAACACAGCCGCTTTTGCCGAACACTTGTTGGGAAGCCCCGAACAATCGCCGTCCGAGCCAACGGAGAATCATCTTCGCAAACGGGTCATGATGAATGTTAGGTGTGCTTTCATCAGCCGATCGATGCCGCCCAGCACCCCTGGGTTCTCTGGTTTCTTCTTGCCGGAAGACCCTAACGCGATGGAAGCCTACGTTCGATCCAGCGGTCTGCATCGCGGCTGGTCCGGTCAACGCGGAGCTGGCTGGATCAACGGCCGCGAATATTGGACGGGTTACTCGCACTACCATCCGCCACAAAGCCTGATTCCCGACATGGCCAGTTGTGGCTGGGGTGTGTTCGCGACGCGCAGCAATCACCCCGGAGGAGTCCACGTGTCACGCTGTGACGGAAGCGTTGGCTTCGTCACCGAAAGCATTGACCTGGAAACCTGGCGCGCTCTCGGTACGCGAAATGGCCGTGAGATCCTGGAATCTTTCTGATTACGAACACTGCATACCTAAAGCACCAACCCTTCACATACGAATACACCATGTTGAAAACATTGTTTTTGGCCGCCTTCGCATTTTCTTGCTGCCTCACGCTAAACGTGTCCGCCCACGACACTTGGATCCAAACCAACTCGCCGATCGTCCGGACGGGCGAAGTGGCTCACGTCGACTTGCGTCTTGGCAATCACGGCAATCACCATCGCGACTTCAAGTTGGCTGGTTTGCTGATGCTGGACTGGACATCGATGGACTGGATCAGCCCCTCAGGCAAACACGTTGACCTTAAACCAGATCTCTACACATCCGCCTCGGCTGAAAAGCAGGGCTACTGGACCACGCCAGTGACTCTGGATGAACCGGGCGTGCATCTCTTCGTTCAAAAACTGGATCGAGTCATGAATCATGGCAAGTCGATCCGAAGCATCCGAACCTCCAAAGCATTTGTTATCTGCAGCCCAACGCTGGACAACATCTCAATTGATTCGCACAGTCATTCCACACCCGCCGGCTTGCCATTCGAATTGGTGCTCCATCAGTGTCCAGTGACGGACATCGAGGTTGGTCAACCCATCACTATCACCGTGCTGCACAACGGGGAACCTTTGGCAAACGCACTGGTCGCATTCATTCCCGAGGGCGAAACTCTGACGGGTGACACAGATCCCGACCACGAATTCACCACAGGCACCGACGGGACGGTGTCGTTCACTCCGTCGAAAGCAACCCGCTATCTGATCGCGGCTCATCACACGGCGATGGACGAAAAGAGCAGGGACTACGAATTCACCAGCTACGCGACAACCATCGCGTTGCAAATTCCCAATCGCGTTTTCGCTCAGCCAGCGAAATAGCCACGAACTCGATCCGATGGTCTGGGGCAAATGGAAGCAGCGTTCCGGCGTGTGGAAGCTTCATTTCTCGCCGCCACACGCTTGCCCCGACCCGGCTCGGTCTGCCCAGCCTGGCTCGTTCTGCCCCGGCCTGGCTCGTTCTGCCCCGGCCTGGCTCGGTCTGCCCCGACTGATCGGATCGCCATCTGACCGATTGCGTCTTTCGGGCTACAAGGCGGGTGGATCCTGCAGTAAACTGGCACAACGTGAAACCGGTTTCCTTTGGAGTTTTCTGACTCCAGCAAAGATTTCGCGACTCGCCCGCTCGCTCACCCGACATCCAATTCCCGGCCGATGCCCAAAGTCCTGGTTCTCTACCACACCAACACCCAGAATACGCGGCGGATGGCGGAGTTGGTTGCCGAAGGTGCCAAGCAACTCACTGATGCTGAGGTTCGGTTGCGGCACATTGACGAAGCCGATCACACGGACCTGGATTGGTGTGACGGGCTCGCCCTCGGTTGCCCCACGAATTACGGAACTGTCAGTTGGCAAATGAAGCGATGGTGGGATGAACAACCCATTGAAAATTGGGGCAAACGCGACGGCAAAATCGGCTGCGTTTTCACATCGGCAGGTGCCTGGGGCGGCGGCCAAGAATGGACCTGCATGGCCCTGATGTCGATTTTGATCAACTACGGATTCCTGGTTTTCGGACTGACGGATTACACCGGGGTCAAATTTTCAGCGCACTACGGCGCGATCTCGGCCGGCGGTCCCGACGAAGAACGTGTGCAAGAAGCTTGCCGTCGGCTCGGCCGTCGTTTGTCGGAATGGACTGCCAACATGATTGATGGGCAAACGCAGGCTCATCCGCTGAACCAGACCTACGAACGATTCAAAGACTTGGGCAAATAGCGGTCGCTCGCCCAATTCAATCCCCTTTTGACTAACTTGGCTTTTTTCCTTCGACCCCAACGTCGTCATCCCCACGAGGTTTTTCATGTCAGCTCGCCAAAAACTGTCTCGGCGTCACTTCCTTCAAACGACAGGTGCCGCCACAGCCGCCGGGTACTTTGCAGGAACCAGTAGCCTCGGACGCGCCCAGGATTCCCCCAACGACCGCCCTGTCTTCGCCACGATCGGGCTTCGTAACCAAGGCTGGACAATCACCGCCAAGTCCTTCAAGTACGCTGACTTCGCCGCACTCGCTGACGTTGACGCGAACGTCTTGGGCGAGAACATCAACAAAGTGAAGGAACGTCAAGGCAAAGCTCCCGAAGGTTTCGCCGATTACCGCAAGGTGCTCGAACGCAAAGACATCGACGCCGTGATGATCGCGACTCCCGATCACTGGCACACCAAGATCGCCGTCGAAGCCATGCTGGCGGGTAAGGACGTCTACTGCGAAAAACCTCTGACGTTGACGATTGATGAAGGCAAGTTAATCGAAAAAATCGTCAAGCAGACCGGTCGCGTTTGCCAAGTTGGCACGATGCAGCGAACCGAGAACGAACAGCGTTTCCTTCAAGCCATCGCTCTGATTCGCGAAGGCCGCATCGGTGACATCAAGAAAGTCACTTGCGGAATCAATGGTGCCACTGGCTCACCCGTGATCCCCGCCATCGACGTTCCTGAAGGACTCGATTGGGATTTCTGGCTCGGGCCGGCTCCCAAAGTTCCCTACCGCGCGTTGCCGGAAATGCGAAAAGGCTACGGCGGCGGTGTGCCTCTTTACACGAACTGCCACTACGCTTGGCGAAATTGGTACGAGTACTCCGGAGGCCAGATGAACGACTGGGGTGCCCACCACGTCGACATCGCGACTTGGGCATTGGGTGCCACGGAAACGGGACCAAACAAAATCACCCCGGTTAGCTATTCCTTACCCGTTGATTACAAAGACGGACACGCAACGGTTGCCGACCAATACAACTCGCCAACCAAATTTGAAATCCACGCCAACATGCCCGGCGACATCCCACTTGTCATCACCAGCGAAGGCGACAACGGAATTTTGTTCGAAGGCACCAAGGGCCGCTTCTTCGTCAATCGAGGAAAGATCGTTGGCAAACCCGTCGAGGACCTGGAGTCCAATCCACTTCCCGAAGGCGCCGTGGAAAACGTGTACGGTGGACCGGTCGCTGAAAATCACACGGACAACTTTGTCCAAGCCATGCGGAAACGCACGCAACCGATCTCGGATGTTTGGTCGCACAACCGCATGTTGGAAACCTGCCACTTGGCCAACATCGCGATCCGGTTGGGTCGTGAATTGAATTGGGATCCTGCCAAACGCGAAATCGTTGGCGATGACGAAGCCAACTCGTTCCTGTCACGCGAAAGTCGCGTTGGCTACGAGATCGACATGTGATTTCAATCTCTTAAAAACGGCAACCGCAATGAAAGCGAGGAGCGTGAACACTCACACTCCTCGCTTTTTTATTGCTCACGCGATACGAAACCGCCTCAACACGACGAAGCTGAAACCGCGATTTTCGGCAGCATTGCTGTTTCGTCAACTGATTTCACGGACGCTCCCTGCACTGGAAAGCCCAGTTCACCAAGTTCGAACGGCAAAGTAAGTGTCACATCAGACGCGGTGATCCGATTGAGTTTCCAATCGCCCCATCGCCACCAAGACAACGTCTTTTCCCATTCGCGAATCGCCGAAAGCATTTCCAGGCGGCGAGGGTGTTGCCGCTCTTGCAATTGGGACAACACGCTCCAGGCCCCAGCAGCCAAACCGTTCATCAACAGAGCCGTCGCGAAGTTCCGTTTGCAGTGCTCCGGTACTCCTTCGCGATCAGTGACTCCGTTGCCGTCCAACACGAATTGTCGGAACACGCCCAAAGCGGCTTCGCTTCGTCCCAATCGCATCAGGCAAACGCCCAGTGCGTTGCGGACTTCATACGACTTACCCGCCGAGTTGAGACTTGCCACCGCATCTTCGTAACGTCCTTTTTGGATCAACGAGTACGCATGATGGAGCGTCGTAGGCATAGGAGTCTTTGCAGACGCCTTCGTAGATTGTGTGCTTCGATGATTGGAGTGAGTGGATTGTTTTGAGGTGCGCGCACGCATACAGATTCTTTCCAACAAGAATAGTGAGAAAACAGAAGAAGGACCAAACTCGTTGATCTGCTAAATCTGCAATCGCACCTGCGTGCTGACCAAAGTTGGGTGGGACGGGCCGCGAACGGATGCATCATCTGGATTGCGGTCGGCACACTGGCCAATCAGCCCTCGATGAGCGCATTGCAACGCAGGCGATGCATCCAGAGACGAAGGCTCCCACCGTTCTCGCTGCAACGCCCAGGGCGCGAACGCGGTGCGCCCGCTCACCCATTGATTGGGCAGTGTTGTGTCGGCCGAATCGAGTGTAACAACTTGACAATCGTGCCCCCTTCGCTCGTAGGACTGAGCGGAGAGGAATCCCTGGCCGACACAGACCAGCAGCAGCATGCCCCACAGCAGTTGTTTCGCCGACCAACGCACACTTTTTGGCAGCATGACAGCCAAGGCGTTCTGATAGGAGTCGGCAAAGGGGAACATGGAGATCGCCGTTCGATTGAACGGGGTTCGAAGGTTTGAGAATCGCCGGCGAAGCACCGGCCGGCTCGCGCCGGTCCGCTAAAAACGGGGCGATTTAGCGTTTGCTCGCCGATTCATCATTATCGAATGACGCAGTCGTTCAGCAAGAGATCCAATCTGAAAAAGGGCGAAACAGTTTGCCGCCCCGCCAATTTTCTACCTACCGGCCCGCGAACTTTTTCGTTGCTTTCTTGATCGCTTGTTGCTCTTTGGCGGGATCGTGGTTTGGGTTGGGCTCGGTCGGCACCGGTGCGCTCGTTTGCTTACGCCACGCCACCAGTTTGCTGTGAAGCAGTCGCGTCTTGAGTGGGTTCTCAATCGCCAAATTGTTCGTTTCTCCGGGATCGCTCACCAGGTCATACAGCTCCAGCCCGCCATCCTCGAAGTACTCGTGCAATTTGTAACGACCATCGCGAATGATGCTGCATGGTCGACTGCGATAAAGCGGATCACGTTGACCATCGATCCGGGCATAACTTTGGAGATACGCGGGAAAGTGCCAATACAAGGCTCGATCAGCGATGCCCGATTCCTGAGTCAACAAGGGTACCAAGCTCACGCCGTCAAGTTTCTGGTTTGCCGGAAGTGCAGCACCCATCATCTCGCAAAAGGTCGGGTACAGATCGGCCGCAATGACCGGCACCTCACACGTCGTGCCAGCTTCCACCACACCCGGCCAAGTCACAAAAAACGGCTCACGGATACCGCCTTCGTAGTAAGTACCTTTGTAGCCTCGCAGTGGATCCATCGAGGTCGCCGGCCCGTAACCTCCGTTGTCGCTGGTGAAGACGATCGCGGTTTTGTCTTCGAGGCCGAATTCCTTGAGTATTGCAACCATTCGCCCGACGCCGTCATCGACGCTTTCGATCATCGCCGCCATCACCGCGTGATCGTGCAACGTCCCGGGTTGCTTGGCTTGATACTTCGCGACCAATTCTGGCTTGGCTTGCAGTGGCGTGTGCACGGCAAAGTGTGACAGATACAACAACCAAGCCTCGTCGCGGTGTTGCTGCATGAACAGGATCGCCTCCTGACTCAGCCGATCGGTCAGGTACTCGTCTTCCGAAGCATCTTCGAGCCCGGGTGCCTTCGGGTGCGGTGGGAAATAACCTTTCGGAGGACTTCCCGAATGCGTCCCGCCAACGTTCACGTCAAAACCATACGGCAATGGATCGTCGCTGAGGTGCCACTTGCCAATCATGGCCGTCTTGTAACCCGCCGCCTTGGCTTGATGAGCCCACGTGCGGATGTCGGTGGACAATGTGTCGGTGCCGGGCACATGCATCAAGCTTCCATGCTTCGGATTCCCACGGCGTTCGGTGCCGACGTTGTAGATCTCATGACGAGGCGAATACTGCCCCGACAGCAAACTCGCTCTCGCCGGAGCACAATTCGCGGCACAGGAGTACGCGTTCGTGAACACCATGCCTCGTTCTGCCAACGCGTCCAAGTGCGGTGTCTCATAGAAGTCCGATCCCATGAACCCGGCGTCTCGCCATCCACAGTCGTCCAAATAGATGAACAGCACATTGGGCGTTTGCGAGGTGGGCTCCGCCGACCAAGCCTTCGTGACGAAACCGAGAGCAAACAGACAGGCGAGGAGTGGCGTTCGCATCGAGATTTGAAGAGTTAGAGTTGCATGTAAAGGGATGACCAGGTGCAGCTATCGATCAGACGAAACGTGACCGATTCAATCACTGGGCGAAATTTTGACCAATCGTTCCTGGCGAGAGCTTCCTTCGCCAAAGCCAATTCGAAGGAACAGCGATCCCTCGGCGACGGCGGGACTGGCGTAGCAATCGGAACCCAATTGATTCTTTGCAAGCTGCCGAAATTCATCGCCATCCGCCGCGAACACGTAGTGATTTCCGGACAAGTCCGACACATAGATTTGATCATTCACCAGGACCGGCGAAGCACTGAAATTGCCTCCCAGACGTTCACGCCATTTCACGCTCCCGTCTTCGATTGACCAACACATGGCCACACCGTTGTCAGTCACGCCGAACAAGGAGTCTCCGTCGGTGATCATCGACGGCTCGTATAGCTTGTTGCGATCTGACCAAAGCAACTCACCCGTCGCGGAAAAGCACGCGGTCTCTTTGTCGGGGTAGCCTCCGGAAGCGAATAGCCGATCACCGGCGGTCACAATTGTCCCGCAAGTCGCTTCCGCGATCGCCGGCGTTTCCCAACGAGGCTCGCCCGTCGCCGGATCATAACTGGCAACCCGATCCCCACCGCTGATCAACAACTGATCCATCCCACCGAGATTGGCGATCATTGGGCTGGAATAGGTACTCGCGTCGCCCCGTGCACGCCGCCAAGCAATCTCGCCCGTCGCGGAATCCAAGGCGACGATGTATCCGCCCCCAAAGTTGTCGGCCGCGACAATCACAAACGATTGATAGAACAGCGGCGAAGGCGCATAACCAAACTTCGATGCGAACGCTCCGATGTCGGTTTGCCAGATCACTTCGCCTTGCAGATCCACCGCCGTGACGAAGATCCGACCTTGGTTCAAAAAAGCGATGAGGATCCGTTGGCCGTCACAAGCGGGTGTCGTGTTGGCGTTGGTCGCTTTTTGATGCACCTCACGATTCGCGGGAAAGCCACCTTCGTGGATGACTCGTCGCCAATTCTCCTCCCCCGTGCTGCGATCGTATGACAAAAGCATTTGTTGCTGTTTGCCTTCGTCGGCACTGGCCAAAACAACTTGCTCGCCGATCACAATCGGACTGCTGTGCCCGCGACCGGGAACATCCGCTTGCCAAGCGACATCGCTCCCCGGGTTCCAATTCGCGGGCGGAGCAGCACCATCGATCGTTCCATCCAAGTTGGGGCCTCTCCACTGAGGCCAAACCAGGTCGACCTCCGATTCAGCTCGTTCCGTCAGGGCAACCCCGCTTTCCCCCACCGAGACTTCATCCACCGGTGTCGACTTGCGACAACCAACGCCACTGACCACCATCATTCCCAACAACAAAACCAAGTTGACAGGCACGTGTCTAGCCAGTGGCAGGAATGCATTTCTCATAGGGTTTCGCTCGCGACACTACTTTTGAGGAGAAGACTTCTTCGCCGGGCTGGTCTTTTTGCCCGAATTTGCCTTGCGGGCGTTCTGCTTCTTTTTGTTGCCGGGCCCGACCGGTTCCACAAACATACCGTGTTCGAACATGACCGGTTCGCTCATGCGAGGATCTCCGGTTCGCTTCAGTTCGCCGATCAATCGCTCATCCAGTTGCGATTCTGTCTCGGCGTAATCTGAATTGCCTGCCAAATTGTTCAAGCAGTCTGGATCCGCTTTCAAGTCGTACAATTCCACTCTCGGGCGACGTCCAACCATAAAGTCAAATGCCTCAGGATATTTTTCGCGATTCAACGTCACGAAGGCTTTGGTGGGACTCGCATCCAAATCCGGATAGGCCGCAAAGGTGTTTTCGCGAAGCAGCTCTTCGGACGGGAATTGATCGTCGCTCGCGTCCATCGCGGGACCGTCCCCCAAAGGCGTTCGATCGGGCTCGAAATTGATGATGTACAGCCAATCGTCGGTTTGGATGGCTCGCTGTGGGTAAGGCTTGGCTCCTTCGCGTGCCATCGCAACGTGACGTTCACGTCCGGTGAAGACCGCATCTCGATTCGGGTCAACGCGTCCGGATTGATCGCTCATCAAGAGAGGCGTGATCGGCTGCGAGATCATCGTCGCGGGGGCTTCGACGTCGGCGACCTCCAAGAACGTGGTCGCCAATTCAGGAAGCGAGACAAAGTCCGTCACGACACGATTCGCATGTTGAATTCCAGCAGGCCAGCGAACCGCCAGCGGAACATGAGTGCCGAAGTCATACAAATTGCATTTGCCGCGTGAGATCCCCGGCACGCCATGGTCACCGCTGACCACCAACAGAGTGTTGTCAGCGATGCCAAGACGCTCCAGCTCTTCATCCAAGACAACCAAAGCGGCATCAAACGCCATCGCTTCGCCCAAGTAGTCCGCGAAGTCTTCGCGAATTTCGGGAACGTCGGGTAAGTAAGCGGGCAATTTGCCTTTCAAGTCATCCGGGTTGATTCCCCAAAGTTGTTCACCACTTTTCGCAATCCATTTGCGGTGAGTGTTGGTTGGACCGAACCAATAACAAACGGGTGAGTCACCATCGAGCTTGCCATCATTGTCGGCGTCCAAGAAGTTGCGAATGTTTTGGCGTACTTCGTCGAACAACTTGGCTTTGGCCGCATCGCGATCCTTGGCCCTCATCACGAACTGCGAGAAGCCGTTGAATTTCGAACCGGCTTTGTTCGATGCGGTTCTGGCTCCACCAAACGGTGCGTTGCCTGGACTGCCTGGACTCCAAACTTTGTAGGTGTGACCAATTCGGTAACCAGACTCTTCCAACATCAGCGGGTACGCGGGCAGCGAAAAGTCCCAGACGGCACCGAGCAGAATCGACGCCTTCTCGCATCTCCAAAAAGGTTGCCCCGACATCAAAGAACTTCGGCAAGGCGTGCAGGAAGGCGCACTGACGAATGCATTGGTGAACAGCACCCCGTCGCGAGCGATCGAGTCGAACTTCGGTGTGGAAATGACTTCGCTTGCGGTGCCGGGAAAGTGCTTTGCATAAGCGCTGGCGTAGCATCCCCAATCGTCCGCGAATGCCATCACGATGTGAGGGCGTGACTTCGTTTGTTCAGATGGATTTGCATCAGCCAGTGCCGGTGCGGCAAAGAACAGCAACAAAGCACCAGACAGAAAACGGGAACATTGCCGATCGAGCATGGCATTCTCCGACGGAAGAGTCTCAGGTGGGATGATGGGGAGGGATCGAGACGGGGCGCAAGCCAACTGCTCCCTCGTCTCGAAGAATCATCCTAGCCAACATCCAACACGATCGCTGAACTTCACGCGGAAATGCGAATCATTCGGACAAAAAACCGTCTGCGCCGTCATGCCGGCACAGCCACTCGTCGCGAAACTCGTCCAGAGTTTCGGTCTGCTGTAGCGAAAATCGTCAAGAGTTTCGGTCTACTGTAGATCTGATTGGAACTCGTCAAGAGATTCCGTCTGCAAACAGACTCGCCGAAAGTCTTGACGACTTTCGCTACGAATGACAAACGACTTTCGCTACGAATGGCGAGCGAGTTTCGGTACGAATGACGAGCCATCAGGTGAGGGCGTCCGATCAAACCAACTCCGATCGTGGCGTTTCCTTCAAAATCGTACGATTGCCACCGATGGGAACGGCGGGGGTTGTGCGGTATTCTTCTGCTCTCTCGTATTCAGCCGCGTCGCCAGTCTCGTGTAGCAAAAATTGTCTGTAGCGAAACTCGTCAAGAGTTTCGGTCAGCTGTAGATCTGCTGTAGCGAAACTCGTCAAGAGTTTCGGTCTGCAAACAGACTCGCCGAAAGTCTTGACGACTTTCGCTACGAATGACCAGCGACTCACGCTACGGATGGCGAGCGATACACAGCAAACGCCCTTTGGCCTCCATCGAATCCAGCCCCATGCCCGAGCCCTCCTGCCGATCAGTTGCGATCATCGGTTTGGGGTTGTTGGGTGGAAGTGTGGCACTGTCGATTCGCAGACGTTGGCCGTCGGTGCGACTGACCGCCTGCGCCCGATCGCCTGAAACTCGGGCCTTGGCTTTGGATCGATCCATCGTCGATGAGGTCTTCGAGACTCCCGATGGCGCCGCGAATGGCTGTGATTTGGCCGTGATCGCCACGCCAGTCAACCGGATCGCGTCGCTGGCCCAAACGCTTGCGGGCGAGTTTCCAGAGCTGACGCTAACGGACGTCGGCAGCACCAAAGGCGGATTGGTTCGTGAATTGGCGGGTTCATCCGCGGCGAGACAATTTGTGCCGGCACACCCCATTGCGGGGAGCGAAAAGAGCGGCGCCGAACACGCGTCGGCCGAGCTTTTTGACGACAAGCCGATCGTGTTGACCCCCAGCGGAGAAGAACTGCCGCACCACGTGAACCGAGCGACCGCATTCTGGCGTGCGACCGGCGGGCGAATTGTCACGATGCCCGCGGAAGAACACGATGCCACCTTGGCATTGACGTCTCATTTGCCACACTTGCTGTCGTCACTGGCCGCACGCCAAATCACTCCATCCATGTTGTCGCTGGTCGGCACCGGTTGGTTGGACACGACTCGCGTGGCGGCTGGGGATGCTGACCTGTGGACCGCCATCGTGTCCGAGAATCGCGAAGCGATCTTGGGCGCGATCCAGCAATCGCAAACGGATTTGTCCACTCTGCATTCCATCGTGACCCAAGGCGACGACGAAGCCCTGCGAACGTGGCTGGAAACAGCCAAACAAATTCGGCTCGACGCCCCGACTTAACAGCCAACATCGCACCGCTGCTGGCGGTCCTCAAACGATTCCCCCCGTTTCCATCCTCCTTTCCCGAATTCGCACCATGCCGCTTTGGCAAATCGACATTCATCCCGCCCCTGGTCAAGTGGATCGACTCGGCGAACAAACGGCCCGTGAGATTCACGAACTTGGATTGGGCGACGACCTCTTGATCGCGGCCGCGCGAGGGTACCTGATCCAAGCCAACATCGATCACGCTTCCGCCTCCGAAATCGCATCGACCCTGCTGGCCGATTCGATCACGGAATCCGTCACGGTCGGGCAACCAGGAAAGGACGCCACGGGCGACGAATCAGATCTGTCGGAACCACCCGAGACCCTGATGGAACTGTTGGCCGAACGCGGCATCGAATCCGAACCGCACCTCGTTCATGTCATGCCCAAACCCGGCGTGATGGATCCGGTGGCCGCCAGTACCGAAGGTGCACTTGCAGACCGCGGGGTCGAATCCGGCACCGTCAAAACGTTTCGCAAGTTCTGGATCGCTGGCACCGACGAAGACCAACTGCAATCAATCTGCCGACGTGCGTTGTCCAACGATTCCATCGAAGCGTTCGTGGTGGGACCGTTGCAGATGGATCGACTGGATGTCGGTTCACCTGGTGAATTCGAATTGGTCCACGTACCGATTCGCGAATTGGACGACGCGGGGCTTGAAAAACTTTCCAAGGAAGGGCAGTTGTACCTGACCTTGGTCGAAATGCAGACCATTCGCGATCACTTTGTCGAACTCGGCCGCGACCCAACTGACATCGAACTGGAGTCGGTCGCTCAAACCTGGTCCGAGCACTGCAGCCACAAAACGTTGGCAGGACGGATTCATTACAAGGGCCCCGGTGCGGACGGCACTCCGGGCGGTGATGAACGCCAATACAACAACATGCTGAAAGAGACCATCTTTGAAGCCACGCAAACCATTCGTCGATCGCTGGGGGATGACGATTGGTGCGTCAGCGTCTTCAAGGACAACGCCGGCGTGGTCACGTTTGACGAACAAGACCACGTGTGCTTCAAAGTCGAAACCCACAATCACCCGTCGGCACTGGAGCCCTACGGCGGCGCCAACACGGGCATTGGCGGAGTCATCCGTGACCCGATGGGAACGGGCATGGGCGCCAAACCGGTTTGCAACACCGACGTGTTCTGCTTCGCTCCGCCGGACGTGTCACCGGATGATTTGCCACCAGGTGTGCTGCACCCGCGGCGTGTGATCCAGGGCGTGGTCTCGGGCGTTCGTGATTACGGCAACCGCATGGGAATCCCCACGGTCAACGGAGCGGTCTACTTCGACGAGCGTTATCTCGGCAACCCGTTGGTCTACTGCGGCAACGTCGGGATCATCCCGGTTGGCATGGAAGACAAAGAGGTCAAACCCAACGACTTGATCGTTGCGATTGGTGGACGAACCGGACGCGATGGGATCCACGGAGCAACGTTCAGCAGTGCGGAACTGACCAGCGAATCCGAATCGTTGTCCGGCGGAGCGGTCCAAATCGGCAACGCGATCACCGAAAAGATGGTGCTCGACGTGCTGATGCAAGCTCGCGATCGCGGGCTCTACAACGCGGTCACGGACTGCGGTGCCGGTGGATTCAGCAGTGCCGTTGGCGAAATGGGAGAAGAGCTTGGTGCCGAGGTTTGGCTCGAGAAAGCTCCGCTGAAGTACGACGGTTTGACTTACACCGAAATCTGGATCTCCGAAGCTCAAGAACGAATGGTCTTGGCCGTCCCGCAAGAACATTGGGACGAGCTGCGTGATCTGTGCGAAAGCGAAGGCGTGGAAGCAGCCACCATCGGACGATTTGTTCCGACCGGTCGCCTGCAATTGACCTTCAACGGCCAAACCGTTGGCGACGTTGCCATGTCGTTCTTGCACGATGGGCGACCACCGGTCATTCGTGACGCCGTTTACGAACCGCCAGCCGCGAAGCCATTGTCGATCGAGGATCGCGATGCAGCCGCCAACACCGAAACGTTGCTTAAGATCTTGGGCAGCTACAACGTCGCCAGCAAGCACTGGGTGATCCGCCAATACGATCACGAAGTCCAAGCGGGCAGCGTCGTCAAACCGCTCGTGGGCCCGCAGTGCGATGGTCCTGGCGACGCCGCGGTTGTGCGTCCGAAGCTGACCAGCCGTCGAGGCTTGGTGATCAGCTGCGGCATGAACCCGCACTACGGTGACTTTGACACCTATCACATGGCGGCATCCGCGATTGACGAGGCGATGCGAAACGCGGTCGCCGTGGGTGCTGACCCATCGAAGATCGCCATCCTCGATAACTTCTGCTGGGGTTATACCGACCGAGCCGAAACGCTGGGGTCACTCGTTCGCGCCGCCATCGCTTGCCAAGACATGGCGGTCACGCTGGGCACACCGTTTGTCAGCGGCAAGGACAGCTTGAACAACGAGTTCAGCTTCTTCGATGACCAAAACGAAAAGCAAACCATCGCGATTCCGCCGAGTTTGTTGATCAGTGCCATGGGACAGATCGACGACGTCAGCAAGTCCATCACGATGGACGCGAAAGAAGCCGGGAACGTGGTTTTCTTGGTCGGCGAAACGCACCGCGAATTGGGCGGATCGCATTTCGGTTTGGTCGAAAACGAACCGGGCGGTGCCGTCCCAGAAGTCGATGCGAATTTGGCGAAGAAAACCTTCGCGACGGTACACCAAGCCATCCAATCGCGATTGGTGCGGTCCTGCCACGACCTCTGCGAAGGCGGATTGGCCGTGGCCGCCGTTGAAATGGCGCTTGCTGGTGGACTGGGGATGGAGATCTCGCTGGACGAGGTCGCTCGCGAACAGTTCTCGCACGATGGCGTGATGACCGCCTCCGCACTGTCGGCGACGGAAGTCCTGTTCAGCGAATCCAATACCCGATTCTTGATTGAGTGTGTTCCCGAATCCGCGGACCAGCTGAAACAGCTTTTCCAAGACGCCGGAGTATCCCTATCGCGACTTGGAACAATCACGGACGGCGATCAATTCGTCGTACGAGACGGCGACAAAGTGGTGCTGGAAACGGACATCGCCACCGCAAAGTCCACCTGGCAAGCACCTCTGAATTGGTAAAAATCTGGCGAAGAAAAGCTGTCTTAACCTTCAAAAACCGCTAAAACGTCGGCGAATCGCTTGCAACGACAGCGACGACGTTCGTAGGTTCAGTGAAATTCGCATTGAACATGCGAGCCAGTTGACTTGTAATTGTGGCTGAATGCCCGTATTAGCCGAGACACTCGCCTGGCCAAAACCAGCTTTCAATTTTCCTCTCCAACCTCCTGAATTCGCGTGGAACTCTGGGTTCGCCGCATCGCTTTGATCGCCTACGTGGTAGGTGGCTGGCTTCTGCCCGCCGCTCATCATCATGGCAATGCGTGCGAAAAAAGCTGTCCAGACACCGAGCTGCATGCGGATTGCGGACAGGAAGTCGCCACAGCCGGGATTCGCGTGTCAGAATGCTGCTCGCATTCGGGTGACGAGACAAACGCAGCAACGAACCCCAGCAAATCATCGCTCGCGATCACTGCGGATGCTCCAAGGATCTCGGGTAATTACGCCCACGCCCATGGGTGCGGCGAACACTGCGTGCTTTGCAACGCTCGCACGATGGCCGAAAGCCCGCTCCCGAATCCCGTTCGCAGCGAAGCAGTTTGCTGCGTTTGCGATGAACAGGTCGATTCCACACCAATAGAAGACACGGCAGATAGCTGGCGTCCGCATAAACGCGGCCCTCCGGCATTGGCATAGAGCCTGCCGATTCTGGGCGGATGGTGAACTGCATTACACCGTCACGCCATTCCAAGTCTTCATCAGGGTGCGCAATGCACCCAAACCTGTGGTCACCTCTCATGCTGTTTACTTTCGTCCGCGCAGGTTCTGCGCCCGTAGTCCCGTTCCGTCCACGCAGATCCCACCGAGCATTCACACTGGTTGAGCTATTGGTGGTCATCGCCATCATCGGTGTGCTTGTTGGCCTTCTGCTACCGGCAGTACAAGCCGCCCGCGAAGCCGCCCGGCGCATGTCCTGCCAGAATAATCTGCACCAAGTTGGCATCGCCCTGCACAACTACCACGGCATCTTCAATCAATTGCCAAGCGGTTGGTTAGCCGATGACATCGACCATCACGAACCAGGCTGGGGCTGGGCAGCAGCGATCACTCCACAGATCGAAGCCAGCAACGTCTACGAAACCATCCGTTTCGGAATGGCCATCGAAGAAGACGAGAACCAACAAGCTCGCGAGGCTTCAATCTCCAGTTACATTTGCCCCAGCGACACGCTTGAAAACCTGTTCTTCATCGCTGAAGCTCACGGAGACGGCACCGGTCATCACCACGACCATGACGATTACGCCCCCGCATCGCTCGATGATGATCATGGCGACGATGACCACGATGACGATGACGACCATGATCACGGTCACAACGTGGATGATGGCGATGAGTTCTTGTTTCGAATCGCCAAGAGCAATTATGCCGGCGTCTTCGGAACCTTCGATTTACATGATGACCTGTACCACGGCGACGGGCTGTTCTACGGCAACAGTCGCCACCGATTCCGTGACGTGCTCGATGGCCTGAGCCAAACCGTGATGGTCGGCGAACGCAACAGTCGTTTGGGTGGCTCGATTTGGCAAGGGTTGATCCCCGAAGCCAATGCCGCCGCCGCACGAATTGTTGGCGCCGCCGATCACGTTCCCAACAGTGACGCGGGCCACTTCGAAGACTTCAGCAGCTACCACGCCTCGGGTGCACAATTCGTGTTGAGCGATGGATCCGTCCGCATGCTGACACAGTTCATCGACCTGGAGGTCTACCACGCATTGGTGACTCGGGCGAACTACGAGGTCATCGAAGCCGACTCGTTCTGATCAGGCCGCTGATTTGCGAGCGGCCTGGCTCGGTGAAAGCCAACCGCGGATTCCGTCCAGGTCCGCGGCCCAGGCTTCGCTGGTTCGTCGGTCACAGAACGTGTGGAACATTCCATCAATCGTGTCGCTGAGCGTTCGCACGGCTTCGATGCGATCTTCTGGGCCGAAATCATCATCGTCCTCATCGAGATGAATTTTCGCTCCGCTGATACCAAACGTTTCGGCTTGCAATGTCAGATCAAATTGCTGCCCTTCACGAATCAGCGTCATGCCAGTCTTCCGAGGCAGTTTGCCGCTTTGGATGGCTCGCATCGCCTCCGGCAACTTGACCGGACATTCCGCTGAGATCGACTCTTTGCCGGAATCACCCAGCGGGCACTCAAGCGACAAAGTCTTGGCCAGCATCAACGTGACTTCGGTGCCGTCGTACATTTCGATCGTGTCGGTCTCGGTTTCCAACATCCACCACAGCCAGAGAAGGAACTCATTGCCCAGAAAGTCGGGTGCCTGTGAGTGTTCGTTGGCCCAAGCCACACCACTGAAAGCTTCGCCGGTTACGAAGCTGGCGGGCATCACATCGTCCATCTCAGCATAGCGATCGTTCTCGCTGGCCCAATCCTTGGCCACGATACCAGCACTGATGTGACCGCATTCGATTCCGAAAACGCTCTCCAATAAGTCGACACAGTGGCCGCTTCCCGTCCCCGCGGTGCCGCCGTAGTAGAGCAAGTCTCGACTGCAATCCCACAGCAACGAATGCTGTTGGAACTTGCGATACTTGCCAGTCGCGGCTTCCGCTTCGCAACGTTGTTCAACGGCTTCTTTGGCTTCTTTCTTTTGTGACTTCGTTGGCTTCCCGCCGGGGTTGTCGCGGCTGAGTGCTGCAAGCTCCATTGCCATCCAAGCCTTCTTGATCACTGAAGGAACTTGGTTGGTGTCGATGCGGACGCCAAAGTGCACCGCATCATCAATGATGTTTTTGACCATGTCAAAGTCTTGGTCAAACAGATGGTCTCCGCCGAGAAATCCCAGGTGCACGTTTTCCTCCGCCGCCGTTTCCGTTCGCCCAGCGACGTGAGCTGCCATTTGCTCCAAGTGCTCCTGGCCAAACGGGCCGTCTTCAAATTGGTTCACACGGAAACGTTCAAAGGAGAGGCTACCGGAGAGAAACGGCATGAAAGAAATCCCCAATCGATGGCGGAAGAAACCTAGCCAGCACGGCGGCTGTGTCGTTGGCTTATCGTCCAACCATCGAACGAAGTGTGTCGCACCGAAGCCAGACCATCGCTTCAACGCAAATTACCCAACCGTCACCACCCATCCGTGGCGGAACCGACTTGGAGCGTGAGCGAAAGGCCCAAGACGGCGTCATTTTTCCGATGCCGTCGTCCGGCTACGGATGGGCAGGCGAAACCGATTCAGTTTGTCTCGCGGATCTTCTTCCACGAACTTTCGAAAGGCTTCTTCGACTTCTTCGCGATGCTTTCGCGGCAACTCATCGATGATCGCCTGCATGGATTTCTTCTTCAGCTTCATCCAACCGTCGTAATAATCTTTGCGAACCTCTTCAATCTTTCGCTTCAGTTTTTCCTTCGCCTGATCGTCCAACCCGAAGTCATCCGCCAGTCCGTTGATTGACGCGAATTCGTCTCCGTACTCGCGTTTGAGCTGTTCCAAACGCACCAGCATCGTGAGCTGCTCGGATTGTTCCGGCGTCACATTCGCTGCGATTCCATCACCAGTTCGCGAAGCAGCTCATGGGTTCCAGTCATACTGCTCCCAGCGTCTGACTTATGCATTTCGAGCGATGCGTTCACGTACTTTTGATAGGCTTCCTTCAACTCGACACGTTGCTTCGTGCTCACCCCCAACTTCTCCTGCAAGTCCAGGTCTGATTGCACACGCGACAGTTGGGAAGAAATGTTCCGCATGCTGCTCAATTCACGACGGACCTCGTTGGAGACCCTTGTTGCTGAGAACCGCTCGGCATACTCCGCTCGTTTGGCGGCGGCAGCCTCTTGAATCTTTCTCCGCTGAGTTTCATCAAACAACTGCAACACCTTCTGCTGAGCCGCCTCCATCTTCTTCCGCTGCTCAGCGGGATCGATCTGCTCACCGGATTTGGCTCGAAAACCTGCCGTCACCACATCTCGATATTGCTGCATCGCCACCAAGAATGCGGTCCGTTGTTCGGGGCTTTGCCCGATTTGTTCAGACAACTTCGCATCCCGTTCCAACACGTACAGATCAGTGACACGCAGAGGCTTCTGCTCGGCCTCCGTTTCATTGGTTACCTCGGCTACCCCAGTGGAGTCCTGCCCGGCGGAGTCCTGTCCAATGGAAACACCGGGCATCCAACTCAAACCAACCAGCACGGCGAACAAGCAGATCACCGACGCATCACACACCAACCGAATGCGATTCAAACACAACATCGCCACTCCTTTCCGATTGCAAGGCAACTACTGAACGACAAACATTCTCACGCACGGAACCACCCATGCACGGGAAAGCCTAACGATCGTGGCGTGCCGATTTCGCTTGGATTGCGAAAACGCCAAGAAGAAACGGGACGTTGATCGACGACGCAGCTAGCCGACTGATTCAGACGACTCAGCCATGCGGATCAATCCAATAACTCGTGCAAGTGTATGAAGGACTTGCCCAAGCGACCGCCATAGTTGCCAGCGCTGATGCGGATCAAACCAGGAACTTTCGCGGCTGCATGAATCGCCGCACGAGTCCCTTCCTTCAAGCAATCCAAACTTTCGCCATTCAGGATCAATTCCATGATGCAATGAACACCGTCAGGCACTCGCGATTTTTGCCCGAGCTTGTCTTTCAGCGTCGGACAAAACTCGGCGTAGGTGCTGGCGATGGTGAAGTCGTAACTGCTGCCCGCCTTGGAACCACTGGCCGCGATTCCTCCCGGAAACGTCGTGATGCATCCGGGAACCAAATCGCTGGCTTCGGCAGCTCGCTCCGCAGCTTCGATCGCAACATCTTCGTTGGGTCCAAAGAACCAAAGGTTGCCACCCATCACGCCATCCGACATTCCGAAACGACGCGAGAGGAAGAATTCACCGCCAAGAATTGGAATCACCCACCCCTTTTGTTCGTAGCGTTCCTCACGGAACTGATGACGGTCTCCAAAGAACGCAACTTTCCGACCGAGTTTGAAATAGTCGTCCGAATCAATGCGATTGAAACAACGAGCGGTTGGACAAGTCAGCACGTTCTGGCTGATGCGAGCCAACATCACCTTTTCCAGATGTTCGCGTCGATCCTTCCGAAACCGCGGAACATGAAACTGCACCACGGCACCGATCCGACCGTCGGGTGTCGACTCGGGCGAAACGATCTCCGCAACTCCGGCTTCGCAGTCGCACAAGATCGTGCTGCTGGCGTGCCCGGTCGCGGCGGAGGTCGCGTGGTCGAGCCACTTACGATCGCGAGCCGTGATCAACACCTCGCCATACAAACTGCGAAAGCCTTCGGCGTAGGTGTCTTCCACCAACTCATTCAATGGCAACGGTTCAGAGGCGACTGACATCAGCGTCCCTTTCCTGGGTAGACCTGCTTTTCCGTCACCACCATGTCCATGTAAATGTCATGCGGTTGCATCGGAATCTCGTCGAACATTTGACACTCAAATGCCAATGCGACGAGCGGAGCATCCGGCCGCACGTTCTCGAGAAGCTTGTCGTAGTAGCCTTTGCCGTGACCGGTACGCCCACCTTGAGAATCGAACCCGACGCCAGGAACCAAAATCAGATCCAAATCTTTGGCCGTCACTCGTTTCGACGCGACCTCTCGCAAATCTTCACGAGGCTCCAAAATCTTGTACATGCCTTCGGAAAGTTCCTCCATCGACTCCAGGTGAAACAATTCCAATTCACCATCGACGCAGAACGGGATGATGATTTTCTTCCCGCTCTCGATCGCCGCCGGCAAGGCATGACGCGTGCGCACCTCAGCACGAACGTCGATGTACCACATGACGCAGTCCGCCGATTGATACGCGTCCAAACCCATGACCGCTTCCGTGATGGTTTGGCTCAATCCATCTTTGTCTGCCTGGTCGCGTCGTGCAGCGTGAGCGGCCGTACGAATCTCCTGTTTGCGGGCCGCCAGTTTTTCTTGCTCGGTTGTCATTGGGTCCGAAGCTGTCATCAGTCACTCATTCGAAAAAAGTAGCGAACTTGGCCGCGGGTTCATCCCAGCGATCCGTGTGCTGAGGCTCGTACGTTTGAGTCGGAAAACTATGCCGTACCAATTGCCGCGCCTCGTCGATGGAATGCAGCGAACCGCTCCCGATCATCTGCATCAGGATGTTTCCAATTGCAGTTGCCTCCACCGGACCAGCGACCACGCGACGCCCGCAGGCATCCGCCGTCATCTGGCAAAGCAACGCATTGAGCGAACCACCACCGACAATATGAATGGTCTCGATTCGCGAATCTGTCAGCGACTCCAAATGCTGCAGACACATTCGATAGCGCAACGCCAGTCCTTCCAAGGCGCCTCGGAACAAGACGCCGTTGTCGGTGGGAACTTTCTGGCCCGTGCGTCCGGCTAACCCGCATATTGCATCAATCATATTGTCCGGAGCCACCAAGGCCGGATCATCGGGATTGACCAACAATTGAAATGCCGGTGCCGACGCGGCGGCTTCTGTCATCTCTTGCCAGGACGGCGCGTTGCCCTGGCGATCCAGGGCGGCTCGGATCTGCTGATAGATCCACAGACCGCCGATGTTCTGCAGCAACCGCGTGCTGCCCTGCACTCCGCCTTCGTTGGTGAAATTCAAATCGGCACAGAGCGGTGTGACAACGGGCGACGGCACCTCAACGCCCATCAACGACCACGTGCCTGACGAGATGTAGCACCAATCGGGTTTCGCGGGAGCAAAGTTTTCGGCCGGAACCGCCAACACCGCCGACGCTGTGTCATGGGTCGCTGGCAAGATCACGGGCACGCCGTGCAAACCGGTTTCTCCGGCGACGCTACTTTGAACCGTCCCAATCGTGGTCCCGGCGGCCGTCGGCTCCGCGAACCAACTGTGGGGCAGTCCGAAACCATCGAGCAGCTTGGTCGACCAAGCCTGTGTCGCGGGATTGAGCAACTGAGTCGTGGACGCATTGCTGGCTTCGATCGAACGTTCACCAGACAGCAGCCAGTGAAACAAATCGCCCATCATCAAAAAGGATTCCGCGGTCTGAAACACCGAATCACCGTTCTGCTTAGCGGCGATCAACTGACACAGTGAGTTGATATCCATGAACTGCATGCCCGTTTCCGCGAAAATCGTGTCCTTCGGAACGATCTCGCAGATTTTGTCCGCCATGCCGCGATGGCGGGCGTCACGGTAGTGCCACACGGGCGCCGCGATTTGATCGTGGGCATCCACGAACCCAAAACTCACTCCCCAAGTGTCGACGCCCACGGAGGCAATCGACGCGCCGGCCCATTCGGAATCGGCCCGCAACGCCGCGTCGCGAAGCCCGTCCTGGATGTCCTGCCACAGTTGCAGGTGATTCCACAGCATGGCGTCCTGAACCTTGAGCGGACGATTGACGAAACGCCCGGTTTCCGCCAGCTCCAAACGATCCCCGTTCAGCCCCCCAGCGATCACGCGACCACTGGACGCCCCCAAATCAACCGCCAAGTGAACGGGACCAGAAAACGAAACAGCACTGCCATTCGGGTCGGCGGACGACATGAGGACTCCAACAAACGATCGCACGGGGTGGTGGGGAAGGACTCACGGGCGCCAACACAAACCGGCCAATCGGTGCTTCGGCGGCAACCTGAGAGAGCAAACAACCTAGCGTGACTAGGAAAGCCGGGCGAGAAGTCTATAGGAACTTCACCAACACTTTTTTTGGGCGAACACCGCCTTTGCTAGCAAAGCAAGCTCGGGGACATGGGTGACATAAACCGAATCGGCGACGCCGGTTAGCCACGTGTCGTCATTTAGACACCACAAATCACGATTCTGGCGGAGCGATCTCGCCCGTCCAAAATTGACAAATCAGATGTTGACCGCCCCAGCGATGCACGTAGGCTTAGCCACATCTCCGCGAGTTCGCTTCGCGTGGAGCCGGACGCGGTCAGCTTGCGGCCACGGGCTGACATCGTTGATGAATTGCCCTTTGTCTTGCGGAATTTGCGACTCGATCGCACTTTCGCGGACGGGGATGATTGCTCACGACGGCTTCACGGGCCGGGTACACGATGTGCCCGGCTGCGGACGCTCGCAGTTGCCTCCTCAGCAACCAGAACAGACTTTCGCAGGTCTTCAATCGGCTCGCTGGAGTCGCCCCCGCCCACAATCAGGTTGGTGAGCCTCTGGGGCCGAGATGGTGAGCCGCCTAACGCCTTCATCTAACGATTGCAGCGATTGTTTTGTGCAGCTTCGCGGCAGAGCATAAACCAGACCAAAATTCGTTTTGTTGCCCTTTGCGGATGCAAGATCAATCGTTAAAGTTTCCGGCGTGATCTTCGGCCTGGTGTTGCGTGACGCGTCTTTCTGGTTCTGTTTTCCGTCCATTCTTGAAGTAACTGATTTTCGCGAAGTCTTTTGTGAACATCGAGTTACGTTTCGCTTATTTTCATCGCGGTGCTCTTTCGCGAAGCCAATGTCCTCGAACGGATTCGTTTGTTGGCAATCGGTTTCTCGTTTCAGTCGTCGCTTTGGCGAATCAATTTTGGGCATGACCGCTGGTTGAGAATTCGAAACACTCGAATTTTCAGAGAGCTGGTCCGGCAGGGCTTTTCTCGCACGGACGCTTCATCGACGAAGTTCTCACGAACCAATTTCGTCATCTCAGCGGAACGGTTCCGACGAATCCAGCCTCAGTCAATGTGTGGGCGGATTCCGGTTCGTTTCGATGATTTTGTTCTTCCCCGCGAAGGAGCTCTCCCTCACGATGGCAACTACGACCCAGCGTCGCCTCGAACCCACCTCGATTCGCAAATTCGGAACCGGCTTGGGCCAGTTCGATTTGCCTGACCTGACCGCTTTGCAGACGGTATCCTACGCGGCCTTCTTGCAAGAAGACTCGGCCAGCAATGCTCGCAAAGATCAAGGTTTGGAGGGTGTCCTGAGGGAAATCTTCCCGATCGCCAGTTACGATGGGAACACCACGCTGGAGTACCTGCACTACGAGCTGGGCAAACCTCGTTACACGATCCAAGAATGCCGTCAGCTGCGTCTGACCTACGGTCGCCCGCTGCGGATCTGGTTGCGTTTGAATCGCGAAGAGCCGATCGAAGAAGAAGTCTACCTGGGTGATTTGCCGATCATGCTGGGTGGTGGTGAATTCATCATCAACGGTGCCGAGCGTGTTGTCGTGTCGCAGTTGCACCGGAGCCCCGGTGTCGACTTTGTTTTGGAACAAGACACCACGACCGACCGCAAGCTTCCTTCGTGCCGCGTGATCCCCGAACGTGGATCATGGATCGAAGTCAACGTGACCAAAAAAGATGCGTTGACGGTCCGCATCGACCAAAGCGGTAAATTCGCCGCCACGATGTTGCTGCGTGCGATGGATCCAAAGTACAGCACCGATGCGGATCTGCTGTCGGCGTTCTACGAAACCGGCACCATCAAGGTGAACGGCGGCAAAGACGCGACCAAGATCGAAAACAAGATCGCCGTCGATGATGTTGTGTACCCAAGCGGCCACGAACGCGCCGGCGAAATCATCGTCGAAGCCGGTCACAAAATCACCACGGAACTGTCCGAAACCATCGCCAATGCCGGCGTGACCTCGATCGAAGCCATGGACCTGCCCAAGGTTCCGTTGATCTTCAACACGCTGATTGACGACAATACCGCCAGCCACGAAGAAGCGTTGCTGCGGATCTATCAACGTCTGCGTCCCGGCAACCCGCCTCAACTGGAAAAAGCTCGCACGCTGTTCCAAGAGAAGTTTTACGATGACAACCGTTATCGCTTGGGCAAAGTCGGTCGCTTCCGTTTGAACCGCAAACTGGATTTGGGCGTCGACGAATCGGTCATGACCCTTCGTCCTGATGACATGATCGCCGCGATTCGCTACCTGATCGATTTGTTCGATGCGGACAGCGGAGCCGAGATCGATGACATTGACCACTTGGGCAATCGTCGTCTTCGCACCATCGACGAACTGGCCAGCGAAGAGCTTCGCAAAGGCTTCCTGAAGCTGCGTCGCACGGTCCAAGAACGGATGAGCGTGAAAGACGCTCAGGACATGACCCCGCGTTCGCTGATCAACCCCAAGAGCGTTTCCGCGGCGATCGATTTCTTCTTCGGTCGCGGCGAACTTTCACAGGTCGTTGACCAAACGAACCCACTGTCGCAATTGACTCACGAGCGTCGTCTGTCGGCACTCGGACCGGGTGGTCTGAACCGGAAACGCGCGGGCTTCGAAGTCCGCGACGTCCACATTTCGCACTACGGTCGTATCTGCCCGATTGAAACGCCTGAAGGTACGAACATTGGTCTGATCAGCTCGCTGGCAATCTATGCTGGCGTTGATGATTACGGTTTCCTCTGCACGCCTTACCGCAAAGTCGCCGACGGGAAAGTCAGCGACGAAGTCGTTTGGTTGCGTGCGGACGAAGAAGGCGAATCGTACGTCGCACCGGCCGACACCGAGGTCAAAGACGGCGCTTTGGTTCCTGGCCCGAACATGATCGCTCGTTTCCGAAGCGATTTCGAAATCGTCATGCCCGAGCAAGTGTCCTACATGGACGTCGCTCCAGCTCAGATGGTCGGTGTTTCGGCTGGTCTGATTCCGTTCCTTGAGCACGATGATGCAAACCGTGCCTTGATGGGTTCGAACATGCAGCGGCAAGCCGTGCCGTTGTTGGTTACCGAACCACCGATCGTGGGAACGGGCATGGAACGCGAAGTGGCCAAGAACAGTGCCATGGTCGTGCGTGCTCGCCGTGCCGGAAAAGTCACCTTTGCCGACGCGACTCGCATTGAAATCGGCAGCGATCACTACCCGCTGAAGAAGTACCAAGGCCTTAACGAGCGAACCTGCCAAAACCAGAAGCCTCTCGTCACGGTCGGCGACAAGGTCGAAAAAGGCCAGATCATTGCTGACGGTGCCGCGACTCAGAAAGGCGAATTGGCTCTGGGCCGAAACGTCTTGGTCGGCTTCATGTCGTTCGACGGATTCAACTACGAGGATGCGATCATCATCAGCGAAGAGCTGGTGCGAAATGACACGTACACCTCGATCCACATCGAAGACTTCGACGTCGAAATTCGCGAAACGAAATTGGGCCGCGAAGAATTCACTCGCGACATTCCAAACGTTTCCGAAAAAGCCCTCCGCAACTTGGACGACAGCGGGATCGTGCAAGTCGGTACGTATGTCAAACCTGGCGACATCCTGGTCGGCAAGGTTTCGCCAAAGAGCAAGACAGAACTGACGCCGGAAGAAAAGCTTCTGCACGCGATCTTCGGTCGTGCCGGTGAAGACGTCAAAAATGATTCACTCGAAGTCCCATCGGGCATCGAAGGCATCGTGATTGACACGCAAAAGTTCAGCCGTCGTATGAGCCTCGGCGAAGAAGAGCGAAAGGCGTTCGAACGAGAACTGAAGCAGCACGAGACTGAAGGCAACGAAGAAATCGCCAGCACTTTCGAGTCGCTGATTCGCGACATGGAAGAAGCCGCCGGAATGAAGCTGAAGGACTCCACCGGAACGCCTTTGGCCGACGGACAAGATCCGAAGTTCGTCGCCGAACGTGCGACCAGCTTCCGTATGGATCTCGTGCTGGAACAGATCGAAGATGAAGAGAAACGCAAAGCGACTGAAAAGGTTCACCAAACCCAGTGGCAAAACGTTGAACAAGCGATCGACGAGCGTGACCGCAAACTGAACAGCATGAAACGGGGCGATGAACTTCGCTCGGGCGTGTTGCAGATGGTCAAGGTTTACATCGCTACCAAACGAACGATCTCCGTCGGTGACAAGATGGCTGGTCGTCACGGGAACAAGGGTGTGATCGCGAAGATCTTGCCGATCGAAGACATGCCGTTCCTGCCCGATGGAACTCCGATTCAGATCATGCTCAACCCGCTGGGCGTTCCCAGCCGGATGAACGTGGGACAGATTTTGGAAACACACCTGGGATGGGCCGGAGCCAAACTGGGCTTCCAAGCCATCACGCCGATCTTTGACGGTGCCAGCGAATCCGAAATCAATGACTGCTTGGCCGAAGCTGGTTTGCCAGCCCACGGGAAGATCCGTTTGACCGATGGTCGCACGGGTGAACCGATGGAGCAGGAAACCACGGTTGGTTACATCTACATGCTGAAACTTCACCACTTGGTGGACGACAAGGTTCACGCTCGAAGCACCGGACCTTACTCGTTGATCACGCAGCAACCTCTCGGCGGGAAAGCTCGCTTCGGCGGCCAACGCTTCGGGGAAATGGAAGTGTGGGCACTGGAGGCGTACGGTGCCGCTTACATCCTGCAAGAGCTGCTGACGGTGAAGTCCGACGATGTTGAAGGGCGAACCAAGATCTACGAATCGATGGTCAAAGGCGAAAACACTCTGGAAGCCGGCACGCCAGCCAGCTTCGACGTGTTGACCAACGAAATTCGTGGTCTGGCCCTCAACATGCAACTCGAGAAACGGCCAATCTGACCTTCATCAGATCGGCCTGCGTCGGCTGCTTCCTCACGAGGCAGCCTTCGCGGCTTGGGTGGCATCGTCGCCGCCGCAGACAATTGACAGTCGGGCAACGCCTGACCCCAGCGACCAAGCGTCGCGTGAAACCTTCCCACTCAAACGCTTCACATCGCTTTCCAATTCACCTCTCACTTGGAAACGATGCTGAGCTACTAGCTCACAGCTAAAGGCTTCCACAATGTCCATTGGCGAAACCAGCAACTACGATCGCATCAACGACTACGCCTCCGTCCGCATCTCGTTGGCGCGTCCGCAAGACATCAAGAGTTGGTCCTTCGGTGAGGTCAAGAAACCCGAAACGATCAACTACCGAACCTACCGTCCCGAAAAAGACGGTCTGTTCTGCGAACGCATCTTTGGACCTGAAAAGGACTGGGAATGCGCCTGCGGTAAATACCGTGGGATGAAGTACAAGGGCATGATCTGCGATCGTTGCGGTGTGAAAGTCACTCACAGCCGCGTTCGTCGCAAACGCATGGGCCACATCGAACTGGCCGCTCCAGTCGTGCACATTTGGTTCTTCAAAGCCATGCCATCGCGATTGGGCAACCTGCTCGCGATGAAAACCAGCTCGCTGGAAAAGGTCATCTACTTCCAGGATTACGTGGTCACGGATCCCAAGGAAACCGACCTGGAAATGCTGCAACTTCTCACCGAAGAGGAGTACCGCGCGGCTCGTCAACAATACGGCAACGGCAGCTTCCAAGCCGACATGGGTGCGGAAGCCGTTCGCGATTTGCTGAACAAGTTGGACTTGGTCACGCTTTCCGAGCAACTTCGCGTTGACTTGGCGGAAACCGGCAGCAAGCAAAAGAAAAAGGACCTGATCAACCGACTCAAGATCGTTGAGTCGATTCGCGACAGCGACAACCGTCCCGAGTGGATGGTGTTGGACGTGATCCCCGTCATTCCTCCGGACTTGCGTCCTTTGGTGCTGTTGGACAGCGGCAACTTCGCAACCTCGGACTTGAACGACCTGTATCGCCGGATCATCAACCGCAACAATCGCTTGCGTAAGTTGGTCGACTTGAACGCCCCCGAGGTCATCATTCGCAACGAAAAGCGAATGCTGCAACAGTCGGTCGATGCGTTGTTCGACAACAACCGTTGCAAGCGTCCCGTGCTCGGATCGTCGAACCGTCCGCTGAAGTCCTTGACCGACATGATCAAGGGAAAACAGGGTCGTTTCCGCGAAAACTTGCTCGGAAAACGAGTCGACTATTCCGCACGTTCAGTGATCGTGGTCGGCCCTCGCCTGAAACTGCATCAATGCGGCTTGCCAAAGAAGATCGCGTTGGAACTGTACCAACCGTTCATCATTCGTCGCCTGAAAGAACTCGGCCACGCGGACACCATCAAATCCGCGAAGAAGATGCTCGAGCGAAAAGACGAAGAGGTTTGGGATATCCTCGAGCAAGTCATCACCAACCACCCGGTGTTGCTCAACCGTGCTCCAACGCTTCACCGCATGGGGATCCAAGCGTTCGAACCCACCTTGGTCGAAGGCAACGCGATCCACCTGCACCCGTTGGTCTGCAAAGGTTTCAATGCTGACTTCGACGGTGACCAGATGGCCGTCCACTTGCCGCTTTCGATCGAAGCTCAGGTGGAAGCCCACACGTTGATGTTGAGCACGAACAACGTGTTTGCACCTTCGAACGGAAAGCCCATCATGAGTCCTTCGCAGGACATCGTCATGGGTTGCTACTTCATGACCGTTGAAATGCCCGATCAAAAGGGCGAGGGCATGACGTTCAGCTCGTACGAAGAAGTTGACTACGCGTTGGCTCAAGGCATCGTGGGTCTGCATACCCGCATCAAACTTCGTTTGCCCAAGTTCCAACGTCTCAAAACAGACGACGACAGCGGCGAATACGGTGCCGTCATCGACACCACTCCGGGTCGCGTTCGCTTCAACGAAATGCTGCCGGTCGGGATGGACTTCTACAACCGTGCCATGCGTAGCGGTGACTTGGCGAAATCGATCAGCGACTGCTATCAGCGTCTCGGTCGAAAAGCCACGATTCACTTGCTCGACGACATGATGCAAGCCGGCTTCCGCGAATCGACCCGCAGCGGTCTGTCATTCGCAACCGATGACTTGGTGACTCCGGACACTAAGCAACAGTTCATCAAAGAAGCTGAAAAAGAGGTCATGAAGCACAAAAAGGCTTATGACCGCGGTCTGATGACGGGCAAGGAACGATACAACCAGGTTCTCGATGCTTGGACCCACGCTCGTGAGGCCATCACGGCGGACATGATGTCGGCAATGGAAAACGACGTTCGCGAAGGCGGTTGGTACATCAACCCCGTGTTCTTGATGTCGCACTCTGGTGCACGGGGCGGTATCGAGCAGATCCGCCAGCTCGCCGGGATGCGTGGTTTGATGGCGAAGCCAACCGGCGAAATCATCGAAACTCCGATTAAGGCAAACTTCCGCGAAGGCCTGTCGGTGCTCGAGTACTTCTCGTCCACGCACGGTGCTCGCAAAGGTTTGGCCGACACGGCGTTGAAGACGGCTGACTCCGGTTACCTGACTCGTAAACTGGCCGACGTTGCTCAAAACGTTGTGGTCACCATGCACGATTGCGGCACCACCCAAGGTATCACCAAGGGTGTCGTCTATCGTGGCGAGAAGGTCGAAGTCTCGCTGGCGGAATCGATCAATGGTCGTGTCAGCTTGAAGTCGATTGTGAACCCGGTCACCGACGAAGTGATCGTGGAAGCCAACCAGATGATCACGCCGGAAATCGCTCGTAAGATTGAAGCGATGGGTCTGGAGAAGATCCAAGTCCGCACACCGATGGCCTGCGACGCACCGTTGGGTGTTTGCCGTTGCTGCTACGGCATGGATATGGCGACCGGATCGATGGTCGAAGAAGGCATGGCCGTCGGTATCATCGCCGCTCAATCGATCGGTGAACCTGGTACGCAGTTGACGATGCGTACGTTCCACATCGGTGGTTCGGTGAGCAAGCAAGTCGAAGAGTCGGACATCAAGACCGGTCGTCCGGGTGAAGTTCGCTTGACTCGCATGAAGGCTGTGACCAACGCCGAAGGTCGCGACATCGTGCTGACGCGAAACGGCCAAATCATGTTGGTCGACGAACGTGGTCGCGAAATCGAGTCGTTCGACATTCCGACCGGTGCCATGTTGATGGTGAAAGAAGGCGACAAGGTCGAAGCCGGCCAAGTTCTCTGCGAATGGAACCCATACTCGATTCCGATTTTGTCGGAAGTCACCGGTAAGATTCGCTTCGAAGACGTGGTCGAAGGCGAAACGATGCGACTGGATCGCGAAGCCAGCGGCAACACTCGGATGACGATCATCGACCACAAGGGTGACTTGCACCCACAGTTGGTCATCGAAGATGAATCCGGCCGACCTTTGCACGCTCAGTACTTGCCCGAACGTGCAACGATCACGGTCAAGGAAGGCGAAGACGTCATCCCCGGTAAAGTGCTGGCTGAAATGCCGCGTGAAACGGGCGGTGTTTCGGACATCACCGGTGGTCTGCCTCGTGTGACCGAGATTTTCGAAGCTCGGAAGCCGAAGGATCCTGCTGTGATCGCGGAAGTGGACGGTGAGGTGGAAATCCTCAGCGAACGCAAACGCGGAAAACGAACGATCATCGTTCGCAGCGAATCAGGCATCGAACGCGAACACTTGGTCCCACACGGAAAGCACTTCTTGGTGCACACCGGCGACATCGTGAAAGCTGGCCAAGCATTGGTCGACGGTGCTTTGGTCCCTCACGACATCCTACGTGTCACCGGGGAAGAAGCCGTTCAGCAATACTTGTTGCACGAAATCCAACAGGTCTATCGCAGCCAGCGTGTGGAAATCAACGACAAGCACGGCGAAATCATCATCGCTCGCATGCTTCGTAAAGTGAAAATCGAAAACGCCGGTGACACCAACTTGTTGCCTGGTAGTGTCATGGACCGCTTCCACTTCCGCAAAGCTAACCAAGACTTGCAGAAGTGCATCAAGATCGCGAATCCTGGTGACACCGATTACACCGAAGGCACCATTGTGCCAAAGGAAGCGTTCGAGCAAACCAACGCCGAAGTCGAAGCGATGGGCGGAACACCAGCCAAGGGCAAACGTTGCAAGAGTGCGACGGCCAGCACGCAGTTGCTGGGGATTACCAAGGCTGCTGTCCAGTCGAACTCGTTTATCTCGGCCGCTTCGTTCCAGGAAACCACCAAGGTGCTCACCGAAGCCGCTTTGGCGGGCAAGGTCGACAAGCTGGTTGGTCTGAAAGAGAACGTGATCCTGGGTCACTTGATCCCAGCCGGTACCGGTTTCCGCATCTTCCAAGAATCGGAAGTCAACTACCGCCGCGAAGCTCTGGAGGAACTGTCGCAAGCTCCTGTTTCTGCATTGGAAGAGTCGTTCCCACTGCTGGGTGGCGATGGCGAGCCAGCCCCTTCCGCCAGCAGCAGCAACGAAGGCGAGTGATCACCTTCTGAGCTAGTAAAATTGAAGAACCGGGTGTTGGAAACGACGTCCGGTTTTTTCGTGCGCACTCGGAAAATTGGAGGATTTCATCACACAACAAACGGAGCACCCGACAAGTCTTGCTTAACGCCACTCTCACGTTTCGCTT
Organism: Rhodopirellula halodulae; assembly: GCF_020966775.1. NCBI lineage: Bacteria > Pseudomonadati > Planctomycetota > Planctomycetia > Pirellulales > Pirellulaceae > Rhodopirellula > Rhodopirellula halodulae. The sequence goes on along the minus strand of NZ_JAJKFV010000029.1, from coordinate 2,140,118 downwards.
GCACTAAACTGAAAGGCCCATCCTCCATCCCCCGCCTGCTCATGCTTCTTCACCAACTGTTGGCTCGGCCAAATATCCGCCAGCCTGCGATCACCGCCTTCGCGTTGCTCGCGTTTTGCTGCAGCCAACCTTCGTCCTCCGCTTCCGAATCCCTCCCCAACCTTCTGGTCATCGTCGCCGACGATCTTGGCTACGGCGAAACCGGCATGATGGGCAACGAGGAAATTCCAACCCCCGCAATCGATGCGTTGGCGAAGTCGGGAGTGCGTTGCACCAGTGGTTACGTGACCTCTTCCTTTTGCAGCCCATCAAGAGCGGGATTTCTGTCGGGCAGGTACCAATCAAGATTTGGTTACGACCTCAATCCCACCGGCCCGCGCAACAATCATCCCAACGCTGGACTGCCGAAGTCTCAACCAACATTCATCCAGCACCTAAAGACACTCCAATACCAAACATCGTTGGTGGGCAAATGGCATTTGGGAACTCGCCCCGAACAACGTCCCACCGCAAAAGGATTTGATCGCTTCTTTGGTTTTCTGCACGAAGGCCATTACTACGTCCCCGGGCCACCCTACCACAACGTTTGGACCATGTTGCGTGACAAGCAGTTGAATCCTGGCGAGCTGGTCAAATCCGGAATGACGATTCTTGGCAACTACGCAAGGATCAGCGAACCGGAATACGATCGGGACAATCCAGTCCTCGAACGTGACCAACCGCTACAGAAGTGGGAGTACCTAACAGACGAAATCACTCAGCGTGCAGTCGATGACATTCAAGCAATGGCGGATGCCCCATTCGCTTTGGTCGTTTCTTTCAACGCTGTGCATTCGCCCATGCAAAGTCGCGTCGAGGATCACGATGCCATGGCCCATATCAGTGACCCGCAACGAAGAATTTTCGCGGGAATGTTGATTGCTTTGGATCGAGGGATCGGCAGACTGATGAAAACACTCGACCAGCACGAACTGCGCCGGGAAACACTGGTCGTGTTCTTCAGCGACAACGGTGGACCGACGGAAGAATTGACCAGCAGCAACGCACCGCTGCGCGGCGGCAAAGGCAGCTTATTCGAAGGTGGTATTCGCGTCCCGATGGTCTGGAGCATGCCCGGATCAATCCCCGAAAACGCGGTGGAAGATCGACCAGTTTCGTCCCTGGACATCGCTGCAACTTTTTTGCGTCTTGCCGCGTCGGCTACGCAAGAGTCATTCGTGAGCACTCCTGACCAACTCGACGGTGTGGACGTCATGCCTTGGCTGGGGCGTGCCGTCGCGGCACCCGAACGCGGTCTGTGGTGGCGAATGCCGCGAGGTGCCAGAGCTTTTCGAAGCGGCGATTGGAAGTTGGTTCAACCGCGCGGCAACCAAGCAGCCCAGCTTTATCACCTGGGCAATGACCTGAGCGAATCCACGGATTTGGCGACCTCCCACCCCGAGAAGCTGGCCGCAATCCTGCAGCAGTGGCAGGACGTTCAGGATCAGATGCCCCCTGCGAAATCGTTCGCCCCATAGCGATTTCATGTGGTATTTGCTCTGACAGCCAGCGAGTTCCGCTGGCTTTTCGTTGGGCGCATGTGAATTCTACAGCCGGTAAGCCGGGTTTTGTTTGGAATCCTACGGGCTTAGGGAATAACTAGGCGGAGCAACATCATGGGTGCAGAAAATCAAACAATGAAAGCGAACGACGGTAGCGACCGAGAGCAACACTACAACGATTTTGTAGCTTTGCTTTCGCGTCACGACCAAGCGATCCGTCGCTTCGTTCGATCACTGCTTCCCAACCGCGACGCGGCTGACGACGTGGTTCAAGAAACGGCGTTGGAGTGTTGGAGAAAGTTCGACTCGTTCACCGGCACGCAGACGGAAGACGAGAACGAATTCGTGCGTTGGGCTTGCGTGATCGCTCGCTACAAAGCACTCAGTTGGCTTCGCGACCAAGGCCGCGACAAGTTGGTGTTCCGCGAATCAGTGATCGAAGCTTTGGCAACATCTGCATTGTCCCAATTGGATCAACGGGAAGCTGAACGCCGGGCGGTCGACGGTTGCCTCGCGAAGTTGAGCGACGCACAACGCAAATTGGTTCTCAGTGTGCATTCACCCGGACAATCCGTCGCTTCCATTGCAAAAGAAACCGGGCAGCAAGCCAGACGACTTTATTATCAACTGGATACACTCCGCACAAGTTTGCAACGCTGCATCGAGAAGCAACTTCAAAAGGAGCTTCGCCATGGATAATCAACTTCGAAAGTGGATTTATCAGACCATCGACCAAACGATTGAGCAGGGTGACTTCGACGCTTTGCAGGATCGGCTGGAAACCGACGAAGAAGCTCGCGCGGAATACCTGAAGGCGGTCAACCTTTCGGAATCGTTGCATGAAATCGCGTCAACGCCGGAACCGGTTGGGACCACCGTCACCCCTGCTGCTTCGTTCATGCGATGGCCAGGAATTTTCGCGGCGAGATCGCTGATGATCGCTGCGAGCACGCTGATCTTGGTGAGCGGAATCGCTTATTGGATCGGGCACCAACAATCCAATCTGACACCCATCGTTGCCGACTCGACAGCTTCCGGATCAGAAGATGAATCGTTGATCGCGGGACATGCAACACTTCGTCGTGCGTTTGATGTGCGTTGGGGTCAGGGCCACCAACGTGCCAAAGTGGGTGACGTCCTCGGTCACGGCCCGCTTCGCTTGGAGAGTGGACTCGCGGAAATTGATTTTTTCTGCGGTGCGACGCTGATCGTGGAGGGTCCCGCAGAACTTGACATCGAATCCGACTGGTCGGTGCGAGTTGATCAAGGGCGTCTGCGTGCCACCGTGCCGCCAGCCGCGCGCGGTTTTCGCATCAAGACGGCTGACTCCGAAGTCATTGATCTTGGAACCGAGTTCACCATGGATGTTTCGGAGGAACAAGCTCGGGTGGAGGTGGTCGACGGCGAAATCATGTTGCGAGGCGGCGACCACGACGGGCTGCATCTGCTGACCGGTGAACGTCGGACGTTGATGGGCGCCCCTTCGTCAGAATCCATCGAAGGTCTGGCCACCAGTTCGGACTTGCTGAAGCGAGATGAAGCGGCCACTTTCGAACGTTTCCGATCTTGGCGAGAAACCAATCAAGCCAAGCAGAACGACGAACGTTTGATAGCCCACTATTCACTTTCGACGCATTTGAACGGCCGCACTCTCAGTGACGCCACGTCCAATCCGTCGCAGGATGGCTTGCTGCTGGGGCCAGCTCAAGTTGTGGAAGGTCGCTTTGGCGAGCATTCGCAAGGAGTCAATTTTGATCGGCCCGGTGCTCGCATTCGCACTCGAATCGACGGTCAGTTCGAAGCCTTCACCTTCGCGTGCTGGGTGAAGATCGATGATCTGCAACAGCGTTACAACGCATTGTTCATGGGCGACGGTTATGAGAATGGCGAACCGCACTGGCAAATTCGCGATGACGGTCGACTGATGTTCTCCGTCATGGTGGATGATTCCCGCGAGATCGAGTTCTACAACAAACGAGACCAACGGGTCGTCAAAGACGCAGGCTTGCATCGCGTCTACATGACGGAGCCTTTTTGGGACATCTCAAAGAGCGGGCAGTGGTTCCACCTCGTCTCAGTCTACGATCCGTCCGCGAAACAAGTCCGACAATACATCAACGGCCAACTGGTCAGTGAAGTTGAGATCGAACAAGAACTGCTGGTCAAGGACCTTCGGATTGGTCCCGCTGAAATCGGAAATTGGGGGCAACCGTTTCGTGAGACACCGTGGTTCGCCGTTCGAAACCTGGACGGGACCCTTGATGAGTTGTCGATTTACAACGCGGCGTTGACTGGAAACGAAATCGAAACGCTTTACGAATCCGGGAAACCCGTCGGTTACTGAGATGTTGCCTTCATGACAGCAAGCCCGACGCGCGTTCAGCAGCTAGCGCAAGACTCTTTCAACACAGGACTCGCTTCTGTGCCGATCCCCTCCCCACCTATCCCCACCATGCTTCGATCACTCCTCCTAATCTGCTTTGCAGTGATTCCCGCCTGCAATTCTTTTGCGGCGGAACGCCCCAACATTCTCTTCATCGCGGTCGACGATCTGCGTCCGGAATTGGGGTGTTATGGATCCCCAATCGCCAAGACACCTCACTTGGACTCCTTGGCATCGGATGGGTTGCTTTTCAATCGTGCCTATTGCCAACAAGCGATTTGTCGGCCCTCGCGAGCGAGTTTGATGACCGGGGCTCGCCCGGACAGCACCGGGCTGTATCACAACTACGTTTCGCTTCGCGAGTTGCAGCCAAACATCCTCACGCTGCCTGAACACTTCATCGCCAACGGGTACGACGCGGCATACTGCGGAAAAATCTTTCACCAAGGCGACACGGATGAAGGAAGATCATGGAACCGCAATCCACCGAAATCGGTGCCGGGTGTGCAGCGTCCTCGCGGCCCGTATGCGTTGCCCGAGAACAACAAAATGAAAGCGAACAACATGAAAATCATGTTGGCCAAATATGGGGAAGCAGCACGCCGCGGCCTTGCCGCTGGTCCCGCTTATGAGAAGGCCGACGTGCCCGACACCGCTTACGTGGACGGATACAACACTCGGCTTGCGATCGAAACACTGAAGGAAATGACGCAAGAAGAGTCCAAGCCATTCTTCCTCGCCATGGGTTACAAGCTGCCTCACCTGAACTGGTGTGCCCCGAGCAAGTATTGGGACATGTACCAAGCCGAGGAAATACCGATGGCGTCTGAAACGGACGCTCCCGAAAATGGTGCCACGATGGGGCTGCATGCATCCTTCGAACTGCGAACTCGAGCGGGCATTCCCAAGACGGGTCCGATTTCACCCGAGTTGGCTCGCACATTGAAACATGCTTACTTGGCTTCGGTCAGTTACGTCGACGCACAAATCGGCTTGCTGGTTTCCGCCCTGGAGGAAGCCGGTATTCGGGACAACACGGTCATCGTGGTTTGGGGCGATCACGGGTGGCACCTCGGCGACATGGGCGTCTGGGGCAAAGCGACCAACTATGAAATCGCGACTCGCGTGCCACTGATGATCTGGGCTCCCAAGATGAAAGCTCGCGGTGTCACCACCGATGCTTTGGTCGAGTTAGTTGACATCTACCCAACACTTTGCGAACTGGCTGACTTGCCGATTCCCGAACACGCCGAAGGCAAGAGCTTTGTCCCCTTGATGATTGACCCAAATCAAAGCTGGAAAGAAGCAGCCTTCAGCCAATATCCCAACCCGGCACTTCGAGAATGGGCGGCCAATCCGCTGTCTCGTGGAATGCGAGAAACCTGGTTCGGACCGTTGATCCAGGAAGTCGAAAGTCGCATCATCCAGCAGCAGGGTGACCGCTGGGACCGCGAACTGTTTGAAGAACACCTGATGGGTTACACGATGCGAACCGACCGGTATCGCTTGGTAGTCTGGATTGATCACCGGAAGCCCAATGCAGAACCCATTGATATCGAATTGTTCGATCATGAAGTGGATCCCAGCGAGACCGTCAACATCGCTGCGGATCGTCCTGAACTCGTTGCCAAACTCCTGAAGCAATGGCGTGCCGGATGGGAGGCAGTTCAATGAATTACCTATCGATGAACTTAGAGATGAAAGCATCGGCTTTCGTTGCTATCCAACTTATCGCGCTCGTGCTGGTTTCGGGCGGTGCGCTGAGTGCTGAAGTCGACTTTGAAAACGACATCTTCCCGATCTTTGAAGATCGTTGCGTCTATTGTCATGGGGAAGAGGAACAAGAGTCAGGATTGCGACTGGACCAACGCGCTCACATGCTCCGCGGTGGTGATTCCGGACTGGCTGCGATCACTCCGGGGCATCCCGAGAAAAGTTATCTGATGGAGGTCATCCAACACGACGACGACAGTGTGCGGATGCCGCCCGATGACGACGCTCTGCCCGAAGAGGAAATTGCGTTGCTCAAGAAATGGATTGAGCAAGGTGCCGTCTGGCCGGGACAAATGGACACGACGGTGGAACTGGACGATGACCATTGGGCGTTTCAACCTGTCCAGCGTCCGGCTGTACCGAGCGACGTGTCGCCCCAACACGCAGCTCAAGTCCAACCAGTGGATGCGTTCTTGCTTTCTAAGTTGCAGCAAGTTGGCCTGCACTATTCCGAGCCAGCCGCACCTCGTGATTTATTGCGACGTGTCTCGATCACACTTACCGGCCTACCGCCTACCCCAGACGAAATGCGGCAGTTTTTGTCGGACTACGAGCAGAATGCCGCGTCGGCATACGAAGTGGCGGTGGACCGACTGCTAGGCTCACCGCACTTCGGTGAACGTTGGGCGCAACACTGGCTCGATGTCATTCGTTGGGCGGAGACCAATGGTTCCGAAGCCAACCTGTATCGAAAGAATGCCTGGGTCTACCGCGACTACGTTGTGCGTTCGTTCAATGAAGACAAACCGTACGATCAATTTGTTCAAGAACAGATCGCCGGCGATTCGATGGGTGCTGGCGAAGCCACTGGCTTTTTGGTCGCCGGCCCCCATGTTCCCGCGGCGACCGTTGGTCGAGAACCGACGGCGATTCGTCAAGCTCGCGCCGACCGCATGGACGAGATCATGCAGACCGTTGGCGCGTCCGTGATGGGTGTCACGATGGGGTGTGCCCGATGTCACAACCACAAGTTCGATCCGATCACCATCCAAGACTACTATGCGATGACGGCGGTGTTCCAAGACGTCGAGTTTGGGAGTCGAAAACCCGAATATGCGGCCGACCACCCGCTTCGCCAACGTGGGCAGGAACTGTGGAAACAAATTCACGCGCAGCGTCAACTGCTTCGTCCAGACGGCGGCTGGGAAGAGAACTGGGGAGCCTTCCGGGAACTCCATTTCAAACCAATCACCACGAGGGCCATTCGCATTCGATTCAAAATGCCAAACGTTGGGCTCGACGAACTAGAAGTTCTCGGCATCAATGGTTTGGACGTGAACCTGGCAGCCGCGACCAACGGCACGCGGGTCTCCGGCTATCCCGAAGAAGGTATCGAAAACCGAAATCCCATCGAGCGTCTGAACGACGGCGAATACGGGACCATGACTTGGCGGGCCAAGGTCGACGACAAACAAGAAGAACGCCCCTGGGTCCGATACGACTTCGACAGCCCTCAAACCATCAATCGACTGCGTTTGAGCAGCAACCGAGAGTACTTCTACGACACGGATTACCTCACCAAGAAGCCTTACCTTCCGAAATACCAATTCGATGTCGACGTGCTGACCGAGGACGGTGAGTGGCAGCCCTGGACCGGCACGTGGGCAGTGAACACCAAGCTGCTGAAGGAACATCCGGAACGAAAGCAGGTCCTGACGAAGATCCAGCACAACATTGATCAACTTGCAGAAGAAGGCCCTCGGCCAAGCTTCGTTGGTCGGTTCATCGATCCCGTCGTCACGCGAGTGCTTCTGCGAGGAAGCCCTGAAAGCCCACGTGATGAGGTCATGCCATCAGCTCCGGTTGTATTCGACGGAGCCCTCGATCTCGATTCATCCGCACCGGGACCTAAACGCCGGAGAGAATTCGCGGAGTGGTTGACGTCTTCTCAAAACCCGCTGACGGCCCGCGTGATGGTCAACCGCGTTTGGCATCACGTCTTTGGCAGTGGACTCGTCCCGACCACCTCTGATTTCGGACGTGCGGGTGCACCGCCGACCCATCCGGAGTTACTCGACTGGTTGGCGGCTGGATTCATGTCGCCGCAGAACCAACAAACGTCAAACTGGTCCACCAAATCTCTGATCCGCATGCTCGTGATGTCGCAAGCGTTTCAACAAACCAGCACGCCAAACGCGGAGGGTCTCGCGAAGGATGCTGGTTCGACATTGCTATGGCGTTTCCCGCCGCGTCGCATGGAAGCCGAAGTGATTCGCGACTCGATCCTGTTGGCTTCCGGCAAGCTGAATTTGAAGCTGGGCGGTCGTAGTTATCGGATTCACAACGAGAAAAAGACCTACGCACAGTGGGAAGTTGTCGACAATCACGGCAACGATACATGGCGAAGAATGCTTTATCAGGAACGTATGCGTCGGGTCGACGATCAAATGTTCACCGCATTCGACTTTCCCGACTGCGGACAAGTCCGAGCGAAACGTCCCGTCTCAACGACGCCGCTTCAAGCACTCAACTTGATGAATAGCGACTTCGTCATTGAGCAATCTGAATTGATTGCGCAGCGAGCACAAGACGACGCTCACGGCGATATGGCGAATGCGATTGATCGATGTTTTGACTTGTTACTTGGTCGACCGCCCATAGATGACGAACGCCAGCAGTGCCTCGCAGTTGCGGGGCAAAGAGGACTTCCCATTGTCTGTCGAGCGTTGATCAACAGCAACGAAATGGCATTTCTTCCGTAGACGTGCGGAATTCAAATATCACTTCCGCTTTGCCGACAAATTAGCACGGTGCTCGTGAGGCCCGAATACTCGGACTCTTGCTCACCACACCAACCTGCAGACTCCCATACGCATCCTTTCGAGGCCTTCCACCATGTCTCAAGCAGAAAACCTTTCGCCCCAAGGATGCCGACTCCTGGACCGCCGATACTTTTTGGGGACTGCGGGCCTGTCGACTGCCGGCTTGGCTTTGGCGAGCTTGCTGGATGCGGACGGATTACTAGCGTCCAACGTCGGAACCGCTGGAAGCAAGACTCCGATTCGCCCAGAGATCGATCCCAACAATCCGTACCTGCCACGCCCCCAACACTTCGATGCGCCGGCGAAACAGGTGTTGGTGATTTTTTGTCCGGGCGCGGTGAGTCATGTTGACACATTCGACTACAAGCCAGCGTTGACCAAACTGCACGGCCAAAAACCACCGGGCATCCCCGCCGTCACCTTCGAAGGCCCCACTGGTAATATTGCCAAACCCTTTTGGGATTTCAAACCGCGGGGCGAATCCGGCAAGATGGTTTCGGACTTACTGCCGCACCTGGGCGAGCAAGTCGACGACTTCTGCTTTCTGCATTCGCTCAGCACGGACACCAGTGCCCACCCTCAGGGCGAGAACTTCATGAACACCGGGTTCACGATGGAAGGCTTTCCATCGTTCGGATCCTGGGTGACTTACGCTCTAGGCACGGAGAATCAGGAACTGCCCGCCTTCGTTGCGATCAACGATCCACGTGGACTAGCACGAAGCGGCAAAAATAACTTCGGCAACGGTTTCCTACCCGCCGCTTTTCAGGGGACGGACTTCAATGCCAAGAATCCTCCCAACAACCTTCACCGTCCTCGCGATCTTTCCGCCTTGGAAGATCGTGCCACCGTGGACTTGCTGCAGCGTTTAAATGCCGGTCACTTGGAACGTTACCCCGGCGATGCCAACCTCGCCGGCCGAATTGCCAGTTATGAACTTGCGGGAAAGATGCAAACCTCCGTTCCCGATGTGATGGATCTTTCCGGCGAGACTGCGGCCACCCTGAAGGCATACGGTGTGGAGGGCGGCAGTGAACTGCGTGGCGAATACGCAAAGAATTGCATCCTGGCGAGACGTTTGATTGAAAAAGGCGTGCGTGTGGTGCAACTCTTCAACGGCAGCGATCCCGCTGGCGGAAACGGTATCACCAATTGGGACTCCCATTCCAACATCGCGGAAACTCATGCGATGCAGGCCGAAATCATGGACCAACCCACCGCGGCGTTGATTGCGGATTTGAAACAAAGAGGTTTGCTTGAGAACACATTGGTGGTTTGGGCGACCGAATTCGGACGCATGCCGTTCCTGCAATCCAACGGGTCAGGCCGCGATCACAACCCGGACGCGTTCACTTGCTTCCTGACGGGCGCCGGTGTCAAACGTGGTTTCAGCTACGGCGAAAGCGATGACTTCGGATTCAAGGCGGCAGTCAATCCCACCACGGTGTATGACTTCAATGCGAGCCTGCTTCACCTGATGGGCTTGGATCACGAACGCCTGACCTACTACCACAACGGTTTGGAACGTCGCCTGACCAACGTTCACGGTCATGTGGTGAAGGACATCCTGGCATAGCGTTCCGATTGTCATCCACCCATTTGCCGCGATCTCGCTCAATCAACGACGTAGATTTGAGAAGTGGCTGACAACGGAAAGGTCCCACCGGTCTCATAACGAGCTTCCAGAAAGCCGCCGGTGCTCCCGTCTTTTGTATCCGTCAAATCAATCGTCCAATCCCCAGCCACGTTTCGTGTCACCGGTGTTGCAACCCAAGTGGCGGAACGCAGATCACGAGTGGATGACTCCGCTCGCCAAAAAGCGACTTCGGATGGAACTTCGTCGCACGTGGCACGAAGTCGCAAGCCATTGGCGATCGGTTCCGCTTTCACTTCCCATTGCGGCATGTCTCGGTTGTCACGCACAAAGCGATGTAGCGTCGAGACACCACCAACGATTCGCGGAATGTCACTCAATCCGTGATTGTTGTTCGGAATGTTTAGCAGCAGTTTGGGACCGGGAAGCTGATCGAAATAGTGCTGAGTGGCATCGGCTGGCCAATACGGATCGTTCGCCCCCAGCAAGATCAACTTGGGCATCGTCAAAGCTTGGCGGTGCTCGTAGGGATCCACCAACTCCAGCAGAGCTTTGCCATCTGGACCGGCCATCGCTTGTTGCAATCCTCTCCGCGTGTAGTCCTCAATCTGTGGTGAATAGGCTCCCCAAGAGTTCACTTGATGAACCATCTGTTGACGAAGATTCAGCATGTCGATCACCATCGGAGCGATGGCTTTGACACGAGGATCCGTTGCCCCGAGCAGATAAGTCGTCCAGCCCCGTTTGCTCGCGCCGGTCACCGTGAATCCATCTAAATTTAAATTCCATTCGGACTCGCTGACATCAACCACCGCATCCAACGCGGTGGACGCGGCTCTCGCCATCACGGGGAGCAACGGCCAATTGGGATCCGAAGTTTCGATGAACTTTTGGAACGTATGCGCAATCAAAGCATCCTCCTTCAACCCATCCAACATCGGTTGAAACGGAACCTGCTTCAGAATGGCGACTGGTGTTTTCACTTCCTGGGCGACGCTGGCCAGCAACATCGCTTCGCGTGGAATGCTTGGCTCATTCGGACCGTCTTCTCCCCATTCAGTTTTCCAAGAACCACCCGCGATGAGCATCAGTGCCTTGGACTCGTCCGAGGGAGTGTCCTCGGGACGGAGGATGTACAGCGTGTGCTTCCACGCGACGTCTTGCCAAACCTGAGAAACCAAATGGACCACGACGTAATCGCAACCCGCGAATTTGCCCCGTGACGTGACGTTCCAGTGCAAATGCTCATCACGCTTCAAAACCATCTCAGCTAATCGCGCCGTTGCATCAACGAAGCCTGGCTGAGCACGCGCACCAGAACCTTCCTCCGCGTGAGAGGAAGTGTTTCCCCAAAGAAACGCTCCTACCGCGAGCACGCCTGCCGTCAGTTTTTCAAATGTCATGCAATGATGTCCTCTTGGAAGGCAGGCTATACCGATACAACTCGGCAAATGAACGAACGATGGCGTTTGCAACTGCCCGGGGCTCGCTCCTATCCGGCGATTGCTCCCACCTGGGTAGCGAATCGCATTCCAATCTACCATCGCATAAAATCGCTCGCTCGATCTGCGACTCGCATGGTTGTTGCCGTCCAACAATCTGACGAGTGAGTCAAAGAAGCAACCATATATTTCACTTCAGTTCTCACGGAGAATTCACATTGAAGACGCTGACGAAAGAACTCTGGATGGACGTTCCCGAGCGTCGCGGGATCGTATCCATCCATCGAGACGTTGAACAACTCGTCCTAGAGAGCGGCGTGCAAGACGGTTTGGTGTTGGTGAACGCCATGCACATCACCGCCAGCGTTTTCATCAACGACAACGAGTCCGGGCTTCACGCCGACTACGAACGTTGGTTGGAGGACCTCGTCCCGTTCAACGCGGGAACCGATCCCTCGGCGGGCGGCTACCTCCACAATCGAACCGGGGAAGACAACGCCGACGCGCACCACAAACGACAGATCATGGGACGCGAGGTCGTGGTCGCCATCACCGACGGCGAACTGCATCTCGGCCCCTGGGAACACATCTTCTACTACGAATTCGACGGCCGCCGCCGCAAACGAATCCTCATCAAAATCATCGGCGAGTGAAGTCCCCACATCCGGATTGATTCGCATCCTGCAAACTGTTTGCGCACAAAAAAACCACGCGAGGTGACTCACGTGGTTTTGTTGTTTTGCCAAGAAGTGGATGACTAGCGTGCGCCGGCCATTTCTTCTTTCTTGCGTTCGGCGATAATGTCTTCTTGGATGTTCGATGGGGTTTGGCGATAAGCGGCCAATTCCATCGTGAACGTTCCTTGCCCTTGAGTCATGCTTCGCAGGTCGGTTGCGTAACCAAACGTTTCGGCCAACGGGACTTCCGCGCGAATCACGCAAATGCCTTCGTTGGTATCGTTGCTGGTCATCAAACCACGACGACGAATCACGTCACCGGTCACGGTCCCTTGGAATTCTTCTGGCACTTCCAATTCGACAGCCATAATTGGTTCGAGCAACTTCGGTGCGGCTTGCTTGAAGTACTCGCGGAAACAGCCTTGTGCAGCGGTGTAGAAGGCCTTCTCGCTCGAGTCAACGTCGTGGTAGCTACCATCGAGCAACTCGATTCGCGTTCCCACCACGGGGTACTCGGCCACGGGGCCTTTTCCAAGGATGTCACGGAAACCTTTTTCAACCGCAGGGATGTACTGCTTTGGAATACGTCCACCGACGATCTTCTCTTCGAACTCGAAGCTGTCTTCGCTGTCCGATTCGATTGGGATCAGCTTGCCAACGATGTGAGCGTACTGACCCGAACCACCGGTTTGTTTCTTGTGCTTGTAGTTGAACTCGATTTCGCGAGTTGGACTTTCGCGGTAGGAAACTTTCGGTGCACCGACTTCGATGTCCACACCGTATTCACGACGAATGCGCTCGATGTAAACCTCCAAGTGCAACTCACCCATCCCTGAGATCAAGATCTCGTTGGTTTCTTCGTCAGTTTCAACACGGAAAGTGGGGTCTTCCTTGCGGAAACGTTGCAAGGCCTTGCCCATCTTGTCGCCATCACCACGGTTCTGTGGCGTCACAGCGATCTTGATCACAGGCTCAGGAACGAACATTGATTCCAGCGTGCAGAAGTCACGGCTGTCAGCGTACGTGTCACCGGACGCACAATCGATCCCGACCACAGCGACGATGTCACCCGCCGTCGCTTCATCGATTTCTTCACGCTTTTCGCTGTGCATGCGAACGATGCGGCTGAAACGCTCTTTCTTGCCACTCCGTTGGTTGACGTAACCTTCGCCCTTCTTGATCGAACCTTGATAGATTCGCATGAAGGTCAACTGACCAAAGGAGTCTTCCACGATTTTGAAAGCCATTCCAACGAATGTTTTTTCGGGATCGGGCAGCAGCGGAATTCGTTTCTCTTCATCCGAAGGGTCACGACCATTGATCTCACGATCCAGCGGGCTCGGTAGGTACTGAGTGATTGCGTCGAGCAGAGGCTGAACCCCTTTGTTCTTGAACGCACTTCCCATGTAAACCGGTGTTGCACCAGCCAGAACGGCCTCACGCATGATCTTGTAGATCATGTCCTTTGGCACTTCTTCTTCGCTGAGCAACAGTTCCATGACCTCATCGCTGTAGTTGGACAACGAATCCAACATGGCAACGCGAGCTTCTTCGGCTTCGTCTTTCAAGTCGGCAGGGATTTCGCTGGTGACGACCTTTTCGCCTTGGTCGCCTTCGAAGGTGTAGGCTTCCATTTCGATCAGATCGACCACGCCGCGGAAGTTCTCTTCGGCACCGATTGGAATCTGAGCCAAGAACGCGTCCGCACCCAACTTCTCGCGCAGCTGCTCCACCACGCGACGTGGGTTCGCACCGGTACGGTCCATCTTGTTGATGAACGCCAAGCGAGGAATTTGATAACGCTTCATTTGGCGGTCGACCGTGATCGACTGCGATTGCACACCACCAACGGAGCACAACACCAAAACCGCACCGTCCAAGACGCGCAGCGAACGTTCCACTTCAACGGTGAAGTCAACGTGGCCGGGGGTGTCGATCAAGTTGATGTGGTGACCGTCATATTGAACACTGGTCGCCGCACTGGTGATCGTGATTCCACGCTCTTTTTCCAGTTCCATGTGGTCCATGGTCGCGCCGTCACCGCCGCCCCGCACGTCTTCGATCTTGTGAATTCGACCGGTGTAATACAGGATGCGTTCGCTCAGAGTGGTCTTGCCCGAGTCAATGTGGGCACTGATACCAATGTTTCTGACTTTCTCCAAATTCATAATACTTCACCTAAGCTCGACCAATGCGGCGTTTCCGAACGCGCCCGTCGACACCTCTGACATGGATGTCGCAGAAATACCGGGAGGTCAGGAGGGTGGCCGACGAATCGTCAAAAATTGTTGGGGGGTGTAGACTGGCAGAACCGGGATTCGCCCGGACATCCGTTTCGAAACACGCCAAGATTTCGATCGGAAATATCGCAAAGGTGGCCCGGATCGGGAACCCCAAAACCAATCGGGCGCAATCTTTGCTGACCAATCCCCCCTGAACTTCGATTTGCGAACTGATTTTGACCACCTCGCCACGCTCGTTCGCCGCTTCGAATCCCACGCCGAATGCACCCTCCTCCGCCGAAGAGTCGACGGATGATTTCGCGGGCGATCGTGCGTCGAACCACAACGACGAGCTTCTATCAGTCCAAATTGCGGAACTTCGCAAGCGAGCCCCCATCCTCGACGATTTTTCGTCACGTCCTTTGGGAGTGATTCTAGGCAGCGGTTTGGGCGGGTTGGCGGACTCAATTGAATCCCCCGTCACCGTCTCATACAGAGAGATCCCGGGCCTGGCAGGTTCAACCGCGGCCGGACACCGCGGCGAATTTTTGGTGGGTTTTTTGGAGTCACGCCCCATCGTGGCAATGGCCGGCCGACTACACACGTACGAGGGTCACGCGATTGCGGACGTGACTCGTCCCGTCGCATTGATGGCCGGCGTCGGGGTGGATCGACTGCTGGTGAGCTGTGCCGCAGGCGGACTGAATCCTAGCTACAGCGTCGGCGACCTGGTGATATTGTCCGATCACAGCAGCTGGCTGCATGGCAAGTTGGGTGCGTTGCCTCAGCCCGACTTGACTGGCGCTGGCGTACCAACTTTTCGGCGTTCGTTGCAAACTTGTGATGTGGAACTCCACCGCATCGCGAAAGAGACTGCCAGGCAAAATAGCTTTGATCTGCACCGCGGAATGTACTTGGCCGTGACGGGGCCGAATTACGAAACCCGAGCGGAATGCCGCATGATGCGACGCTTGGGAGCGGACTTGGTCGGCATGAGCACAGTGCCCGAACTGCTGCTGGCCGCTTCAAAGGGTGTTCGGACTTTGGGCATTGCCGTCGTCACCAATTTGGCTCTCCCGGACGCACCGGCAACCGCCGATCATAAAGAAGTCCTGGATGTGTGCGGCCAAGCGGCTGACCGACTACAACAAATCGTGCGAGCAATCGCGTTGGATGGGAACCGATCTGTCGGTTAGCCCAAACCTCACTCTGATCCCATGGTGAACGGAACGTGACGAAGGAAGCCACAACGCCCGACCACAAGCTCGACATCACCAACCTGTCGGACGCGGAACTGCACGCCGCTCTGAAAGAAATCCCATGCTCGGTTGATGAAGATGCACCGCCGCCTTTGGTCGAATTGAAAGGCCTGGCGGGGCAAAACTCCGCATTGATGCGATGTGCGTTTCCTCTGCGTTTTCAGTGCACCGGCGACCTGGGTGACTACGCCTTTGCCTTTTGCCGTGACGCTGAGTTCCGCTTGGACGGAAACGTCGGGCATGGCGCAGGCGAAGGCATGCACCGAGGCGTCGTTCTGATCACGGGCAACGCGGGTTGCGGATTGGGAACCGCGATGACCGGAGGCACCCTGGCCGTCTACGGTTCGGCGGGTGACCGAGTCGGGGCGGCGATGCGTGGTGGCAGTATCTTTGTCCGAGGCAACGTCGGTGACGACACGGGCGCGGGCGCCTTGGGCGGCACGATCGTCGTCGGTGGCGATGCGGGGGAACGGCTGGGCGACGCCCTGAACAACGTCACGGTCTTCCTGCGAGGCAAAGCGAAGTCGCTGGCTCCGGGTGTCGTCGAAGCTCCCCTGAGAAAACGCGAAGAAGTCCGACTCGGATTGCTACTCATGGGAGCTTCCATTCGCGGGGCCGCTTCGGAGTTTCGTCGCGTGATCCCCAAAGCTCGATTGGAAGCTGAAGAAGCGGGCGCCGGTGAAATCCGTCCCAATTGGCGATGAGCTGCTTCGCTCGCAACGAGCATTATCGGCCTGACACAACGTCCAAGTACCGATAACCACCACCATTCTGCCGTGCGATCTCTTTCATGAATGAGTTGGCCGGTTCAGCTCCCGTTCCGAACTGGATCGCGTGGATCACCGTGCCAGTTTCTTCGGCGCGGCGTCGAACATCCGCCATTTCATCGGCCGACATCGTTTGAATCGAAGCGTCGGTTAGAAAGAAGATCACGTCCGGAGCCAAACGCAGCGCCATGCGCAAAGCCAACAAATGTTCGGTCCCACCAATCGCAACGGTTCGATCCACAAACGCTTCGGCTTGTTTTCGAGTTCCATCTTCACCAAACACCAAACCAATCCGCTGACCGTCCGGTGAGAACGCTTTGGGACGATCGTTGTAAAAGATGATTTGAAACTGTTGTCGTTCACTCAACGAACGCAAACTGCGAATCAATTCTTCCTTGGCCGCTCGCAGTGGCTTGCCACCGGATGCTGACATGCTCTCGCTGTGGTCAAACACATAGACGAATGTGCTGCCAGAACCCGACACGCCAAACACGGACGTGGTCGTTTGCCCGGCACCTTGCCCCGCTCGAGACTCGCCGGGGACCAATTCATCATCACCAAGGTCGTCTGCGGTTCGCCCGTCACCGAAGTTCAAGACACCTTCGATGCCCGTTGCATTGGCGATTCCGCGAGCTGCCTTGCCACGCCCATCGTCTTGGCCCGCCTTCGAACCTCGACGAGTCATCTCGGCATACAAACCGGCCAAATCCACCGGCGGCACAAAGCCGGCGGGTGGAGCCGACGCCGCAGAAGGACGCTGGTCCACGGCGGATTGATCTCGAATCGAAGATGGATTCGTCGCCGCGGAAGTATCCGATGGCGAGGCATTGGAACGCTCGTCGATCTGCCGGTCGTTTGGGCTTTCGGTCGCGGCGTTGGACTCGAGTACCGATTCTCGCGTGATCGTGCGAGCCGCTTTGGGTGACCGGTACGCCATCACCACGCCAACATTGGTTTCTGGTGCGACGGTTGTCCCCGCCGAGGGTCGCGACTGAGCCCACACGACCACTCCCACAATCAACATCAAATGCAACGCAAACGACGCCAAGAGCGGCCCGTACGAGACCGCCGGCCGACTCCACGGAGAATCTGCCGTCGAGCCGGACGCTGCCTCATTTGTTTCGGGGTCGTTGGGTGTGAATGTCATGGCTGCCGCCGAACGGATCGGGTGGCTTTTTCCGTGATTTCTGCTGCCAGAAGCCGCTTTGCGCCGTCCCTGGCAGTGCTTACGCTATGGGGCACGTCGTGGGAGGTAATGAAATCCGACTACGATCGTTTTCGTTTTTCCCCGGAGATCAGTGTAGTGAGTATTGAATCAGGTCGTTTTCTTTTCACCAGCGAATCGGTCAGCATGGGCCACCCAGATAAGTTGGCCGACCGAATCTCTGATAGCATCCTGGACGCTTTGCTCGCACAAGATCCCGCCAGCCGCGTTGCTTGCGAAACGTTGGTGACCACCGGTTTGGCCGTGGTCGCCGGTGAGATCAGCAGCCAAGCCGATGTGGACTACGAAAAGATCGTTCGCGACACCATCGTGGCCGTTGGATACGACGATCCAGACATCGGTATCGATGGCAAGACCTGTGAAGTGCAAGTTCGCTTGGATGCACAGAGCCCCGACATCGCGCAAGGCGTCAACTCGGACGAAGCTTCCGGCAAAGAAATCGGCGCTGGCGACCAAGGCCTGATGTTTGGGTACGCCTGCAAAGACACACCGGAATTGATGCCGCTGCCAATCGCACTTTCGCACCGCATCATCAACCGCATCACCGAAGCCCGCTTCAATAAAGAAGTCGACTGGTTGCGACCTGACAACAAAAGCCAAGTCACGGTTGAATACGAAGGCAATCGCCCGGTTCGTATCGAAGCCGTGGTCGTGAGCGCTCAGCACGGTCCCGATGTCTCGCATGACGAAATCGAAAAGTTCGTCATCGAGAACGTGATCAAGCCATCGATTCCTGCTGAGCTGGACAAAGGCGACATCAAGTACCACATCAACCCCACCGGCAAGTTCATCATCGGTGGCCCTCACGGTGACTGCGGCCTGACCGGCCGTAAGATCATTGTCGACACCTACGGCGGCTGGGGCCGCCACGGTGGTGGTGCGTTCAGCGGCAAAGACTCCACCAAAGTCGACCGCAGCGCGGCTTACATGGCCCGCTACGTCGCGAAGAACATCGTGGCTTCGGGATTGGCTGAACGTTGCGAAGTCCAACTGGCATACGCGATCGGCGTGACCGAGCCTGTCAGCGTTCACGTGGACACCGAAGGCACCGGCAAAGTCGACGACTCGAAGCTTTGCGAATTGGTTCGCGAGCACTTCCCGTTGACTCCCGGTGGCATCATCGAACACCTGCAACTGCGTCGTCCGGTCTTCGTCGACACCACCGCCGGTGGTCACTTCGGTCGGGACGGTGAAGGCTTCACTTGGGAAAAAACCGACAAGGCAGACGCGCTGGCGGAAGCCGCCGGTACAGCCGCCACCGCTTGAGCATCCACTCTGTCCTGAGGCGGCAACGTTTCCTTGAAATCGAACTTCCGACGAATCGCCTGGGTCACCGACCCACACTTCGATCACGCCAAACTCGATGTTTGGCAGGCCTGGAACGAGAAACTCCTAGAACTCGATCCTGACGCGGTTTTGATCACCGGCGATTTGTCGGAAGGCGACGACGTTGCCTATCAACTTCGATGCTTGGCCGAGTCTTTGGATCGCCCGATCCTCTTTGTGCTCGGCAATCATGATTTCTACGGCAAATCCATCGCGACGACGCGTCGCGACTTGATCGCTCTCAGCCGCGATGTTCCGCAACTGACCTATCTCACGGACCATCAGTCGGTTTCGCTCAATCGCACCACGGTGCTGATCGGCGATGACGGTTGGGGAGACGCCACCGTTGGCGACTACGCCGGATCCAATGTTCGGTTGAATGACTTTCAACTGATCGAGGACTTCCGAACCAGCTCGCCCGAACACTGGCAATCCATGCTGATCGCGGAAGGCAAATCCGCCGCCGATCGCATCGCTCAAAAACTTCGTGATCTTCCGGCAACCATCACGCAAGTTTTGATTGCCACACACGTCCCACCATTTCGCGAAGCGTGTTGGTACGAAGGCAAAACGACGGACGACAATTGGGCCCCGTTCTTCGTCTGCGGACAACTCGGCGAGGTGTTGCAAACCGCCGCCGCGGAGTCACCGGATCGTCGTCACACTGTTCTTTGTGGCCACACGCATCACGACGGCATTGCCAAACTGCGAGACAACTTGGTCGTGCACACGGGAGCTTCGGTCTATGGAAGCCTCGAAATTGAATCGGTGATCTCGATCGAAGAAACTCTCATCGAACTTTCACGCCCGTCCCTGCGATTCCCCTAAACTCGCTCGCCCAAGACGATCTTCCCGCAGCCCACACCGCAACGTAGACTTGGACAGCGTATTCAATTGAAACCAACACCCACCCAATCGCCCTCGTAGCTCAGCTGGATAGAGCAGCGCATTCCTAACGCGCAGGTCACAGGTTCGAATCCTGTCGGGGGTATTTGATTGATCTGGCCTGAGAGGCCGCTGGAGTGTGTCCGGATCGAATCAAGGTCGCGGTTGGGCGACGGTGGCCTTCTTTTTCCGGCTGTTCAGGTAGACAAGCCGTCCAACGCCAGACTCCAGCAACGGCACTAGAAGCAAGAATTCTAGGCCGAATGGCTCGCATGCCCAGCCAAGTCAAACAAGGCCTATGGCAGTCACTGCGTCGCCTTCCCGTCGCGGGAAAACACCAGTTTTCACGCTACCTTGCCGTCAGGAAACGTGGACCTGCCACGCCTGCAATCGAATGAATTGCAAACGAAGATCGTGCGAAGAAAGCGAAAGAGCGAAACGACCACGTCGAAAGGGTTTGGTCTATCCAAAAAGAATCAGTAAAGGATTTGCCCAAACGAATCAACTCAATCTGCGTGCGCGGGTTGCGAACGATTTTGTGCTGCCCGAAACGCTCGTGTTGCAAAGTTGACAAGAGGGGCTGGATCTTCGAGTGAGTGCGGGTGATGACCAAGGCCTCGTCGGCGATGGACCGTGAATGGACCGCCGAGGTCTTGATAGCGTTGCACGAGCTTCTCGCTATTTTCGCCCGGCGGGACGACAACGTCTTCCAGGTTGATCAACGCGTAGATCGGTACATCAGCTTTTGCCAGGGCTTGCAAACGATCAAGCGGCCCATCTGCAATCGACACCGACTCGCTCTCGGTCATTTCATAGGCTTCCAAGCACTTGCCCCACGCACCGGCCGAGCCTTCGCCAATGCCCTTGCCGCCTGGCCACGAACGAATGTCCATCACCGCGTTGTCGACATAGAGTCCGCTGACGCAAGCAGGATTGACCGATGCCCATCGCATGACGATCACCCCGCCACGACTCATTCCTTCCAATAGCGGCTTGGGATTCAATCCGATGCGTTGGCTCAAACCATAAAACTGATTCCACCTTTCCACCGCATCATCACACCCGAAGAGGTCAGCGACATCGCAATAAACGACATGCCATCCTTGTTGAAGCATCGCCACGTCAAACTGAGGTTCGTGTCCCCAAAAACGAGCTCGCCATACCCAAGGTGTTCCCTTGGCAGGTCTGATCGGACAAACCAATTTGCAGTTGACACCTTTCCACCGAAAATCCCGCTGCTGATAACCATGGAAATCGACGACGGTCGGTGACCGCGGAAGCTGTTCCTCGAGTTTGACAATGGTTGGAAGCTCCGCTTGAGCGATAGTCGGAGATTCTTCCTGACGCAGCGTATCGTCTGCATTCACTCTTGCCGTAGCAACAGATCCGTGCGTCAACAGCACGAGCGTCCATCGCAAGATGTTTCGACTAAAACGCGACATGCAGATGTCTCATCAAATGAAGGATGTCGTTTCGCCACATGGGACCTTACTGACTGGCCAGTTTCCTAACTGGCCAAACCGCTGGCGGCCTAGCCAGTTGGCCAGCCGAATATTCTAGCCTCGCATTTCGCCGAAGAGCTGCATGCCCAGGGGGCAAAATTCGTCGCGACTATTCTCTCGCAATTATCCATTGATATCGCGGAACGAGTTTGTACGTGCAGCCAACTGAACATTCCAATCGGAAAATCTTTCGCGATCGACTGAAGTCACACGACCCGTACATCCGACGACGAGAATAGTTGATTCTCATTCAGGCGGATGGATTTGATGCGTATGTCAGGGCACCCGATCATCCTCCGAAGTTTCGCATGCATGATTGGTTGGATCATGTTGTGCTCGATGCTTGACGCGGTCGCTGAAAACTCCGACCGCGAGTTGCAGATAACTCCATTTGAATCAACCGCGAACCAGCCAGTCGACGCAGTCACTCAGCAAGACCTGAGAGAAGCATTGGACCGCATCAGCGAACTGGAGGCCATCGTCGAATCGACGGCCATGGCAGCTCCCATCTTGGTGAGCGAGAGCCACGACGTGTTTAACGACGAGTCGTTTGGTTGCCCCGGGTCCATCTACTCAAATCATCCGGCCCATTCGACTCACCATGCAGTCTACGACGGCGGATGGACATGGCGTCCACACGACGCGAGCCAATCGCCGTTTGAGCTCAAGATCAATCTTCACAACCAATTCCGGCATACAGGCTTTTCTCGAACCCAATCCACCTACACGGATGCGGCTGGGAATCTTCTCGAGATCGCGGACCGCAACGATTTCGACATCAATCGGGGAAGACTCATTTTTTCCGGCTATGCCTTCGATGAAGACCTCGGTTTCTACACCAACATCGACTACAGCACCGTCACGGCTGATCCCGTTCAGTTACTGATGGGATGGATCTCCTTTCGAATGTCCGACCAACTGCGCGTTTACTTGGGACTCGGGAAAGTGCCGGGCACGTGGGAATGGCTGGAAACGTCGCGCCACACACTCGGAGCCGACAGGACGATGGCAACCACCTTTTTCCGACCCTCGATCACGGCGGGGATATGGGCCAAAGGACAGTTGACTGACACCATTGGCTATCAGTTGTTCGTAGGCAATGGCATCAACACTCTGTCGTTGCAGCCATCGGAGCTTGATACCCACTTCGCCTACTCTGCGTTTGGGTGGTGGGAGCCGCTGGAAGCATTTGGACCGGGATTCTCTGATCTCGAGAACCATCCGTCGCTCGCGATCCGGATTGGACACGGTCTGCCCCAAACACGAAACGAAAGCAACGGGACCGCTGAACCGGCAGCCGAACAAACGGTGATCCGCTTGAGCGACGGCACCCGATTGATCGAACCCAATGCGGTGGCTCCCGGAATCACCGTGGACGCGTTTGATCTCTGGCTCTATTCGGTACACCTTGGAATGAAGAAAAACGGGTTCAGTTTCAGCGGAGAACTTTTTCTACGCTGGTTGAACAACCTGGAGGGCAACACGGGCGCGGCATTGCCTTCCATGTTCGACCATGGTTACTTCGCTCAAGGAGCCGCTTTCGTCATTCCCAAAAAGCTGGAAGTCTTTGTGCGGGGTTCGCTTGTGAATGGCGAGTTTGGAAGCAGTGACGAAGTTTCCGTCGGAACCAACTGGTATCTGTTCAATGAACGTTCGGCCAGATTCACGTTCGATGTGACCACCATCGATGATTCTCCGGCCCAGCAATCACGGACAGGATATGTCGCAGGCCAAAGCGGCACACTCTTTCGTTCGCAACTCTGGACCTACTTTTGATCCATTGAGATTCGCTGATATCGTACGCACCGAGTTTCGGATCGGATGAGCGACGAAAGCAATTGGTATCGAAGGCGTGAGTATGAAATCTAGCTTATGCGTGATACTCGTTGTGATGAACCTGGCGAGATGCACCTGGAATATCGCCACCTTCAATCGCAACCCAAGTCCTCGATGAATCGCTGCTCTGGATAGACGCGGTCGTAATCGACGCCGAGCTGTTCTGAGACAATCCTGCGAACGCGAAGTGCACGTTGACGGTCAACTCCCGGCGAGCACCGACGAATGAACTCGTCCTCTGAAATCGGTGGCCAAAGATCGCGTCGAGGTACGTCGTGGCTGAACAGCATGTCACGCACAATGCACCACACTTTCACGACGTCATTCATTGACTTTCGCATGGCACAGACCGCACGCAGGACACCTGAACACAGAACTGCCGTCAACGCAGTGATTCCACGAGTGAGCATCAAAAGAGTCTCCTCCAAATCGCTTGTCGCCTTCGCTACGCCACCAAGCCCATTGATAACAACAAAATCGCAAGGGTCCCCGCAACGGTGCGTACATGATTCCAAAACTGCCAGCTTCTTTGATAGTCGATCCACACTGGATCAGCGTTGCAGGCGTCAGTCCCAGCAAGTTGATTGTTCAAGGGAACGTTCTTCGTCATCGTGATCCCCAAAGGTCCCAAGAGATAAAGAACGGCACCGGCGAGCGTTAACATCGCTCCGACTTGTTCGATCTCTCGAATGGATTGCCACAACAGCAGCACGCAAGCCAGTGGCGTTCCTAAGAAAAAGATAACAAACACCGGATTGATGATTCGTTCGTTGATCAATTGCATCGCTCTCATTCCTTGCTCCATCGGCAAGTCCGCCAAGGCTCGCATGACGAAGTTCGAAAATGCAAACAGCAGCCCGGTGACCAGACCAGCTCCGACGATTGCAAGGATTTGAGGCAGCGAATCAAACATTTTTCTCTCGTGAACCAAGAACACGTGACCCAAGAACCAAGTCGTCTTGTTGGAAAACGCTCGCCACGGCGCGACCAATGACGTCGCGATGCAAGAACGCCGATTCTATAACAGACCTGGTCTGAACGTTGTGACCGGCATCCAAATCGTGCGACACCGTTTCGTTGCCAAACGAACATCGCACCGTTGGCATCATTTTCCATCCGCTTGCGACTCTTTTCGCATCAAACCGGGACCGGTGTCGATTGCATGGACTCTTGCAATTCTTCGACGGCAGTGCGGCACGCCAATGCGCTCGTTCAATGCTTGGCTGCATTCAGGTGGACTTCTTCAACAAACATTCACAAACCCCAATCGGTTTGCGGCTCAACCGGTCCCCGCGTCACCATGTAATTCCACCTGTGAAATGCGGTGCCTTTCGCGGGTCGGATGCAACAAAGTTCGTCGCTCACAAAGATGCGGCGCCCACGCACGCGGTCTTTTGTCGACTTCTTGGACGAGTAAACTCCACCGAGCCATTTGACCGAGGACGACAACAGCGAGAGCGAACCAATGAGTTTGAATTGCCCAAAGAAGCCCACCCGCCATCTCGAATTGAATCGTCGTGAAGCAATCGCATTGGGTGCTGTGGCGCCCCCGCTGTTGATTGGCAATCAACCTCATGCCAACGCGGACGAATCCCCCGGTGAACCCGTCGGCCCCATGCTGGGTCACGTTGACCATGAGACGGCGATCATTTGGTACCGACCTGGTGTGGCCGGCGACTACACCGTCACCATCACGAATCGCCAGAACCAATCCACTCAATCGGCGACCGCCACCGCCTCTCCGACGAACGACCTCTGCATCAAATGGCAGTTTGATGGTCTTGAAGCCGACACGGATCACACCTACGTGATTTCCACTCGTGAGCAAACGATCTCGGAATCGCCGGCGCAGTCGTTTCGCACCGCTCCACCAACGGACCGAGCAGCGAAGACGGTGTTGGCCATGGGGTCATGCGCCTCAAGCACTGAGTTCTTCGACATTTGGACGCGAATTGCCTCCACCAATCCAGACGGCTTGATGCTGCTCGGTGACACGCCGTACATCGACAACAGCGAACTCGCCATCAATCGAAAACGGCATCGTGAATTTCTTTCCATTCCCACGCTCGCTCTGCTCGGTGCATCCACGCCGATTTGGGGCACTTGGGACGATCATGATTTCGGTGGCAACGATACAGATGGGAAAGTTTCCAACAAACACCTGATCCGCCAGGCGTTTACCGAATACCGAGCTCAGAAGCAGTTCGGCGACGGTGAACACGGCGTCTACACAAAATTTCGGCGTGGACCGGTCGAGGTTTTCATGATCGACCCGCGTTACTTTTCACAAACAGAACGCAGCCCGGTCGCTGACGACAAACCAACCTGCCTCGGGAAAAATCAGTGGCAGTGGCTTTGTGATGGTCTGAAGGAGTCCACAGCGTCTTTCAAGCTGCTGGCGACCGGTATGATTTGGGATGACAAACAGAACCAAGAAAAGGACGACTGGCAAACTTACGCGCACGAGCGAGAGGCGATCTTTGACTTCATTGGCGAACACGAAATCGGTGGCGTTGTTTTGATCGGAGGCGATATCCACGTCTCACGCCATTTGAAATATCCGATGAAACAACGCATCGGCTATGACCTGCATCAATTCATCATCAGCCCGCTGCACGATCGCGTGATCCCGTCACTCAATGTGCCTCATCCAGATCTACAGTGGGGCGAACCGATCAAGAACATGTTTCTGGTCGTGACCGCCGACACAACAGGCCACCACCCAACACTGGATGCAAAATGGATCGACCGGATGGGAACAGTCCATCACCGGGCCCGCATTGAACTGGGCCCACATTGAACTGGGCCCGAATTGAACTGGGCCCGAATTGAACTGGGCCCGCATTGAACTGGACGCATGACAATCCGTTGCTTCCGATCATGACTCCGCAACGGCGTTTCCATCCGCCGACGGAGATATCTTCGCAATGACCAGATACATCACGGGGGCCAGCACCAGGACCACCAAAGTGCTCAGTGCCAATCCAAACGTGAGACTGGTCGCCATCGGTGAGACCACCTGAGCCTCCTTGGAACGCTCCAGCAGAATCGGCATCATTCCCGCGCAAGTTGTCACCGAGGTCAGTAGCACGGCACGAAACCGCCGGCGCCCCCCATCAATGATGGCTTCGTCGAGCGGTAGTCCATCGGCAACACGGCGATTGATGAAGTCAACCAACACAATGGAATCGTTCACCACGACTCCCGCCAAAGCCACGATCCCAAAGATACTGAACAGAGTAAGATCAATGTCCATCACAATGTGCCCCAGGATTGCACCAATGAAGCCAAAGGGAATGATGGAAAGAATCAAAATGGCTTGCCAACTGGAGTTGAACTGAATCGTCAGCAACAAGAACATCGCCCCCAAGACAAACATGAATCCAAGGGTGAGACTGTTCACCGTTTCGTCGGTTTGCTCCTGCTGGCCTCCCCATTGCAACTGCACACCGGGAAACTCTTGTTGAAAAATAGGAACAAAATTGTTCTTCAGGTCCGCAACGACGTTGAAAGCGTTGCCACGTGTCTCATCGACATCCGCCACCACCGCGATACTACGCATCTGATTGACACGACTGATCTCAGAATAGCCGCGTTGCACGTCCACCTCGACAATTTCGTCTAGCGGTCGCTCCATGCGATCGTCGCCACGCACGCGAATGTCGTGAAAGCTCACCAATGTATTGCGTTCTTCTCGCGGGTAGCGAACCCGCAAGGGGACTTCATGTCGTCCACGCTGAAGACGCATCACTTCTTCTCCGTAGTACGATGCCCGCACCGTTCCGGCAACATCCGCGAGCGACACACCCATCGCTTTGGCATCGTCACGAACTCGCATCCGATATTCCCACTTTCCTTGCCGAGTATCGGTGGCGATGTCGGAAACATAGGGATACTCGGCCAACTTGGCTTTGCAGCGTTCAATCGCGGCGTCCAAGTCGTCTAAGTTTTCGCCGGACGCCATCAGTCGCATCTCGATCGGCAGAGATGCCGGTCCGCGTGGCGTCGCACCGAAAGCGACGGCTTCGGCCCCTGGAAACCGCCCGGCCTCTTCACGCCACATTCGAACGATGTCGTCGCTGCTCACCGTTCGTTGCCCGATATCGTTCAATTGAATGAACAACCCACCGACATGACTGGCGACACTGGACCCGACCTCATCGCCCGAAGACCCGACCGTCCGCTGAACCGCCTGAACAAAGCCTCCACTATCGACCGTCAGCCCCTCGTCAATCGATCGTTCGTTGACTCGCCAAATCGCGTCTTCCAAACGCTTGGTCGCAGCATTGGTGATTTCGACCGGCGTCCCATCGGGATAGGTCACCTGAACCGTGATGAAGCCAAAATCAATCTTGGGCAACAACAAAAATGGCACCATGCCGGAACGGACGACACCAACGGACAAGATCAACAAACCAGCCAATGTTGAAAGCACAATCGACGGATTCCGCAGCGACCAACGTAGCGTCGGCGTGTAAATCCGATCGATCACTTGCGTCAACAGCCGCGACATCCCACCGTTCGCCTTTTCGAGCAACCATCCCAGCGGACGCAGCGGCATCAAAATGTAAGCCAAGGCATCGAGAAAACGACTGCGTTTGTGTGAGAGGTGAGACGGCAGTATGGTCAAACTCTCGAACATGGAGATGATCAACATGGCTCCCACGCACATCGGCAGAACCACCGTCAAACGTTTGATTCGCCCTTCCATGTACATGATCGGTGCAAACGCGATCACCGTCGTCAAGATCGCCGTGATCACCGACGGCATGACTTCGTAAGCACCGTCGATGGCAGCCTGACGATAACTCTTTCCCATTTCTCGGTGAGCATAAATGTTCTCCCCCACCACAATGGCATCGTCGACCACGATCCCCAACGCAATGAGAAAAGCAAACATCGAAGTCATGTTCAATGTTTGACCACCGTAGTGCATGTAGATGCATGCCCCCAATAGCGAGATGGGGATTCCCAACATCACCCACCACGCCAATCTCATCTCCAAGAACAACGCCAGGACGATGAACACCAACGCCAGCCCCATCCAAGCGTTCTTGCTCAGCAGATCAAGACGGTTCTTCACGCTGGTGGACCGATCTCGCATGGCGATGAGTGAATAGCCTTCCGGCAACGCATCACTCCCACGCTCAACAAATTCGCGAACTTCTTGCGATACTTGGATCAAATCATCCGCACTGGTGGTTTCGACGGAAACCAAGACGGCAGGACGCCCATTGACCTCATTGATGCTGCCTTCGACGGAAAACTCATCACGTACGCGACCGAGATCGCCGACGGTCAACACCACGCCATCGGCTTGGCTCACCAGCGGTATCTCTTCGATTCCCGAACCGACGGAACTCTTGTCACTCCCTCGCAACAGAACTTCTTGCGAGCGTCCCCGCAGAGTTCCTCCGGGCAACTCGACGTTGTTGGCACGTACGATCTCCGCAACACTTTTCAGCGACAAGTTGTATTTGCGAAGCGTCTCTTCGGGGATCTCAATGTCGATTTGGTAATCCGGAGTGCCGACCAAATCCGCCACCGAAACCGAAGGCAACGCCAAAATTTCTTCGCGAATTTGTTCGGCGACGCGACGAAGCGCCAGCGCGGATTCGGATCGAGCTTCGTCGCCGCTCTGCCGCGTCGCAGAAACCAAATTGTCTTCGGTCGAATTTGAAACCGAGCTGACCGCCGCGGCATCCTCCGCAACCAAGTCGGACACCTCCGCAACCTTTGGCCCCATCACCGCCACACGGATCGCCGTCACGAAATTGGTGTTCATTCGAATGTCGGGCTTTTCCGCCAGCTCCGGAAAGCTGGGAATTTGCCCAATCAAGGTCGTCACCTCCGTCAGCACTTGTTGTGCATCCGCTTGCGTCGCATCGGGATCCAGTTCCAACGTAACGGTGCCCATGCCCTCTCGAGCCAGCGACGTCATCTCTTCGATGCCGTCCACGGTTCGAACAGACTCTTCAATCTTTTCCAAGATGCCTTCTTCGATCTCGTCCGGGCTGGCCCCTGGATACTCGACCGAAACAGACAGCACATAGAGCTCGAAGTCAGGCCAGAAGTCGCGTCGCAACCGCATCAGGCTGAACGCGCCCAACAACAAGACTCCCACCATGATCACATTCATGGCCTGCCAGTTCTTGACCGACCACGCAATCAAGGACTTCATCCCGCCACCTGCGATGCAATGCCCAATGGATTCACTGAAGCAGAATCCTGTTTCGCGGCAGATTTCGTTGCCACACCATCGTCGCGTTTGCCACTGCCAGCAGCATCCGTCGCGGAGCCGACGGGCATTCCCTCCACGGGGTCACTGATCGGTGACACGATGATCTTTGCTTCCGCGAAGGCATCCAAATGCTCACGTGCAATTTGCATTTGAACCACCACTTCATCGCCAATGCGGCTGACCACGGACACGGGAACGATCCGCAGTTTGCCTTCCAAGCTCAACCACAAACGATTCCCAGGCCGAACCGCAGTCTCCGACACACGAAGCAGCTTTCGATTGGGATTTGTTTCAATAGAAACGTTGACAAACATGCCTCGCGTCAACGGACGCTCCAGATCGGAATCCGACTTGGACAAAGGAGCTTCGACTCGGAACAGACACGGATAAGTTCGCGTGTTTGGATCGATCCCGACACCGTCTAGCCTTTCAAACACGGCCGACCAACGATGTCGCTCATTTCCCAGTTCACACGAAACGATTGCGGGAACCGTGACTCCGCTCTCGCGGCCTTCCGGCGATGACGTTTCGAAGGATTCACCGCTGTCGAGAATGGGATCATCAGCGGTGGAACGGCTGTTCCAGATCCAAAACATTTGATCAGCGGTCAAGCTGGCACGAACCTCGACCGCGGAAGTGTCCTCGACGGTGACAAACGTGGTCCCCATTGGAACAAAAGACTGTTCCTCAACTGCGGATGAGACCACGCGGCCATCGATCGGCGAGCGCACGACACATCGTGAAAGATCGAGCTCTGCACGTTCAAGCAAGACGCCCGTCAACTGGCGTTTTTCAATGACAAGTTGCAGCTGAGCGGCCTGTTCACGCAATTGGTTTTGCAGAGTGACCAGCTCGGCGTTGGCGGCCAACTCCGCTCGCCTCGCCGTGTCGACTTCGGAAGCAGACGCCGCTCGTTGATCGACCAAGGCACGAACACGTTTTGTTTCTTGATTCGCGATTTCCAGTTGCTTCTCGGCCAGCGTTTGCAATTCACGCGTGTTCTCAATCGAGACTCGAACAGCGTCCTCCTCCGCGGCTTCCTGCTTGGACAAAGCCTTCAAACGCTTCACTTCCAACTCGTATTCGGTCGCATCCAACTTCAGCAACACTTCGCCGGAAGCGACCGAACGACCAGCCCGAACATTACGAGAAAGTTCGACTGCCCGCCCCGCGACTTCCGTCGCCAACCTCAATTCGCGTAACGGAACCACGACACCGTTAACGTCGATCTGAACGGGCCCCCGATGCTCCCGCAGGTCACTCGTCGACACAACCGTGAACGGTGACTTCGGCGGCTTCTTCCGCTGAGGTCGAGTGCGTTCCCCCAGGAATGTGTACCCGTAGACCGACAGACCGAGAATTGAGACGGAGACCACGAGATTGACGAGGAAGCGAAGACGCGAAATCGAAGTTGGCGCGTCGCCTTTGGCACCACTTGCCAGTCCTTCGCTGGGAGCCGTTCGAGAGTGGTCGGTTTGACCCTCGAAGGATGAGTTTGGCCGAGAAAAATCAGCCGTCTCCGTTTTCGATTCGGAAACCAGAGTTTCAGATGGTGAACCGGGCATCAAAACTTCAACCGATGAGGAACAAGCACGTCGATCAGCGTCTTTCATCTCGCGAGCGCGTCGCCAAGCGACCGAGCGGCGAGGAATCACATCACACAATGGGCTAGCAAACCAGCGGAGCGATATTCCGGCTCACTCGCATGATCGATTGCACTGGCTGACCAGCACGCGATATTTGAAGCGCAGCGACGCTTGGTAGTCTAACCCGCGCGATTTACCGAGGTTCCGCCAAATATGACGATCCAGCTTGAGTGGCGCATTTTTCCCGGCCATCCACCCCCCTACGTCGCAAACGACTGCTTCACCAGACGCGAAAACGCCAGCATCCGTGGTGGAGTGCTGGCGTCGTTGGGAAAGTCATTTCGAGCGACCGGAGTTTATTCCGAGACCGTCTCCGATGGGAAATTCGCGTTCGTGCTGACCGTTTGAATGTCGTCGTGGTCGTCCAGTGCTTCCAACAAGGACAACACCTTGCCGGAGGTGCTTTCGTCCAAATCGACGTTCGTCGATGGGACTTGCGTCACCTCGCTGACTTCGGGCGACATGCCGGCTTCATCAAACGCCACTTCCAGATCGCCGAAGGATTCCGGGCTGCTGGTGACTTGCAGTTTGCCATCGTCATCCGCTTCAACGTCTTCGGCACCGTTCTCCAATGCCAACTCAGTGACCTTTTCTTCGTCCGCGTCCTCACCGAAGACGAAGATGCCTTTGCGTTCGAACAGGTACGACACGCATCCGGTTTTCCCAAGTTCACCGCCGTGCTTTCCGAATAGCGTTCGCAGTTCAGGTGCGGTGCGGTTGCGATTGTCGGTCAGTGCCAAGCACATCACGGCAACGCCGCCAGGGCCATAACCTTCGTAGAGGATCTCCTCCACGGCGGCGCCTTCGAGTTCGCCCGTGCCACGTTTGATCGCACGTTCGATGTTGTCTTTGGGCATTGAAACTGCTTTGGCGTCATCAATGGCTTTGCGTAGCCGGATGTTTGACGCAGGATCGCCGCCACCCATCTTCGCAGAGACAATGATTGCCTTGCTAAGCTTGCTCCACATCTTGCCCCGCTGAGCGTCGACGCGTCCTTTGCGGTGCTGGATGTTTGCCCATTTACTATGACCTGCCATCAGAGTCGTCCTTCCAATATGGATTGATTCCTGGCTCAAAAGACTCACTCCCCAAGGTCGACAGGGAGCAAGATTGAGATCAGCGAGGTTTCCGTTTGGTCAATTTACGATTGGTCGCTTTCTTTCCAGCCGACGAGCTGCTTGCTCCGGACGAACTGGACTTCTTTGGGGCGGCTTTCTTTTTGGCTGCCTTCTTTGGTGCGGCAGGTTTCGCAGTGCTCGCCTTGGCGTTGCCGCTCGACTTTTTTGCAGGAGCCTTCTTCGCAGCGGAGGTCTTGCTGGACTTCTTTCCAGCCGACTTCGTTGTGGTGGAAGACTTCGATGCTGTTTTGGAAGACTTCTTTGGCGTTGCAGTCTCTTTCTTTGCAGCGGTATCGCTGGTGGATTTGGTCGCCTTCTTCTTGGCCTTGCTTCCGGCTGCCTTGGCTTCGGCTTTTTTCGCTTCCGCTTCCAAACGAGCTTTCGATTCGGCCGCCTGTTCGGCCGCCGACTTCTGTGGAACCGCGGGTTTGGTCGTGCGACTTCCTTTCTTGGCGCTGCGTTTGACCAACACGGCTGACTTGGCCTGAGCTTCTTCCGCAGCCGCTTCGGCTTCCGCCTCTTGCTTGGCGGCTTCGCGTTCTTCTTTCTTACGAGCTTTGACCCGTTGGATCGCGGCTTCTTTGCTGCTCAACCATTCGTCGAGTTCTTTGGAGCTGCCTTTGGCAACGGCTTCTAGGAAACTGCGAGCGTTCTTGTCCTTTGGATCGATCGTCAACGCCACGGCGGGTTGATGCAGCAAGGCGGCAAACTCGACACCCTTGCTTTTGGGAACCGCTCGTTCGAGTCCTGGAACGCGACCATCCGCCGCTTCCGACTGGCTCGCGATGCCGGTGACCAACATCACCACCATTGCCGAATAGTCGATCGGAATCGAGTGACCGCCCAATCCGTGTTGGATGATGTAACTCAACACAAACGGGGTCATGGGTTCCATGCCCTCGAATTTCGCGACGGCTTTGCCGAGATTTTCCTTCTTCAAGTGATCCAAATCAAAGCTGTAGAACTCTTCAAAAATCGCCTGCAGAATCGACTTCAATCGCTGAGCCGCTTTGTTGGCATCAGGCAGACTGGACAGCACACCGGCCAGTTCAGTCACCGTCGTGACACGGACTTCGTTCCAGTCAAAGTAATCTTGCTCGAGCTTCGCCAAACCTTCGTCGGCCAAATCAGCAGGACAATCCTCCAACAGACATGCGTACAGCGCATGCTCGAGCAGAGGACGTGACGGGGTGGCCGGTGGCACGTCGTAATGTTTCTTCAAAGCTGTTTGCAGCTTTGTGATCAGTTTCGCGCGGTTGGTGGCTGACATCTAAATGCGGTAATCAATCGTTTGAGTGGGGAGAGGCTTCTTCGCCTGAATCATTTTGGTCACGATCATCGGTAGCGTCTTCTTTTTCTCGCCGAATCTGGGCAAGAATCTCGCTGACCGTCATCGCATTCTCCTGGCCTTTGTCGACTTCGAACCGCAACTTGGGCGTGTATCGAGTGTCCAACCGATTCGCGATTTTGCTTTGCAAGAAACCGGCGGAGTTCTTTAGGCCACGAAGGGACAATTGCTTTTGCGAGTCGTCCCCCATCACGCTGACCTTGACCTTAGCCTCGCGCATGTCGGGCGAAACCTCGACACCAATCACGGTGACGTCGCGAACACGCGGGTCGCGAACTTCGGTCACGATCGCATTGGCGACCACTTCGCGGATCGCTTCGGCGGCTTTGAGCAAACGTCGACTGGACAAAGGACAGACTTCGAAAGAAAAGAGGAGGGTGCAATCGCAACAGAATTGAAAAGGGGTGAGCCATAGCGACTCGCCTCCATGGTTTTGCTGAATGCTTCAGCGATGGGCAACCGACAACGCATGAACAACACGCGTCGCCGGTCTCCGACTCGACAATCAATCGAGTTTACGTGCGACTTCTTCGATCTTGTAAGCTTCCAAGACATCGTCTTGTTTGATGTCATTGAAGCCCTGCAATCGAATACCGCATTCCATGCCGCGAGGCACTTCTTTCACGTCTTCTTTGATGCGACGCAGCGTGTCCAGTTGGTAATCGCCAATGACGCGACCATCTCGACTGACGCGAATTCGACAATTGCGTTGAATGCTGCCTTGAGCAACGTAGCAACCCGCGATTGTTCCCACGCGACTGATCGTGAAGACTTGTTTGACCAAAGCACGTCCCAATTCGACGACGCGTTCTTCGGGTTTCAAACGTCCTTCGATCAACGCACGAATATCGTCGGTCAACTTATAAATCACGTCGTAACGTCGAATCTCGACAGAGCGTTCTTCCGCCAAGGCACGAGCCTTGTCATCGGGAATCACGTTGAAGCCCAAGATGACGGCATCGGAAGCACTGGCCAGGGTCGCATCGGCGAGGGTGATTCCACCAACGCTTCGCTGCAGCACGCGAATTTCGACTTCGGGATGGTCGAACTTGCTGAGCTCTTTGTCGATGGCTTCCAACGATCCGCGAGCATCCGCACGAATGATCAGGTTCAACTTCACGCGGTCTTCGGATTCGCCCAACTTGCCGTCTTCCAGCATTTCTTGGAACGAGTCGAAGCTGACCTTCGTGGTGATCCCCGACAAGCTTTGGCGGCTGGATTCCCCTTCCCGTGCACTGGCGATTTCGCGCGCTTGCGAAATGTCTTTCAGCACGTGGAAACGGTCGCCCGCACCAGGAGGCGTGTCCAAACCCATCAGGCTGACAGGCGTGCTCGGCCCGGCTTCGGTGATCGACTCGCCGGTCAACGTGTCTTGCATCGCACGGACGCGACCGTGAGCAGGACCGCAAACCAAGATGTCACCGACGCGAAGGGTGCCGTTTTGAACAACCAACTTCGCGACCACACCGCGGTCGCCCTGTTGTTCGGCTTCCAAGCAAACCCCGAGAGCCGAACGATTCGGGTTCGCACTGTATTCGTTCAGTTCCGCAATGGTCAGCAACGTTTCGAGCAATTCGTCCATGCCGGTGCCTTGCGTGGCACTGGTACGAACGATTTCGACGTCACCGCCCCATTCACTTGGCGTGAGCTGATGCTCGGTCAATTGAGTCATCACGCGGTTCGGGTCGACGCCTTCCAGGTCGATCTTGTTCATCGCCACGACGATCGGCACTTCAGCCGCTTTTGCGTGACTGATGGCTTCCTCGGTTTGAGGCATGATCCCGTCGTCAGCGGCGACCACCAAAACGGCGATGTCGGTGACGTTGGCACCGCGAGCGCGCATTTCGGTGAATGCTTCGTGACCGGGCGTGTCGACGAAGGTGACGGCGCGACCGTCTTTTTCGATTTTGTAAGCACGGATGTGCTGGGTGATCCCGCCGGCTTCGCCTTTGACGACGTTGATGCCGATCAAGTAGTCCAAGAGGCTTGTCTTGCCGTGGTCAACGTGACCTAAGAACGTCACCACGGGCGGACGAGCGACCAAGCTATCGGGTTCATCTTCAGCTTCTTCGATCTCGGTGATTAACTCTTGCTCGAGCGATTCCGCTGCTTTCAGCTCGATGTCCAGATCGTGCTCGGCGGCCAACAACTCAGCGGTTTCAAAATCGATTTCCGCATTGATGTTCAGCATCATGCCCATGCCCATCAGCGTTCGCATCACGTCAGCAACGCTGATCCCAGCGGCTTCGCAGAAACTACGAACGGTACATGGCAATTCCAACTGCACCTTGTCTTTCCGAGGTGCCGCCGTGTTGACGCCTTTGCGACGGATTCGCGGGCGAGACCGTCGGAAACCTTGCTGACGATCGTTCCGATCCATCCCAATGTTTCGACGACCACCACCGCCACGCTGCCGCTCGGCACGTGCGCTGGCCATCCCCGCCAAGCCCTTCTTCTTTGGCTTGTCGTCTTCTTCATCGACTCGGCGACCACGACCGGCCAGACTGCCAGTCCCCTCCGCGCCCTTTTTGCCGCGTAGCTTTTTCTCTGCCTCGTCCTGCTCCAAACGAGCCAACGGAGCTTTCATCCCCTGCTTGTGACCTTCGATCACATCACGGGTCAGCTTGATATCGGGTTTTTGAGCCGCCGGTCCGGAACCACCGGTCGGCGCGGCTGGCTTGCTTGGCGCGTTGGGCAGTTGAGCCAGGTTGACTTTGATTCGCGGCTCACGCTTCTTGCCTTTGCCCGCGTCGCCACCTTTGCCAGCGTCATCGCCGCGATTTCGCGAACGATCCAAAGACCGCATTTTTCCGCCAGAACCGCCCATCGCGGAATCACTTCGGACAGGAGCGATCGGTGTCCCGGGCGTATTGGGCACGACGCGTCCGGAGGAATTGTTCCCCATCCGATTCGCGATGCGACTGGCCAAACCGCCGCCTTTGTTTCCGCCGTCGTTGCCGGACGCGGTGTCGTCGCTGGCGGCAGGTTCCCGCTTGGCTTGCAATGGAGCCTTGGGTGCCTTGCGTTCCCCAGCATCCGATTTCGCCGCGGGTGATGACTTGGCGGGTGAATCCGATGTGCCCGAACCGTCGTCCACCTTGGCACCCATGCCAATGCCTCGACCACTGGATCCGGGCGTGACGCCACTCAGACCACCTGGTTTGGGCAATCGAACTTCGGGCTTGGGCGAGTTATCAGCCGGCGGTGCTTCCGGGGCCTTCGCCTCGGGAGCCGGAGCCAATTTCGGCGTGCGGACGATGGGCCCAGGTTTTCCTGTTGGTCGCCCGCCATCGCGGACAGGAGCAACGGGAGCGGGTTTTTCGCTGGCTTCGGTTGGTTTGGAAGAACGGCCAACGTTGATTGCAGCGGGCTTTCGACCGGCCGCTCCGCCCAGATCTCGGACGGGGGCGACGGGAGCCGCGGGTTTTTCCATGGTTGGCTGAGCCGCTTTTGGCTTGGACTCGGATTTCGCAGCGGAACCGGCGAGATGACCTCGCACTTGCTGGGCCTCTTCATCGGAGAGACTGGCCAGCGCGGAACCTTTGCCGGTGATGCCGGCTTTTTTTACCGCATCAACGAGTTCTTTGCTGTCGAGATTCAGTTCTTTGGCGAGCGCGTAAATGCGTACTGGCACTGGGTCGGGATCCTGTCAAATTCGATAGGTGAAGTCCGCTGGCAATTCCTTGCGGCTGCGGCTTCGTGGTTTCGTTCATCAAAATCGCATAAAAAGACCTCCATCGTTGCTACCGCCAGCGGGTGGATCACCACCGAACTCGCTGAAAACAACGGGG
The DNA here is from genome assembly GCF_020966775.1 of Rhodopirellula halodulae. Classification (NCBI taxonomy): domain Bacteria; kingdom Pseudomonadati; phylum Planctomycetota; class Planctomycetia; order Pirellulales; family Pirellulaceae; genus Rhodopirellula; species Rhodopirellula halodulae. The sequence continues at coordinate 2,102,780 of NZ_JAJKFV010000029.1, read as the reverse complement.
AATTTCATAGCGTTCAAATTGTCCCAAGGACGAGTGGCAAAGACCAACTTTGCCTCAGTCCCACGTAGGATAGCGTACAAGGTCGCTTTTTGAAAACGGCTGCACTCAACCATCCTGCTTGTTCACATCGGCCTCGGACGACTCAGCCGTCTCCGCGACCACCTCCGTTTCGGTGGGCTCGGACTCAGCCACCTCGGCGGTTGTTTCTTCTGACTCCGCTTCGGGAGCTTCGTCGGCCACTGGTTGCTCCTCAGCGGCGGCTTCTTCCGATTCAGCAGCAGCTTCTGTGCCCGTCGCCTCGGCAACGGCTTCTTCCAACGGTGCCTTTTCGCCACCGGCGTTGCCTTCAGCCGGTTCTTTCGCGGGAGCCGCTTGATCCGATTTTTCTTGATCACGTCGGACACGACGCTCTTCGGCAGCCGCTTGTTCAGCCTCTTCCGCCTTCGCTTCGGCGGTCTCCACGATCCGGTCAACTTCTTCTTCGCTCAACCCGCTCATTTCCATGAACAGATCGGGCTCGATCACCGACAGGTCGTCATACGACAGGTATCCCTGCTCGACCAAAGACTGAGCGATCTCTTCTGTGATGCCTGGAATCTGACTGAATCCACCAACGGCACGTTCGATTTGCTCTTCAAGTTCCGCGTTGGTCATGATCTCGATGTCCCAACCGCAAAGCTTGCTGGCCAGTCGCACGTTTTGCCCGCGACGACCGATTGCCAGCGACAGTTGATCTTCTTGGACCAACACAATCGCGCGACCGATCATGTCACACAACAACACCTGATCCACTTCAGCAGGCTGCAACGCGTTGGGAATCAAGACTTCTGGATCGTTGTCGTAGCGAACCACGTCGATGTGTTCACCGGCTAATTCCTCACGAACCGCTTTGATGCGGCTGCCGCGGTAGCCAACACAGACGCTGATCGGGTCGACTTGTTGGTCGTCGCTGCTGACGGCGACCTTGCTGCGATAGCCGGGTTCACGCGAAATGGATTTGATCGCGATGACGCCGTCATTCAGTTCGGGAATCTCTTGCTCAAACAAACGCTGAACGAATTGAGGTCGGGTACGTGAAAGTACGACTCGCACGCGGTTACCGCCCGATGGACGCACTTCGAACACGATGGCTCGCACGCGTTCGTTGGCGTGCAGACTTTCACCGGGAATCTGTTCACTGCGAGGCAAGATGGCTTCGACATTGCCCAGGTTCACCGTTGCCACGCCGCCATCGGCGCGACCAATCATTCCACTGACGATCTCACCGATTTGATCGCGGTACTCCAGCATCAACGCATCACGTTCTGCTTCGCGAACTTTTTGGATGATGACCTGCTTTGCGGTCTGGGCACCAATCCGTCCAATTTGGTCATCGCCCAAGGGCTCGCCCGCCAATGTGGCCGCAATCGCTCCGTTGTCACGGCTGATCGAAACAATCACATCGGACTCTTCGCCGTATTGCTTTTTGGCAGCGCTTTGCAAAGCGGACTCGATCGCCTGGAACAACAGCTCGGGGTCGATGTTTTTGTCGCGGTGCAGCGAATCGACGTAACGCAAAATGTCTTGCGGATTCATGGCGATGAGACGATTGGAGATGAAAAGATAAAAAAACAGCCCGGACCGAATCGGCCCGGGCGAACGATTTCCCTGGTGATGCACCGAGCGTATCGCTCGATCTTTCCATTGTCAATCCGAACTGCTCTCAATCGGCGGTCGTGGAAGCCGGCGCCGGTTCGTCCGCGGCGGTTTCTTCCGATTGTTCGGAAGGCTCGGTTGAATCCTCCTCCGCAGCGGTCTCCGCCACGGGTTCCGCTGGCGGATTCTCCGCGGCTTCCTCTTCGGCGGGCTCAACCTCAGACGCTTCATCCTTCCCCGGATCACCATCGGATTCGCTCGGCGACTCTTCGGTCGCCGCGTCAGCCTTGGGCTGCTCCGGAGACTCCAACTCCACCGCTTCCGACAATTTGCCCGCCGGTCGCAGCTCGAACTGCTTGCCGTCAATTTCCAACAAGACCACTCGGGCGGAGACGGACTTCACCACGCCCTTCTTGGATCCGATTTCGAACGAATCACCCACTTGCAATTTCAACGTCTCGCCGCGAGTGCGAACGTTCATCCAAGCGGTCCAATCATCACGACCTTGAACCAATGCGGTCAGATAAGTCTGAGTCGCATCGTCAAACTTCGGTGGCAATGGATCCGGAGCAGCCGGCGGCGGTGGGTCTTGCAATCGCACAGCCAACGTCTTTTCAATCTGACGTTTTGGGTAACCGGAATCAGAGACGCGAACGGTGACCTTCAACGGTTCAGCAGAACTGGTTGATTCGGCGGCGGCCTCGTCGCCGTCTTGCTCGGGATCCGCCGGCGCGTTGAACGTGAACGTGCCGGAGGCCGGATCGAAAGTTGCCCACTCGGGAAGCTCGCCTTCCATTTCGAATGTGAGGCCGGTGCCTTCGGGATCATTGGCTTTGATTTTGACTTCGGTCTTCTCGCCTTTGACAGCCACCAGTGTTTCATCGCCCGAGTAAACAGGCGGTTGGTTTGGCGGCTCAAAGAAATTGCGATTCAGAATCGATGATTCGACTTCGTCCAATGACTTGGCAATCCGCCAAGAATCTTCCTCCGGAGTGGCAACGTCGTCGCCGACATTGGCAAGCGAGATCACGTCGATGGTCATGACCAAGTTCAAATCACCGGCTCGCGAGGGGCCGAAACTGAGTTCACGCACACGATGCAAATAGTCCCGAGCGTAGAAGTCATGCAGCAAACCGACCAAACCCTTCAGAGTCGTTTTGCCAGAAACGCGAAAACCGTAGCGATGATAGAGATCGCCAACCGGTGCATCACTGACCGGGTCCACGCCAGCATCCATCAACCCCGCTTCGCGAACGGTGCCTAGCAACCACGATTGATAAGTGCTTTTGGCTTTTTCTGGATTGCCCGGCAACGAACGCACCATGTACTCGCCCATCTGCCGGTCGGCGTACGCGCCCGCCAGCATTTTTTCGTTCAGTTGATCGGCTTCGTTCTGCAGACCCGCCAGTCGATTGTCGCGAAACTTGACCGCGCTTCGATACTTGCTGAACCCCCATTGGAAAGCGACGACAATGAACAAGCCGCCCACGGCCATCGCTAGAAAACGTTCGCGTTGACTCATGCCGACACCTCCGATTGAACGTCGGTGGATCCACCGGACGATTGCTTGTTAGCCTGCTCTTCTTGGCCGGGCACTGCTGACTGCTTTCCTGACTCCGCTGCGGACGAAGCGGGCTCGGCCGAAGTTCCCTCGGCGGCTTCGTCGGTTCCTTCCGAAGTGTCCGTCGCGTTCGCTTCCTCCGACGCTTTGGCAATGCGTTCGTAACGATCGGCCCGAACGCTGCTGGATTCCACCGAAATCGTTTCGCGAATTTGCCAGCGGTAGGCGTCTTCCGTTTCGATCTGGCTGGCACCATCACCAACCACGCGATGCGTTTCGTCACGAAGCGACGTTTCCATCTCATCGATGACATCTGGCGAAGTCACCAAACCGGCGACCACCATGCGTCCTCCGCCTTGGCGAATGTCCGCGTTGGCAGAGATCTGCTGCAGGATCAATTCTTCCGAAGGTGGCAAGGCGCCCGCCAAGCGTTCGATTTCTTCCAACCAGTTCACATCGGCATCCAGGAACTGATCGATGCGTTCCGTGCGAGTGACACTGACGTCGGCAACCTTCACTTGTTCGCGAAGGGAAGCATTGGCCTTTTCCAACGCTTCGATATCCGCATCACGAGATGCCAACTGACTCCAGAACAACCAACCGACGCCAATCACCAATGCGGCGGGCACGCCGATCATCGCAGCCAGCTTTCCGCGGTTGGTCGTGGGCGGAATGTATTCGCGTGGGTTTTCAAAATCAATCAACCGATCGCTATGCGACGCATCGGCCACCAGCAAACCGACCAGCGGCGCCAGCCGACCGACCGTGTCGCCAACCGAAGGCTCCACCGACGAATCGCAATCGACGATTTGCAACGGATTGATCAAGCGTTTTTCAGACGGTTTATCTTGCCCTTGATCCAAACGATCCGCGACTTGATCCAATTCTTCTTTATGTCGATGTTCGGTTCCCCAAATTGCAATGTCACAAGGGGAACCGGATGCACCGCAAGCAATCATGCTTCGCCGCAACTCACCGGCGAGCGCATTGACTCGTGCCGGTGATTGCGAAGGCAAGCGAACGGAACGAACAAACGCGACATCGCGTCCGCGGAACAAGACGATTTCCGCCTCGTCACCGACCAAGTCAATCAATGCCAACGTCGAACGAGTCGAGTTGGCGACTGAGTCGTGCAACATGATTTGATACAGCGCGGCAGCCGCGATCGGACGCAGAGCGATGCGGCCGACGGTCATCCCCGAGGTCTCGACCACCTTTCGAATTGGATCGAGACGATTGGCTCCGGTTGCCGACACGATGGCACGAACGCCTTTTTCGTCACGCGATGTGGGCAAGTAGTCGACCGTCGCGCTGTCGCCGGCCGACGCAAACGATCGCACCGCTTGAAACCGCACCATGTCCGGCAGCTCTTCGTCAGGAACCGGCGGAAACTCCATCTGCCGCAGCTCCGCCGAATCGCGTCCGACTGCGACCAAGCACTCAGACTTTTCCAGCTTGCGCTCGGCAATCCAAGACTTCAGAGTGGCTGCGACACCTGCGGTTTGAATCGGCAGAAGCGCAGCGTCCACGATTCGGGTTTGTTTGCCGGAGACCTCTCCGACCACAATCCGAATCTGCTGTTCATCCCAATCGACGGCTACTTTTTTAGTCATGGTGCAATAGTCTACTTAGTTGTTGTTGGGAGCCACGATGTTTCCGCCCAAGACGGACAGATCGAAGCCTCGACCGAGATGCGTCAGATCGCGGTAGTGAACCACCCTTGGATTGGGCGTCGTCGCGTCAATGATCGCTTCCCCACGCGCGGACAAACCGGTGCCGGTGTGGTAACCGATGACCTGAGCACGGAAGACGTCGCCACGAGCCGTGACCAACGGAAGCAACGCACGCATTTGGTCCACAGTGACTAAACCCTCCGTCAGGGGCCAAGTTTCGTGATTGCGATCCGTGGTGCCACCGACCGCGGCTTGAGCCCGAGCGTCCAGGATCGCGGTCATCGTGTCCACGTCGACCAGGGGGATCCCCATCAGAAGTTCAGCGGGACACTCGTTCAGATTGATCCGCCCCGGCAGAACATCGGAATCTTGAGTGGTCAGTTGATCCATTAAGAACGGCAGAAACTCCGCCAGGATGGCTGGATCGCCAATCAGAGGAGAGGTGTAGGTGATCGTTTCGTCGTTCTGCTGCAGACTCACCTTCGCATCGATCAAATCCAACAACTGGTTGAATTCCACCTCCGCTCCCGCCGTCAAATCAAACTGATCCAACGCGTCGACGGACCAAGGTAGCACCGTGCCTTCTTCTTCGCGTGAGGCGTTGGCGGCGTCATCGGCTTCGATGCCCTGGGCCGCCAATCCTTGTGCCGACGCGGTCGCCACCATCGTTTCCGTTAGCGAAGATTGACCGGCCATCCGATAAGCAACGATGAATGACGCCAACACGTCGTCACCCAAAGCCGCCAAGAGCTCGTCGTAAAGAACTTCGAGGTCGTCTTGGTTGATGTTGACGCGAAAGTCCCCGTCCATGGTTTTGTTGGCCTCAGCACCATGCACCGTCAGATAACTGGCCCAGCCCAACACCCCTGGCGTGTCAATGCTGGCCGAAAACCGTTGTTGCTCGTCGGCATCCAAAACACCGTTGCGATTGGTGTCCGCACCGAACAACAACTGCGGCGTGACACCACGCACGAGCAGCAATTCTTCCACCGATTGCAGTGGCCCATTGGCGGCAGCGTAAGGAGTCGCCAAAGCGGTGTAATATTCGTCCTCCGCGCCGTTCTCTCGTGGCTCGGTGTCTTCATCAAGCCAATCCAAAATCGCATTCGCGATGGACTCATCCATCCCGGGCAAGGTCATCAACAACGTCACCGCGATGTTTTCGGTCGAAACACTTTCTTCACTCTCGCCAGTCACGTCGCCCAAGATCCCACCGGCATCCACGCTGCCTCCCGAGAGCCCACTCAGCATGTTGATCGCATCGGAGTTCTCTTCCAACACGATCAACGCATTGACGTTCAACCGTGCGGACTCGTTTTGCAATCCATATCGAATGCCCCCCAAGGTTCCCATGTCGGTCAGCCCGGGTGCGATGACGGTAAAGTTGCTGGTCGGGTTGCCTTGAGTTCCATCGGTGACGGGCACCCCCTGAAACAAGTTGGGGTTGTTAAACACACCACCTGAGTCTTCTCGAATGGCAGGCGTTTGAGCCAACGTCAATCGTACCGACTCAATGCCCGAGTCCACCGTGGCGCGAGCCTGCGTCATGTCCCCTGCAAGATAAGCCGTTTCGTCAGCCGCAATCATCAGATCGGTGAACGAATAGACCGCCATGGTTGCCACCGCGATGACGATCAACACCAACACCAAAAAGAAGCCTTTCTGGCGGGGCGATGCGTCACGAGGAGAACCCTCCGTTGATCTCTTTTCATTCTGCCACGACATCGGGAGCCTCCGCGGTGCTGGCTGCTTCCTGTTCTTCCAACAGTGCTTCCCCATCCTCTGGGAACGACATTGGCAGGTAGATCACATGGGTGAACACGCGGCCTTCGCTGGCGGCCAAACTGTTGGTGACCGGATTGGGTGTCGCCTGATCAGCATTCGATGGCGACGCGAGCTGCAATCGCACGCGAATTGCGAGTGGCAAGTATCCGGTTTCATCGGTGCTGTATTGCGGCAGCCAATCGATTCCGTCGTAGTATTCGAACTGGATCGCGACAACTTCTGGTGCAATCACTTCGCCCGTTTGCTCCAACCGGGAAGACCCGCCGGTGGAAAGGGCTTGAACACCAATGGCTCGATCCAATTGGCGACGGACCAGACCTCCCCCTGCGGTTGCGGAATTCGCCGCGACAGCCGCCGCGTTTTCATCGCTCGCCGCCAGCGTGTACAGTTTATCCGGCACGCCGTACGAACCGGCCATCTGCACGAAGTAGCTGATCGTCTTGATGTCGCTGGGCCGGTCGAGCAATTCCACTCCCGTGTTGATCGCCAACTCAGGATCGATCGAACCCTGTTCCAAACTGGGCAAACGACTGACATCGATTTGCAGTTGTGTTTCGTTTCCGATCAGCCCGGGTGACTGCAACACGATCCCCGTCATCAACGCCGAATCCGTTTCGTCCAACATGGGATCGTCGTCCAGCGTGTCAGGATCCGCGGGTGGAAGCGAGTCATCCGACTCCGAGTCTTCCCCGCCGCCGCCCAATCCAAGACTGTCCAGAGGTGCCGACGCCGACGCCAAGACATCCGCCAGCCCATCCGTTTCGACAGGACGAGTCACCAACGTCATTCGCAAATCGTCTTCGATCAATTGCAACAACGCCGATGCCAATTCGGCTTCGCGGAACTCCTGTTCGGCGTTGTCCATTTCACGAGCGTAGAAGTTGATGGCGGAACTGATCAGCCCCATCAAGACAACACTCATGGCCAGCGTCAGCAACATTTCCAACAGCGTGAAGCCCAGCCGAGACGTGAGTCGACGCCCCGATGCGACTCGAGGGCGATTGGATCGATCATTCAATGGCTGCTGAATCAGCATTGGCTGCCTCCTCTCGCAACGCGGCCTCTTCTTCGGCCAACTCCTTCAACCCTAAAAGCGGATCGATCATCCAACGAGTCAACGCATAGGTGGCCAACGGAGGACCACCGTCCGGATCGAGCGCTTCCACGCCCACGCGAATTGCCAACATTCCGTCCATGGGTGCTGGAACCACGTCGACTTGCACTTGAAATTGAGTCGTCGCGGCGGAGTCCATCGACTCAACCGGCATCGCGGGTGCCCCAGCGGGTGAAATCCCGGTCGACGCGGAAACGAGGATCTCCGACATCTTGCTGGACGCGATCAACCGAGCTTGGCTGAGATCCCTGGCTTCTCGTGCGGCGTCGGTTCCCGTGCCGGCGATCTGTGCCAGGATCGCGAGCGACATCCCGAGTATCGCAAGCGAGAGCATCATCTCCAGCAGCGAAAACCCAGACGCTTGCCGCATACTGCAAGTAAAACATGTTGGCGGCGTGACCTTTTTGGCGAAGTCAATCACGGAGTCACCTCCACGCTGGCGTCGCCGGTCAATCCCCGCAACATCACCGATGCGGAACCGGCCTCAACGTGCGCCAAGGTGATTCGCGCGTTACTGGTTTGGCCCGTGGGATAGAAATAGATCGCCGGAAAATCGGCTGACGCGGACAAGGTGACTTCGCCGTCCGTGTTGGGAACGGTTGCCGTCGTCGCTTGATTCGCATTGATCAACAACGTGGCCGCTTCCGGAACGCTTTGTCCTCCAACGGCCGAGGTCGCGACGCTGGTGATGGTCACACCTTCTGGCATTTCGATGACGCGTGAGTCAGCCTCGACCGGGGTTGCCGTGGTTGCATCCAAAGTCTGCGATGCTCCGGACATCAACGAGGACTGAGAGCCCGTTTGGTCAAAGGCCTGTGTCGCATCGGCGGAAGAACTCAACGGAGACACGATCCACGCCACCGATTGGCTCGCTCCATTTGCGTCGACGAAGGAGGCTTCCGCCGGGCGGAGAACCATCACTCGCCCATCACGCATCGCCCGGACGCGAAGTCGGGTCATCTCGGCCACCAGTTGATCGGTTCCGCGGACCAACCGACGGTCAGACAGCAACGCACCCGCCGATGGAATGATCACGGCCGCCATTGCGGCGAAGACCGCCATGGCGAGAAGCAATTCCAACAGGGTGAAGGCGGTACGAGCAGCGAATTCAACGCGAAACGACCGTGTCATGGCGATCAGCCTGACACAATGATGTCATCATCCGTGTTGACCTGACCATCGACCCCGCCGCTGCGGATTTCAAACGTGTTTCCGTTCACGCTGTAGGTCAATGCGTTGCCCCATGCATCGGTGGGGATTTCCGTGATGATGGGAGCGACCCATTTGGCTTTCTTTGCCGAGTCGCTCGGTCCGTCGCGAAGTTGCTCCAACGTTTCCGGCAACGAGTTCATTCGGATCTGATACATCTGGATGTTGCTCTTCAGCGAATTCAACTGCGTCGTGGTTGCGTTGACGTTCGCTTCGGCTTGTGCCCCGGTGATGTTGACCAGCACGATCCCGCCGATCACGACCAAGATCGAGAGCACCAACAACAGTTCCAACAGCGTGAAACCAGCACGCGAGCCAGCCGTTGCACGTCGAGAAGCTCGGCACACGAGCGATGCACGTTGGCGAGAGGGACGAACCGCACAACAAGGGTTTGTGAGCGTCATGAATCGAAACATTCGGGAAGGTGGGAAGGGATGGAAGGAGCCCGCTGGGGGCATTCTCTCAAGCGTACCTAGAAATGAACCCCAAGCCAGCCCAGAAGTTTCGTCTTTGTTTGTAGCCCGATGCGTCATCCATCCCCGAACCAGCGAGATCGATGAGCGGTGAACTCGCCAGTCACGGCGTGTGGGCCTGATCGAACGAGCCAGTCCAACAGCAACGGAGGCGTCCGCACGAACGCTCCCAAATGCACACGTCCCTAGCCCGCTCAACTCCCGGAACGCCCGTCTCCGCGACGCTCAATTCTAGCGAGCCGCACTTCACTTGGCCGAGTCGGGATTCTCTCATTCCCATTCCCGGGGTTCGGTTTCCCGCGTTGGCGGCACGACGGCGATCACGCATCGCCTCTACTGAGCAGGTCTTCCCAAAATGCTGCGACTGAAATCGCCCTGTGAAACTGATTTTTGACTGGGTGAGTCCATCCGGTGAGTTCAGGTCGTTAGGTTTGCGACGATTGGGGCGACAATTTGATGGAATTTCTGAGCACTTTCCCGCATTCGAGTTGACTATCCAATTATCTTCAGAGGTCCGACGGGCCCCCGCTGCGCCTCGATTGAGGCCGCAAACGGCGGGTCAACGTCTGTTTCCCACGACGAAATTCATTCTTTTCTTCTGGTTCATTCGATTCGCTTCGCTGTCACGGTGACCGTGGCTGGATCCCTACATTTTTCGAGTTTCTCATGACGCTTCGCCGTTTTCATTCATTGCTAGGCAACGCTGCTACAGACACTTCTTCCGCCATGGAAGGCACCGAAAATGGCCAACGCGCCACGAAAAATCGCCGCCTCCGCAACGATCGCCTCTCCCGACGAAGCAAATGGCAGACCGCCGACCGACGCCTCCGCCACGAATCCCTCGAAAAACGTGAACTGCTAGCCGCGGAAGTCTTGGCCATTCGGCCTGACGCTGGCGCATTGATTTCCGACGGTGACACGCTTCGTAACACTCCCCGCGAATTGAATTTGCTGTTCAACGGCAATGCGAATTTGGTGGAAAGCACGATCGACGGAAACGTGCGTCTGGTTCGTGCCGGTGGCGATGGCACGTTCGGCGATGGCAATGAAGTCGAAGTGAGCCTCGGATACTTGGGTTTGGAAACGCCCGGCGACACGTCTTTGGAAGGACGTCAGCGCATCGTCATGCGTCCGGCCAGCAACGCAATCCACAACGCCACCGATCCGTCCGCATCACTGCCCGATGACATCTACCGCATCGAGATCACAGCGAGCCTCGAAAGCGAAGAAGCAAGCGGCAATGTGGCCTTCAACGGAGGCGTCGATTTCGCCTCCACCTTCACCCTGGACCGCGCAGCACAAGTCGTCGCCGTCGTCCCTCAACCGGTGGAGCGAAACAGTGACGGTTCGCTCACACATCTTCGTGACCGGATCGATGTCTATTTTGATGATCAAAGGCTCGACTTAAACGACGCCGAAAACGAAGACTTCTATCGTTTGATCAATGCGAACGACGGTTCCTTCTCTGCGAATCCAATCGATGCTACCTATTACCCAAACCAGAACCGTGTCGAACTGGCGTTCGCGCCAGGAGTTCTGAGCAATGGCAACTTTCGTTTGGACGTCGGTACCAGTGAAGACACCCCTATTCTCCAAACGGCGTTCACGGCATCGAACGACCTGAATAGTTCGATGGACACAGCCACTCAGATCGACAATCTTTCGGGGAATATAGCGAAAGGCATCTATCGGGTCTCGGGCGAGATTGAACCTCAATTTCTTGTACCTCAACCAAGGTACCCAGGCGGACTTGATTACCCAAGTCACCGGAACGTCCAAGTCCAGAATCACTACAAGCCGAACTCGCCGGCAGCGGGAAATCTTCAACCGCCGTTCCCACAGTTTCCACCGCTTCCGAACCTGTTGACATCAGCGATTGGCACTCAGGAAGAAGCTCCGAACGTTTTTTCTGAAAAAGTGGTGACCTATTCATTCCCATCACAATTTCCAGCCAACGCGATCGGCGACATCTATCAAAACCTGATCACGCCTGAGCAAAAAGAAATTACCCGGGGCATCTTGGAAATTTATGCCCAGCAACTCGGCTACGAATTCATTGAACAGGACACAGGCGGAGCCTTGACGATTGGGCGTGGAGATTTGCGTGCCGCGGACCCAGACGAGGTTTCTGAAGTTGATGGGACTGCCGGTCTAGCCAACTCGCGTCAAATCGTTCTCGACTTCGAAGATTTCGACAACATCAGCACGTTCGGAGATGGCTTTACGGGAACGATGTTCCATGAGGTAGGGCATGCGTTGGGATTAGGGCACACCTACGAAGAGCACACGACGATGGGGATCGCCCCTATCTCTGACACGCAACCGGGTGAAGCTGATCTGGTCTATCTCCAACGAGTTGCACCTCCTGTCAGTACGGATGTAGACGTCTACCGATTCAATCTCGATTCGCCAGGACGGGTCCAGATCGAAACGTTCGCCGAGCGTCTATCGACGCCGAGTCTCCTTAATACTCATCTGCGTCTATTCAAACGAGATCCGCTACACCCGGACCGCTCCACCGAGATCGCTGGCAACTACAGTTTCTTTGGCAGCGATTCCTACGTTGACGTTGAATTGGAAGCTGGAGAATACTTCGTCGGCGTCTCCAGTGCGGGCAACGACCAGTACAACCCAGCGTCCCCCGACAGTGGATTTGGCGGCTCAACTTTTGGTGAATATGGACTGCAACTGACATTTGAACCATCGTTGGTTGCTGGGCAACAACTTCGAGATGTCAGCGGCACCCCAATCGATGGCGATGCGGACGGGCAAAGCGGTGGAACGTATTCGTTCTGGTTCCAGGCAACCGATACGCCAGACACGATCTTTGTCGACAAGCTTTCGGCCGCTGGCGGTGACGGTAGTCTGGCAACTCCTTATGACACAATCGACGCAGCTTTGGCAGACGCCGAGAATCGTGATGACGAAGTAGTCGTGGAGGATCTATCGGCAACAAACTTCGCCGAACTAACAGGGCAAACACTGTCGGTCGCCATCGCTGGCGTCACGTTGACATTCACGTTCGGGACATCCGGCACCAACCCAATCAATTTGGCGACTGCCACCGATGCCGCCGATGCTGCTTCCATCATTGCGGGCCGAATCAATACGGTCGCAGGAACGACGATTGCTTCAAGCGCCGGCGGCACACTCTCGGTCGCGGCAGAGAACACTTTATCTCTGGACAACGCCCCCTCCTTGGAGATGGCACCCAAGGTCATTCGAATCGTCGGCAATGCAGTCGACTCAGGGGTCAGTGGAACCTTTGCAACCGATGACCCATTGGTGAACGACTTGGGTGAATTGACGCCTTACTTGGTTGGAGTCGATCCCAATGCCAATGTCTTAGAAGATGGTGCGCAGTTTCGCGTTCCCCGCAACACCACGGTAATGATCGATGCGGGGGTGCTTCTCAAAATGCGAGCGGCGAACATCGACATTGGAACGGTTGCAAGTACGGACACCAATCGATCCGGCGGAGCCATCCAATTGCTTGGAACGCCAACCATCCCGGTCTACTTGCGGTCTTACCACGACGACACGGCAGGTGGCGAGAGCGACGGCAATGATGCCTTTGCTCCAACCAGCGGCGACTTTGGGGGCATCGTAATCCGCGATGACTCCGACCTTGAGAGCCGTGGCATTTTCCTCAACTCCATCAACTATGCCGACATCAAACAGGGCGGCGGCAAAGTTTTTGTGAATTCGGTCGAGTCAAACTTTGCTCCTATTCACATCCTCAATGCAAGGCCGACGGTAACCTTCAGCACCATCACCGAAAGTGCTGATGTCGCCATGTTGGCCACACCTGACAGCTTTGAGGATTCTCTGAATCGAATCGGTCCTGATATCTCGGGGAACTACCTACAGGACAATGGATCGAACGGCCTGCTAGTCTTCATCCAAACCGATGGTTCGGGTCGTGTACTCGACAAGATGACCGTTTCTGGCCGTTTCGATGACACAGATATTCCGCACATCATCAATGAAAGCCTGATCATTCAGGGAAATCCTGGTGGTCCAGAAATCATCGCCGGCGTATTGCATGCCCGACCATCTGGTCGATTGGTCATCGATCCAGGCATGATCATCAAACTGGATGGGTCCCGGATTGAAGCCGAGCGTGGTCAATCCAATCTGATCGCAGAAGGAACAGAGAATGAACCGATCATCTTCACCTCCGTGCTGGATGATCGCTTCGGTGGAAGTGGGGCATTCGATCTCAACCGCAATCCTGGGAGCACCGGTTCGCCAGGGGATTGGGCTGGGATCATCTTCAGCGAAGCGTCCTCAGGTAGCATTGATCATGCCTTGATCTCTTATGGTGGTGGCGATGCCGAAGTCCCCGGGGTATCGGGCGGACTATCGAACTTCAATGTCATCGAAGTTCATCAAGCACTCGTGAGAATTGCGAATAGCTCAATCACGCTGAACGCTGATGGGCATCCGATAGATCTCGTTGACGATCCGCAAGATCCCACGGATGACGCCAACGTGATTCGTGCGGGCATCGGAGCCAACAGCCCAGCGACGATTTACGTGCGTGGCGCTCAACCCGCCATCATCGGAAACGAAATCACTGACAACGCTGGACCTGCCATCAGCATCAACGTCAATGCGCTGCGACACGAGTACTTTGCCGATCCAGGCCGGCAAACAGGACTCAACGATCAATTCAAAGAGTTCGACGACAATCGCGGTCCCCTCATTCGAATCAACGAACTCGAGAACAACGCGGTCAACGGCCTTGACATCCGAAACAACACAACTCCGATCGACCGCTTTGATGGCTCGGGATTTGACGATCCAGATTTTAATGCGGCAAGCGTCCTAAACGATTCCAATATCACAACGGAAATCATTTGGGACGACACCGACATCGTTCATGTGGTCAACGGCGAACTGTCCAGTGGCAATTTGTCGACCTACGGCGGTATCCGAATGCTCAGCAGCGTTTCGGAAAGTCTGGTCGTGAAAGTCAACGGTGCGGATTCGGGATTCACGGCAACTGGATCTCCACTGGACATCAACGACCGCATCGGTGGAACGATTCATGTCATCGGGCAACCCGGCTATCCCGTCATCATCACCGACATCAACGACGACACGGTCGGCGCAGGGTACACACCGTCGGGCGACATCGTTTTCGACACTGGAAACAATGGACAAAGCAACGGCACATCTGGCTCGTGGCGTGGCTTTGTCTTCGATGAATTCAGCAACGATCGAAACGTCGCACTGATCGGTGAGCTGGAACCGGCGTTGACCAGTGGCAACGAACTGAACGATCGCCCAAGTGGCAACCGCGCCCAGGACCTTGGCACCCTAGCCCCCGACATGAAGAGCGGCGACGAGAATCGTCGACTTGGATTTGAGGTCATGGGGTACATCAGCCCCGATGCGCCGGATGACGTGGATGTTTATAGCTTCGGAGCAACAGGCGGCACGGAAGTCTGGATCGACCTCGACCGAACCGGTTCATCGCTGAATGGTGTGGTGGAACTGATCGACAACCTTGGCAACGTATTGGCGGCGAGTTCCGATCCCAATGTGTTCACGAGCGGAAGCGTTGCTGCGAATCCATTGACAAAGAACTTCAACCTGGGTGGAGACACCTACACGTTGAACCACAAAGATCCTGGGATGCGGATCGAATTGCCAGGAACTGGTGCAGGACAGTACTTTGTTCGCGTTCGATCGCTCGAAGGCGTGACAGCAGGCGGTTACCGCTTGCAGATCCGCATGCAGCAGATTGACGAGTTCCCTGGATCAACCGTTCGTTTCGCAGACATTCGATACGCAACGACCGCGATTGATGTCCAAGGACTTCCAAGCAACAGTTTTTTAACAGGTGACGCAGCAGAAGCTGGCGATGCCGCGGCCGAATTCGGTGGCGGACAAGCACTGATCAATCTGCTTCGAAGCGATTCCGTGGCCCTCTCGATTGCGGGCGAAATTGGAAACGCGGCGGACGTCGACGTCTACGAAGTCGACTTGACCCATATGGGACAGCCTTCTCCAGAGGCATCGACGATTGCTCTCGTATTCGACATCGACTACGCGGATCAAGTCTCGGGACTGGATTCCACCATCGCTGTCTTCAACAGCAACAATGAGTTGATCTATATCGGCCGCGAATCAAACATTGACGACGACCGGCCCGACCCAAGTGCCGCTGACGGACGAGGTTTGGACGATCTTTCGAGAGGCACCGTTGGCGACCGCGACCCCTACATCGGTCCAGTGAATTTGACACCCGGCAGCGTTTATTACGTGGCCGTGATGAGTGACCAGATGGTTCCAACATCGGCAGCCGTTCAGTTTTACACGGCCAATCCGAATGGCGGGCCAGATGCGCGTCTCACCAGACTCGAACCCGTCAACTCAGTTCAGCGAATCGTCGAAGACCACATCGGTTTCAGCGGATACACCAGTAACGCTGACGACCGCGACACCCCAATTAACGAGGAAGTGCGGATCCTTCCGACCACACCCGCCATCTTCAATATTGACTCAACTGTCGAATTGGAAACCCACATTGGCGAATTGGCACTGAGCGATGTTCCGTTGTTCATGATCACCGATCGTGTGACACAGTTGTCGAATGGTTCGGACGACAACTTCTATCTGGCCGATCCTTTCAATGGTGGAAACGCTTACCGGAACTACTTCCCCGCGAACAACACCAACCTCAATGCCGGCGACAATGACATTCAGGACATTGTGATTCGCAGCGATGGACGCATGTTTGGCTATGCAAGACTTGACGGAAACGATGGATCGGTCGGCACGCTTGTTGAAATCGATCCAAACACAGGGGCGATCATCGCCAGTCAAAACGATGGCATTCTAGGTGTTGGTCCCACCCCAAACACATCGACCATCGACGATGACGCTGGCAGCCATGGCGCTCGCGCTCAAGAGTTCATGGATTCTGACGACGTCGATGCATTGACATTTGAGCGTGTTGGTTCCACGAACAATGTTCCTGATTACTTGACCTACTATTCGGTCAGAGAAACGGCAACACGAGGCACAGGTACGAGTGCGACCCACTTCACGACCTCTCGACTTTATCTGGGTCGAGAAAATGGCGATGCCTCGCCACGTACATCTGCGAACGGCCCCGACTATGGCTTCCAAGGTGAAATTCAGCCGGCAGGGGTAACGACATCCACGTCAACCTTCTCATTCGTGAATGCGGCAGATCCTGCGCAGCGTACGGACATTCTCGTGCGTTCGAAGCTACCAGGTGAAAATGGAAATATCGTCATCAACCTGCAACGGGTAGTTGACGGCACCACCGAAATCACCTCGTTCTCAAACAACATGCACAATGGTTCGGCTTCAGTGATAAACATTGAGTTGGACATCGTTGGGACACCAGCCACGGGTGGTCCTTCTGCACAGCAGATCGTCGACTTGATCAATAATCACGATGACGTAAGCCAGATGGTGATCGCGGTCATTGCGGGTGGAAACGGCGCCAACAGTGATGGAGCGAATGGAACTCAGGCTGTAGCTAATACCACTCCGATAAACACTCCTGGTGTTGGGACACCGATGGGCCGAGTAACCGGCCTTTCGTTCAGTTCTCGTTTTGGCTCCAGCGACCTATATGGCGTGACAGAAAATGGGGAATTCATCTCGATCAATGAATCTACCGGTGAAGCGACGATACTCTACCAAGACTCTTCTGTGAGTTTCGCAGGATTGGCGCTCGGACCCGAGAACGTGGAAGACAGTCGTTATCGTCGTATGCTTTTCGCTACAACGACATCAGGTGAACTGTTTGCGTTTGACCCCGAAGACACATTGGGTAGGGGCACAGCAGATGTTGGAGGTTTCGAAGCAAAAAACACTCCGGCTCCTATCTTTGCGGGCAACGCGAATTCAATATCCATCACTCGTGATGTTAACGGCAACACGCAGAGCCTGAGCGGATCGGCCGTGGGTGTCGCCTTTAGCCCGTCGGACTTCAACCTTTGGCATCCGACAATGCGACGCGGCAGCGACGCGGGGCATGGAGTCAACCAAGCACCGGACGGAAGCCGATCCGGAAACACGACCCGGCACGCGATCCCAGGCGATCTTGCAACCGGTGACGACGACCCGACCGAAGCGAATGGCGGTGCCAGTTGGTACTTTGGGCTGGAGACTTGGGATAGTACGCCGGCGAACGGCTCCAACAAGTACCTCAATCCCGCTGGAGACAATAACCAGTTCGGCATCACCCAAGTGCAGCATGCAGATTTGTCCAGCAACCCCTTGCTGAACAACTCATATGATCTCCCTGGAGGTGCTCGAGGACTGCTTGATTCTGGCACGTTCGATTTAAGCGGAGTGAGTTCAGAGGATCGTCCAACGTTGTACTTCAACTACTTCTTGGAAACCCAGAATTCCGCCGGAGTCGACTCGGATGAAGACCCGACCTTCCGTGACAGTGCGCGTGTCTACGCTCGAAGCGACCAAAGCAATGGCTGGGAACTGGTCGCGACCAACAACAGCACACTGACAGACGATGGCGACTACGACGCCGAACTGCCTGAGCACCTTTCGCACCTTTCGAATCCTCATGATTCGTCGAGTGTCAACCCAGCGGCACAAACGAGACGCACCGTCCAGGAACTGCACGAAAACAGCAACCTTTGGAGACAGGCCCGAATTGACCTGTCGACATTCGCCGGGGACACAAACGTTCAACTCCGCTTCGGTTTCAGCACCACTGGTAACTCATTGGATGACCTGGAAGGTGATGAATATGGCATCTATGACGAACCCGACAGCACGCTTGCTCGTGACAACAATCGAGAAGGCTTCTATGTCGACGATATCATTGTTGGTTTCGCGGAACGTGGGGAAATGGTCACCGCGGCACCTAGCAATTCAGCTGCAAACGCTTTCACAAATCTCGCTGCCAATCCGAGAACCAACCTGGATGCGACCGAATTGGCACGTCGACCTCAATTGAATGGTGAGTACCAACTAGAGATTCGACGCACCGATTATGGTGAAGGCTTTTTGTATGGCTTGAGTGGAAACGAAGCCAATGTTATCGAACGAAACGACATTATCTACCTGAATGGCGTCGGAGGTGGTGATTACGCCGATGCGTTCGGCGACAACGGATCAATCGTGATTCTCGACACGTTCGACACGAACGCTCGCCATACGATGGAAAGTGGCGGAACCCTATTACTCGCTGACCAGAATCGCGAACGCTCGCAAGGCGTATTCCTCCTCGAGAGCAACATCATCCGGGATTCATCCGTGGTCGGGGTTCATGTGCAACCAGGCCGAACAGAAGGCGACGGAAATGGAGTGACCTATCCGGGCGCCCTCAAGAACTTCGAGATCGAAGACAGCACATCGCTCGTCCCGGGCGTCGTCATTCTCAACAACGTGATTGTCGGCGGCAACGGAATTCAATTCGATGGTCCAAATAGCACTGATCCGCAACAACCTCTTCCCTACGGGAGAATTATCAACAACACGATCGTTGGTGATGGCAGTGGCACCGGACTCACCGTCTCGAGCAACGCTAGTCCCATCGTTCTGAACAATATTTTTGCTGACTTGGGTGTTGGAATTGTCACGAACAACGAAGATTCCGGAACGGAAATCGAAAACAATTTGTTCCACGGGAACGGCGACGACGGCACCCAGGGCACCAACTTCATTATCTCTGCCACGACACTGTTTGCTGCTGGCACTCCCGCACAAGCAATTCTTGAATCGAATTTCTACTTGGCAGCGGGATCCGTTGCTTTGGATGATTCAGAAGATGCCAACGAACGTTCGCTTCATTCGCAATTTAAAGCTCTGCTAGGTATTCCACCGTCTCCCGTACTGACCCCAGATCGCGACGCACTGGGTCAAGTCCGTGCCAACTCGGGTGGCACCACCGCAGGGACCGTCGACCTTGGAGCAATTGATCGCGTCGACAGTCGACGCCCATTCGCGACGCTACTGATTCCGACGGACAACGACAACGCCGGCCAAGACACGGATCCGACCGCAACCAATTTGCGACTGACTGATCCTGTGTTGGATGCATTCTCCATCTTGCTGTCAGATGGTGAGAACATCTTCTCCAAATTCGAAGGCACCGGAATCGATCCAGCAACGGTAAACGCAGCAAGCGTGGTGGTCCGTCGCAATGGACGAGACTTGACAGAGGGAGAAGATTTCACCCTCGGTTTCAATGCTTCTTCTGGCGAATTGCGACTGACACCAGTTTCGAATTTGTGGGAGCCAAGCAGCGTCTACGAAATCCGGCTAGACAACACGTTCATCGCGGACCGTGCAGGGAACTTACTGCGTCCGAATCGTCAAAATGGAACCACCCGTTTCACGATTATCTTGCCCACCGTTCAGCTCGACTTTGGTGATGCCCCCGCGAGCTACGGGACCAACATTGTCAACGATGGTGCCCGTCATGCGGTGATCGATGAAGGCGACTTGCGTCTGGGTTCACGCATTGACGACGAAGCCGAATCTTGGCGGGCCAGTGGCCAGTTTGATGACAACCGAAGCAACATCACGTTCACTTCGAATGCCGCTCCTGGAACGTTCTCCATCACCACCGTCGGCGTTGGTGTGGAATCGCTCGGGATTGATCTGTTGCCACTTCCTGGCGATATCCTGCAAGTCACTGAACTGCTCGGTGACCAAGCCACCTTCGAATTCGTCTTAGAAGGCACTGCCCCGTCGGGTGACAACATCGCCGTGCAATTTGATCCCTTGGGGACAACCGACGAATTGGGCGTGACATTGAGCGATGCCATCGCAAAGGTCTTCGTCGACTTTGGTGCTGATGTTGAGCTTGACTTCCAAACGAGCGATTCTGGTGCGGGCACTCCAGCCACTATCACTCTGTCGAAATTTGATGACGAAGACGGTATCGGAATTTCTCAACTCCAAACCGCAGGTGCCCCGGGTGCAAACCCTCCACTTGCAGCAAACAACCACTACGTCTTCGTCGACCCAATGGTGGTATCAGACGAGACGTTCACCGATCCAAGCCAGGTGTCCGGCTACCTCAACCCGGCTGATCCACGTGGAACGACGATCGTTATCAACGCAACGTCCGACGGCTTTGTTGACGCATGGGTTGATTTCGATGGCAATGGAGTCTTCGCTGCCTCGACAGAAACGATCCTAGACTCGGTGCCGGTAACAGCGGGCGAAAACACCTTCACCATCTTCACCCCAGATGATGCGACCGAGGGTGTGACCTGGGCTCGTTTCCGCTTATCACCAGAAGGCAACGCGACACCGACGGGACTGGTGATCGGTGGTGAGGTGGAAGATTATCAAGTCAGCATTGTCAATGTTGATTTGCCTCAACCGGTCAATGACAGCTATATCGTTGACGAGGACGAAGTCTTGGATTCGTCGACCTTGGGATCGAATCCATCTGTGTTCGGCAACGACACGTTTGATGCGGCTCAATTCATGCCGATCACTGCGGTGGTTGTCGATGGTCCATCCTACGGCACGTTGACCTTGGACCCATCGACCGGTGAGTTTGTCTACGACTCCGTCGAAGACTTCGCCGGCATCGACACCTTCACCTATCGCCTCTATGACCAAGCGACTGGTGCGGCTAGTCCCGTGAATGATGTGATGGGTAACCCGATCGGTTATGGAACAGTCACGATCGATGTCCAGCCCGTCAACGATGTGCCTTCGGTGGAGAATCTGACGCTGCTGGCGCTGGAGGATACGCAGCGGACTTTCACGGCCGAACAGTTGAAGGACAGTGCGTTTGGTGACGAAAGCCGCGACTTCACGCTGACCTTGCCCGATGGCTCCACTCAGTCGGCACCTTGGGATGAATCCATCCAAACGTTCAACGTGATTGCGTTGCACACAACGGTGGGCGGTGTCACGACCGACATTACCTCCTCGACGACCACTCCGACCCAAGGATTCAAGACTCCTCGCGGCCGGATCATTCCCAACTGGGATATGACGACGGGCTACTTGCTGGATGTCAATTATCTCGCTGACACCGACCTGAACCAGGACAACGCGAACGGAAACTCGCTGTTGCGTGATGATTTCCAATTCACGATCGAAGACGACGGCGAGTTGATCAACCCAGGTCAAGACTTGGTGGATTCGTCCGACGACACCACTTCGACAGGACCGAAGCTGACCGCTCGCGCGACGGCTGAGATCGACGTCAAACCGAAGAACGACGCTCCTGTCGCTGCGGAAGACGTGATCAGCGAAAACAACGCGGATTGGAACGCATTCTTTATCGGTCCCGACCCGATGAATCCCGTGGCTCCCGTCCCTGTTCCGACCGAAGACCAAACTTTGGTTATTCCTCAGGCCTATCTGATCGCAAATGACAAGGAAGCTGGCGACTCGGCAGCTGACGAGAACGACAACACCAACGACGCGGGACTGACCGTGACCGCAGTGAGTGCCACCAGTGCACTTGGTGGAACGGTTTCGATCGACAGCAATGGCGACATTGTCTACACGCCGGCACAGAATACCTACGGGGAAGACTCCTTTACCTACACGGTGACCGACAGTGGCATCACGTTTGATCTTGGTCCCGAAGGGATGCCTGGATCAATGATGGAAGAGCCGGACCCTCTCAGCCACACCGCGACCGTACGCATCCTCATTAAGCCGGTGAACGACACGCCGCAAGCGAACGACCTGTCACTTGATCTGCTGGAATATCGAGAGGACGCAGATGTCACCGGTGGAGCGAACCCAGATCCCAAGAGCGATGGCGTTGGATTCAAGAACTTCTCCAAAGACGACTTGCTCCGCCTCGGTGGTTCCGGATCAGCACTTGAGGTCACTCCACCAGCCGATTTCCCGGCGGACTTCGACGAGGACGCACAAGATCTGCGAGTCATCAAGATTGGCTTGCCGGATCCCGCGGGAGCTTCGGTTGATGCACGCTTGCTGACTTACGATGCAGTCACCGGCTTGGCTCCGGTTCAAACATTGACGACCGCGAATGGCACTCTAACGCTAACGTTCAGCCTGGTCGCCGACCCAATGAACCCGGGCATGTTCATCGCGGACAGCGGTGAATTCGTAAGCGGTTCTTACGAACCCAACGTGGACTACAACGAAGAATCACCATTCGACACAACGGACCTGTTCACCTACTTCGTGGAAGACTTCTCGGAGATCCCAGTTCCAGGTGCGGGCAACTTCCCAGGTGAATCACTCGATAGTGTTGGTCACGGCAGCCTGACTAGCGAAGCGGCGACGGTCACCATGACCACGCATGCTACGAACGACACGCCTGAGTTCCCAGTCTTCAACACGGTGACCTTCGCGGAAGACATCAACGATGCGGGCGACGCCTTCAACACGGTCATCTACGACATCTACGGTGAATCAGTGATCGCGTCGGCTGATCCGGCCGTTCACAACCTGCCGCAAGCCATCTTTGTCAGTCGTGATACGGCTGAGGATGAACGTGGAAACGACAGTGGGGCTGCTGCGACGCAAACGCTGACCTACAGCTACAACCCGTTGTATGTACCAAACGGAATGTTCAATTCCGATCCGGTGCTCGACGAGTACGGTGTACTGACGTTGACGCCAAACGCCGATGCGTATGGATACGCCCTCTACGAAGTCACCATGACCGACAACGGGCAGTCCTACGATCCAAACACCGGAATGTTGGTCGACGACTTCCGTAGCATCACTCGAACGCTGACCATCCACATCACACCGGTCAACGACGCTCCCGTCACCGAAGACCGAGCACTGGAAGTCATGGAGGTCGAAGAATTCTCTTCGCCGGATGACATGCCAACCGGTGCGGTCGCTTCCATCGATTTGACACCGGAACAGTTCCTCGGCGGCACCACCGAGAACTCCGAACTGGCCGAGCAAAGTGACTTCACCGACGATATGGACGCGGTCGACGAATTCGACGAGGAAGAACAAAACCTGCGTGTGGTTGAGTTCACGGTCACGTTGGCCGATGGATCCACCGAAGTGGTCAACGCCGAGAACAACAACGGCGTGGAACTGACGCTGGCAACTGGCCGCATCACGTTCAACTTCGACGACATTACTGCGGGCGGTGCCTACACCGGCGGTACTTACTTCCCGAACGTGGACTACAACGAGGAAAGCCCGTTCGCACCAAACGAGCAATTCACCTACGTGGTCGAAGACTTCGGCGTGACAACGATCCCTGGTTCGTTGGATGTCACCGGAACCACCGAGCAAGTCGACTACACCAACGATGGTGGTTCGCCGCCGGTGGGACTGAACAATCGTTCGACTCCGCGGACGATGACGCTCACCACACGGGCACAAAACGATGTCCCTGAATTCCCAATCTTTGGAGAGGTCAGCTTCGCCGAAGACATCAACGATGCCGGCGATGCCTTCAATACGGTCTTCTATGACATCTACGGGGAAGCCGTTATCGCGTCGGCGGATCCAGCCGTTCACAACCTGCCACAAGCGATCTTTGTCAGTCGCGCGACAGCGGAGGATGAACGTGGAAACGACAGCGGTGCACTTCCGACTCAGAATCTGAGTTTCAGCTTTGCGACGGTCTACGAACCAGACGGAATGTTCGAGACCACGCCAACCTTGGACGAGTACGGTGTGCTCACGTTGACGCCGCGTGCCGACGCATACGGTTACGCGGTGTTCGTTGTCACGCTGACCGACGATGGCGGTAGCTACAACCTGCCAAACGACCCTCGCAGCATCAATCGCACGTTGACCGTGCATATCACACCGGTCAACGACGCTCCCGTCACCTTCGATCGAGCTCTCGAGGTCGATGAAGTGGAAGAGTTTGCATCACCGGATGATTCACCAACTGGTGACGTCGCATCAATTGACCTCACGCCAGCTCAATTCCTTGGCGGTACCGCCGAGAACACCGAATTGGGCGAGCAAAGTGACTTCACCGATGACGTCGACGCGGTCGATGAATTCGACGAAGAAGAGCAAAGCCTGCGTGTGGTTGAGTTCACGGTCACGTTGGCCGATGGCTCCACCGAGGTGGTCAACGCCGAGAACAACAACGGCGTGGAACTGACGCTGGCCACTGGCCGCATCACGTTCAACTTCGACGATATTACTGCGGGCGGTGCCTACACCGGCGGTACTTACTTCCCGAACGTGGATTACAACGAGGAAAGCCCGTTCGCACCGAACGAGCAATTCACCTACGTGGTCGAAGACTTCGGCGTGACTTCGATCCCGGGGTCGCAGTTCATCAACGGCGGTGCGGCAGACCAAGTCGACTACACCAACGATGGTGGGTCGCCGCCGGTGGGACTAAACAATCGTTCGACACCTCGGACGATGACGCTCACCACACGGGCACAGAACGACGCTCCCGAGTTCCCCGTCTTCAACACGGTGACCTTCGCGGAAGACATCAACGATGCGGGCGACGCCTTCAACACCGTCTTCTATGACATCTACGGTGAGTCAGTCATCGCGTCGGCCGATCCAGCCGTTCACAACCTGCCGCAAGCCATCTTTGTCAGTCGTGACACGGCCGAAGACGAACGTGGTAACAGCAGTGGGGCTCCTGCGACTCAAACGCTGACCTACACCTACAACCCGTTGTACGTCCCAGCGGGAATGTTCAACTCCGATCCGGTGCTGGATGAGTACGGTGTGCTGACGCTGACGCCGAATGCCGATGCGTATGGATACGCCCTCTACGAAGTCACCATGACCGACAACGGGCAGTCCTACGATCCAAACACCGGAATGTTGGTCGACGACTTCCGTAGCATCACTCGAACGCTGACCATCCACATTACACCGGTCAATGACGCTCCCGTCACCGAAGACCGAGCACTGGAAGTCATGGAGGTCGAGGAATTCTCTTCACCGGATGACTTGCCAACCGGTGCGGTCGCTTCCATCGATTTGACACCGGAACAGTTCCTTGGTGGCACCACCGAGAACACCGAACTGGCCGAGCAAAGTGACTTCACCGATGACATCGACGCGGTCGATGAATTCGACGAGGAAGAGCAGAGCCTGCGTGTGGTTGAGTTCACGGTTACCCTGGCCGATGGATCCACTGAAGTGGTCAACGCCGAGAGCAACAATGGCGTGGAACTGACGCTGGCAACTGGCCGCATCACGTTCAACTTCGACGACATCACTGCGGGCGGTGCCTACACCGGCGGTATTTACTTCCCGAACGTGGACTACAACGAGGAAAGCCCGTTCGCACCAAACGAGCAATTCACCTACGTGGTCGAAGACTTCGGCGTGACAACGATCCCTGGTTCGTTGGATGTCACCGGAACCACCGAGCAAGTCGACTACACCAACGATGGTGGTTCGCCGCCGGTGGGACTGAACAATCGTTCGACTCCGCGGACGATGACGCTCACCACGCGAGCACAGAACGATGCTCCAGAGTTCCCGGTGTTCAACACGGTGACCTTCGCCGAAGACATCAACGATACTGGCGACGCATTCAACACCGTCTTCTATGACATCTATTCGGGCAATGTGGTCGCTAGCTATGACCCGGCCAACCCAATGCGTCCGCAAGCGATCTTCGTCAGCCGTGACACCGCGTTGGACGAACGTGGCGATGGACTCGGATTCGCACCAACTCAATCGCTGAGCTACACGTTCACGTCGCTCGCGAGTTCATCACCGGTCGGCATGTTTGAAACCTTGCCAACACTGGATGACTTCGGCGTCCTGACGTTGACCCCGCGGGCTGATGTCTACGGTTGGGC
Source organism: Rhodopirellula halodulae (assembly GCF_020966775.1). NCBI lineage: Bacteria > Pseudomonadati > Planctomycetota > Planctomycetia > Pirellulales > Pirellulaceae > Rhodopirellula > Rhodopirellula halodulae. The sequence goes on along the minus strand of NZ_JAJKFV010000029.1, from coordinate 2,076,591 downwards.
TGTGTTTGAAGTCACGGCAACGGATGACGGCAGCAGCTACGATGGTGCGGGTGGGCTCGTGAGCGATGCTCGCAGCATCACCCGAACGTTGACGATCAACATCACTCCAGTGAATGATCAACCGGTCACCTTTGATCGTGATTTGGAAGTCACCGAAAACGAGGAATTCTCGGCACCAGACGACTTGCCCACCGGCGCCGTCGCACGCTTGCCGCTTTTACCTCAAGACTTCTTGGGTGGCACAACCGCGAATCCGACGCTAGCCACCGCCAGCGATTTCTCGGACGAGACGGTCACGTTTGAGGAGTTCGACGAGGACGAACAAGGCCTGCGTGTGGTCGAGTTCCAAGTTCGATTGGCCAACGGAGATCCATTGACGGTCAACGCGACCAACTATGTGAATAACACACCGATCACGTTGGTCAGCGGAACCGTTTCCTTCGAGTTTGATCCGGTCACCGGTGCGTTCATCGAAGGCGAATACCTGCCGAGCGTTGACGTCAACGATCAACTGCCATTTGAACCGACCGAAGTCTTCAGCTACATCGTGGAAGATTTCGCCCCGACCTCGATCCCCGGTGCCGATCGTCCAGAACCAGATGCAACCGGCACAATCGACTACACAACGGTTGCTGGGGTTGGATCGAACAACCGTTCGGCTCCTCGCGACATGACGCTGACGGTCCGAGCGATCAATGACGTGCCTGAATTCCCCGAATTCAACACCGTCACGTTCGCGGAAGACATCAACGACGAAGGCGCCGCGTTCAACACCGTCTTCTATGACATCTATGCTGGCCAAGTCATCAGCACCAACAACCCGTTGGCTCACGGATTGCCCCAAGCGATCCATCCATCTCGGGCGACGGCACTGGATGAACGATCAGTTCAGGAAGTCAGCTTCAGCGTGGACGTGGTTTCGGCACCAAGCGGCATGTTCGCCAGCGATCCAATCCTGGATCGATTCGGTGTGTTGCAATTGCAACCCAATGCCGACGCCTACGGCTACGCGGTGTTCACCGTGACGGCCACGGATGATGGTCAGTCTTACATCAATGGATTGATGCAAGATTCGCCTCGTAGTGTGACTCGCACGCTGACCGTCAACATCACTCCGGTGAACGATCAGCCCGTCGCTTACGATCGCGAACTGACGGTCAATGAAGTCGAAGAGTTCGCCCCGATCACCGGACTGCCAACGGGCAACGTAGCGGTCCTCAACCTGACTCCGGAAACGTTCCTCGAAGGCACTCCAGACGCACAAACAGCGGACTTCGCAAACGGTGTTGTGACAACCAACGAGTTCGACGAAGACGAACAAGGTCTGCGTGTCGTTCAGTTCACGGTGACCAATGCCAGTGGCACACCAACCGTCGTGAACCGTGACAACCTCAATGGGATGGTCATTCCATTGGCGACCGGAACGGTCACTTTCAACTTCGACGCATCGGGTGCATTCACCGATGGTCAGTACGTGCCGAACGTGGATTACAACCAAGAATCGCCGTTCGATCCGTTTGAGCGTTTCTCGTACATCGTCGAAGACTTCGGTGCGACCTCGATCCCGGGTACGGACTACATCAACGGTCAAATGAATCCACCTGTCGCTGGGTTCCAGCAATCGGATTACACGACCGTCGGTGGTGTTGGCTCCAACAACCGATCCGATTCTCGACGCGTGACGATCCGCACGATCCAGGTCAACGATGCACCACGAATTGAGTACCGCGAAACCGTCGACATTCGCGAACGCGATGACAACCGGGGCACCAGTCTGACTGATTGGGCGACACGTCGAGATCCGGCCGAATCGACCGCATTGGACGAGAACACCCGTCAGGACGTGTTCTTCACCTTCAAGGAATATGTCAGCCAAAGCGTGCCGGACTTGTTCCGTCCTGGCTTCACTCCTGAAGTCTCCGATGATGGCACGTTGACGGTTTATCCGTCACCAGATGCCGTTGGCACGGGCGTGTTCGTGATGTTGGCAACGGACCGAGTCTCTGACACCGATCCGTTCTCGCCGAAGTCGGTCGAATTGACCGTCACCGTCAACGTTCGGCCGGTCAACGATCAGCCGCGTCTGTCCGATTTGGCTCCCACACCGTTGACCGGTCTGGCCGATGACCAATATGAAATCCTCGCCGATGGCACGCTTGTGTTGACCATCAAAGAGGACAACACCGCCAGCGATGGCACGACAGGCATGCCGTACTCGATTTTATTACATTCTGCAGGTATTAATTCACGACCAGGCTTGCTGGACATCTACACCCCCGGACCTGCGAACGAAGCCGATGGCACGTTGGGTGGCGGACAAACGGTAGAGTTGGTTCCGTTCACGACCTTGCCAACGACGCTTGGCGGTTCGGTCACCTACATTCCAGAAAACGGTGGCACGCCGGCATCGCTGGAGTACACACCGCCGACCAACATCAACTCGCTGAACAACCTGCCCGACTCGTTCACTTATCAAGTGATCGATGACGGCACGAATTTCAACATCCGCGATCAGCAGTTGGATTCCTCGCCGCTGACTCGGACTGGACGCATTCAGTTCGTCCTCAATCCGGTCAACGATCGTCCTCAGTTCGACGTTGCACAAACCGTGATCAATGTCAGCGAAGACGCGAATATGTTTGTTCGAAACGACTTTGCGTTCAACATCTTCGGTGGGCCAACGCCAACCGCTAGCGATGAGTTCAGCTTGACGTCGGCTCAAACGGTGACGTTCAATCGCATTGAACCGGTCAACATCTCCTCAACACAGGCCGGCCAAGCCTTCAGCACACTGCCCACCATCGTGCCGGCCGGTCACCTGACCTTCCAAGCCGCACCGGGCGTCTTTGGCGAATTTGTCTTCGACGTCTACGCACGCGACAACGGCGAAGGGCCGGCTCTGGGCCGAGGCGATTTGAACGAGTCTTTGGCTCGCCGAATCACCATCAACGTGACGGCTGTCAACGACGCTCCAATTCCAGCGAACGGAACGGGCGACACCATCACGATTTCCACTCGTGAAGACAGCGCACTGAACATTCCTGTCGATGGAGCCATCAACGGATCGTTGCTAGGCAACTTCATCGCAGGCCCTGACTCGCCCGTCGACGGCTTGCCGGGCGAGAACGACACGCAAGTGCTCTCAGCGATCAACGTTCCGTTGCAAACAATGATGGGTGGAACGCTGACGCCAACTCCAAACGGGGCTGGTGCGACGGCGTACGTCTACACGCCACCATTGAACTTCGTTGGCACCGACCAATTCGTTTACGAAGTCAGCGACGGCGATCTTTCACGAACCACGCCTGCCACCATTTCGTTGGTGGTGACACCGGTCAACGACGCTCCGATTGTTTCGCCGTTGGCACCGATTGTGGTCGAAGAAAGTGAAGGACAGGTCACCCTGCCTGACTGGCTTGGTACCGTGCTCGTTGGTCCTCCGGGAACCGGAGCTGGCGGACGTGCGGTGGATGAGTTTGATGGAACCAACACGGCTGCGGCTCAAACCATCACCGAGTATCGCTTTGCCTATGTCAGCGGAGACACCGATCTGCTGCAGACTTCCGTCGGGAATCCAACTGGCTTGGAAATCCTGGCGAACGGTTCACTCCAGTTCACCACCTCGGATGAAAACAGCGGCTCGGCAACCTATCAGTTGATCGCCGTCGACAGTGGTCCGAACGACGCTGCCAATGGTGACGTTCGCGAAAGTGCCCCGGTCGAGTTCACTTTGACGGTGGCAGATGTCAATGACTTGCCAACCTTCACTGCCGGTCCCGCGGTGACGGTGCTGGAAGACAGCGGTGCATACTCTCAACCTTGGGCCTCGGATATTTCCGCCGGCCCTGGCAACGAAGCCGGTCAAACGGTCGCCTTCTTGGTTCAAGTTCCCGCCGAAAACCAAGACCTCTTCGCGGTACAACCTGCGATTGACGAAAACGGCGTCTTGACCTTCACCGTCGCGGACGACGCGGCGGGCAGCACCAACGTGACGGTCACTCTGCAAGACTTCGACAACGGCGTCTTCGCTGGCAGCTCTCAACCGGTGATCCTGCCGATCACCATCACGGAGACGGCAGACCTCCCGGTCGCCAATGACGATTCGTTCACGACGACCGAAGACGCCGTGTTGTTCTTCAGCATCGATGATCTGCTCGCCAACGACAGCGATCCTGACCTTGCAGACAGCTTGAACTTCGTCGAGTTGGACACCACAACCGCGTTGGGTGCGACCGTCACGATCAATCAAGTCACGGGCGAGATCGCTTACTCGCCACTGGATGCAGATGCCATTCAAGCACTTCGTCCGGGCGAAACACTGACGGACACATTCCAATACGGGCTGCAAGACGACAGTGCGTTGACGGACATTGTGACCGCCAATGTGACGCTGACGATCCAAGGTCGAAACGACGCTCCCGTCGTGGTGAATGACCGCCTGTTCATCGAATCCGTCGGCACAACGGTCTTGGATCAAGACCGCGATCCGTTGGCGAACGATTCTGACATCGACGGCACTTTGGACCGAACTTCATTGACCATCGTCGTGGAGCCTCAGTTCGGAACGCTGTCCGACGACAATGGTGTGCTGACTTACCTGCCAGGCCCCGATTTCGCGGGTGTGGACAACTTCACCTACACCATTGCGGATGACCTTGGCCAAGCCAGTGCTCAAGCCACCGTCGAACTGCAGGGGCGTCCCACCGCTGATGTCATCATGGGCGGTACCTCTGTCGGACGCACCGGTGTCATTGATATTTCAGACAGCTTCACCACCGCGTTCGCATTGGATCTTTCAACCATCCAGATCATCACCCAGCCAAGCAACGGGACGGCTGATGTGATTGATGGCATGATCCATTACACGCCAAACGCGGGTTACACCGGGGATGACTTCTTGGTCTTCACCGTGGCCGATGAGAATGGAAACCGAAGTGCACCTACCAGGTTGAACTTGAACACCGTCTCCAGTCGTCTGCAGAACCCTGTCAGCTTCTCGGATGTCAACCGCAACGGCGAAGTCACGGCTTTGGATGCGTTGTTGATCATCAACCGCTTGAATGAAGTCAGCGGCAGCTCCAGTGCCGAACGCATTCCAGTGACCGATGACGATTACGGCATCGGAACCAACAACGGAGTGGATGAGCAGTTCTACTACGACCAAAGCGGTGATAGTTTCATCTCTTCCCTGGACGCTTTGCGAGTCATCAACGAACTGAACAGTCAAACCCAAGGCTTCGGTGAACCGATTGGAACCACTAGCAACTTGCTGGCCAGCGACAACGTCACGACCGGCGGACTGGGAGCTTCCTCGTCCACCGCTTCGGAAGGCGTCTCGTCCGGTGCATCGAAATGGATCGACAACAGCGACTCCGGCGTGGAAGTGGATGTCTTGAATCTCATCGCGAGTGACCAAACTCAAGATGAGAAGGAAGAGGACTCCAACGAATCGCAATTGGACGCAGCTCTGCGAGACCTGTTCTAAGCCTTCACACACAAGTGTCGCGTGGCACGGCTCTGACCGGGCGAGCTCAACTCGGCCGGTCGAACCGTGCTATTCAAACACTTGATGATGAATCGATATCCGATCGCATCCAAGGCGTCGCCGAGTTCATTCTTGGCGACGCCTTGTTTCGTGATGGATCACAAAATGTGTGGCCAAGTCACGCGCGTGAGGGTCGTTCAAAACCCCAAGACGCAGCCAAAGCGTCGGCCGCTTCCTCAATGTCCGTGATATCGCCCCAGCCACCATTTCGCAGAAACGCGTGGGCAAATTCGTGAGCGATCACATAGTGAGCAAATGCTTCCGGCAAATCGGCCAACTTGCTTCGCAGAATCACACAACGACTGCCGTTCCCACCGATACCGGGTGCGGGCATCAGGAACGACCAACCAACACCGGGAACGTAATTGTCGAGTTCGACTTGAAAGCGTTCATCGCTCAAAAAGTCCGTCTGCACATCTTCCGGCAATTGCTCCAGGACATGCAGAACCCGCTGCTGCAAAACGGGGAACTCCGCGAACGGTGCGATGTACTCGGTGAATGACATGGCAAACTTGGGATGATCAGCCGGGAAGTTTCGCAAACAGGTGAGATGGTTCGGAGCTGGCTTCGCAGGCTAAGCAAAAATTCCCTGAACCCCAAGAGCCCCAATCCCAAACGCCATCAATCACAACAACTCTGCAACCTGAGTCCGGGTTGAAACACGCGTAATCACGTCAGGACGAATTGACCTGCCGCTGGTAAGCTGGCGATATGAACGAACCAATTCCGCTGCCGACTGATCTGTTGCTCCCCACCGACGCGGAATCTGCGCTCGACGTGATTGCCGTGGGGGCACACCCCGATGATGTGGAAACGGCCTGTGGAGGAACGCTGGCAAAAATGGTTCGCCAGGGGTATCGGGTTGGCATCATCGACCTCACCGATGGGGAACCGACCCCGCATTGCCCTGATGTCGCAACGCGGCTTGCTGAATCCGTCCGCGCGGCCGAATGCTTGGGCGTTCATGCTCGCGTGCAGTTGAATTTGCCCAATCGGACGCTGATGGACGGGTTTGTTGCTCGCATTGCACTGGCACGTCAGTTCCGCCGTTTCCGGCCTCGGATCGTGATGGGGTTTGGCCAGAAGACTCCCATGGCGTCCCCGGATCATTGGCAAGCCATGCAGATCACCGATGCCGCCGTTTTCTACAGCCGCTTGTGTCGCTGGGACGAGCATTTTGATGGGGCGTCGGTGCACGCGGTCGCCCGGCAACTCTATTTCCGATTGGCGTTCGAATCGGATGTGATGCCGGGCGAGTCTCACCACCTGATCGTCGACATCGGGGACTGTCTGGAACAGAAATTGGCTTCCATCGCGGCATACGCATCCCAGTTCGACCACAAACCGAAGATCGCCGATCGTATTCGCGCGGCGGCATTGGTCACTGGATCCCAAGCGGGTTGCTGGGCCGGCGAATCCTTCGCGTCGGCGCATCCGTATTCAGTCAGCGATCTCGTTCGCACGGTGATGAGCGTCTGAATCCGCGTCCCAACGACTCCGATTCATGTTTCGGTTCAGAGTTGGGGCTGGTGCTGTTCGATTCCGGCGTGGTTTGTCACAATCGCCGGTCCGACGGTGAACCCCACGTCACGAAACGGAGTCGTGGGTGAAGCTGGAGTCCTTCATTCACTCAATGACAACAACATCCATGTCGCGTCGTCTGCTCGTTACCGCTGCTTTGCCCTACGCCAACGGCCCCATCCACATTGGGCACTTGGTCGAATACCTGCAAACGGACATTTGGGTTCGCTTCCAAAAACTGCGTGGCAATCGGTGTCTGTATATCTGTGCGGACGATACCCATGGCACGGCGATCATGATCCGTGCACGCAGCGAGGGGCGATCCGAGATTGAGTTGATTGAAGAAACAAGCGAAGCTCACCAGCGAGATTTTGCAGGCTTCGGAATCGAGTTCGATCACTACGGAAGCACCAACAGCGAAGAAAACCGAACCCTTTGTCACCAGATTTGGCAATCCCTTCGCGACGCGGACTTAGTAGTCGAGCGAAGCGTCGAACAACTCTACGACCCCGAGGCGGAAACGTTTCTCGCTGATCGCTTTGTTCGCGGCACATGCCCCAAATGTGGTTTGCCAGATCAGGCTGGCGACAACTGCAATTGCGGTCACACCTACAGCCCCACCGAACTGATCGATCCGGTCAGCACGCTCACGGGTGCGACGCCGGTCATTCGTGAAGCCGAACACTTATTCGTGCAGCTAGAAAAACTGCATGGGTTTCTGAATGAATGGGTTGCGGACAGTGGTGCCTTGCAACCGGAAACCGCCAACTATTTGAAAGGCCACTTCCTGGCCGAAGAATTGCGGGATTGGGACATCAGTCGCCCCGCTCCCTATTTCGGCTTTGAAATCCCCGACGCCCCCGGCAACTACTGGTACGTTTGGTTCGACGCGCCGATTGGATATATCGCCAGCACGCAACAGTGGTGCAACGCAAACGGCGAGCAGCTCGCGGATTGGTGGAAGAGTGATGACTGCGAAGTCCATCACTTTATCGGCAAAGACATCACGTATTTCCACACGCTGTTCTGGCCAGGCATGTTGAAGACGGCGGGCTTCTCGCTGCCGACGAAGGTCCACATTCACGGATTCCTGAATGTGAACGGCAAGAAGATGTCCAAACGAGATGGCACTTTCATCAAAGCCGAAACATTTCTGAAGCACATCGACCCATCGGCGCTGCGTTACTTCTACGCGACCAAATTGTCGTCACGTGTGGAAGACCTCGATCTTGGCGTCGACGAGTTCGTTGAAAAGGTCAACTCGGACTTGGTGGGCAAAGTCGTCAACCTTGCCAGTCGCGTGGGCAAGTTTGCAAACCGCACCGGCTTGTCGACCAGCTACCCGGACGACGGCGGATTATTCGCGGCGGCGGCGGCGAAAGGCGATGAGATCGCAACTGCCTATGAAGACGGCGAGTACGCCAAGGCCATGCGTTTGATCATGGAATTGGCCGATTCGGCAAATCCTTTTGTCGAACACGCCAAGCCGTGGGAAATGAACAAAGACGCCGACCGGCAAGATGAACTTCGGGACGTTTGCACGGTGGCACTGAATCTATTTCGTCAGTTGGCCGTTTACCTGGCCCCCGTGCTTCCCGAACTGGCGAACAAATGTGGCGACTTGCTCGGGGAACCGATCACGTCGTGGGAACAAAGCCAAACGCCACTGGTCGACCGTGGCGTTAATAAATTTCAACGTATGATGGACCGTGTCAAACTCGAGGATCTCGAAGCCATGATGGAAGAAAGCAAAGAAGAAGCGGCCAAAGAAGCCGACGCCGCTCCGACCAACGCATTCAATGACAGCGATCAGCCGCTGAAAGACGAACCACTCGCCGACGAAATCACCATTGATGATTTCATGAAAGTAGACCTTCGCGTCGCGCGGGTTTTGTCGGCGGAGCAAGTCCCGGAAGCCAACAAGCTGCTGAAGCTGACCCTGGGACTCGGTGGTGATGAAACTCGCCAAGTCTTCGCGGGCATCAAAGCCGCTTACGATCCAGAGAAACTGGTCGGACGTTTGGTGGTCATGGTGGCAAACCTAAAACCTCGCAAGATGCGATTTGGCCTCAGCGAAGGCATGGTCACCGCGGCAGGCCCGGGCGGTGAAGAAGTCTTCGTTCTGGGCATCGACGAAGGCGCTCAACCAGGTCAGCGAGTTCACTGATCGACGTAGCGTTTCACTCACATTCAACGCCTGGTTCGCGAACGCGAATTCGGGCGTTTTTCATTTCCGACCGAAGTCTGCTTCGATCGGCTCCACCGGATCATCGTTAGGCGGCGGATTGATTTCATGACGAATCCTTCGTTGAAAATCCTCATCGTTCATTGCCACTTTGAACGTGGCGGTGTGACTCAGGTGGTCGACAACCATGTGCACTGCTTGCGTGACGCGGATGAGATTACCGAAATCGCTTTGCTCAGCGGTCCTCGCCAATCAGGGCTGCAAGAGTCGACACGCAATGCAGTTCAGCTTTGGTCGCTTCAATCGTTGGAATACGACTCGCACCGCGAGATCAAGAACGACATTGAGACCGATGCCCGGACAACCGCCGAGGACATCGATCAACTTTGTCGACAATCGGATTGGAATCCCAACGAGGTCGTGGTTCATTGGCACAATCACAGCCTTGGCAAGAACGCCGCTTCGCCGCTGGTGGTCAAGCGTTTGGCTGCGATGGGGTACTCGTGCGTTTTGCACATCCATGATTTCGCGGAAGACCAACGCCCTGAGAATTGGGCCTATTTGCGAGACACCCTGCCGTGCCAATCTGCAACGGAACTCGACACGATCCTTTACCCCACCGGTCCGCGAATCTCTTATGCGACGCTGACAACAGGCGATGCCCGGACGCTCGTGCAATACGGCATCGATCGCTCGCGGGTGGACGTGTTGCCCAATAGCGTGCGATTGCCATCAAGTGAGCTGCCAGCATTCGAAACCGCCCGGCAGAAGGTCCGCCAAGCGTTTGACCTTCCCAGCGATTTTCAGTGGATGCTGTATCCCGTGCGTGGGATTCGCCGTAAGAACTTGGGCGAGTTTTTGCTGATGTGCCAACTCGCCGGTCGACCGGCGGTTGGGGCGATGACGCTGATGCCAACCACTCCGGTTGAAAAACGCTCCTACGAACGTTGGCGATCGATCGCCCATGAGTGCGTGGACAACGTTGTGTTTGACGCGGCACATCACCCCGACATCGAATTTACGGACAACCTCTCCGCTGCAACCACCGTTGTATCATCCAGCGTCGCGGAAGGATTCGGCATGGCGTTTTTGGAACCGTGGTTGGCATCGCGTTCCGTGGTCGCTCGAAATCTTCCGGGGGTAACAGCGGACTTCATCGATCGGGGCGTGCTGCTGGATCGTCTGTATGATTCCGTTCGCATCCCCGGCTCACCGGATTGGTTAGCCGGAGCAGAACAAGCGTTTCAGCTAGCGAAGCAAAAGGCTTGGCAGGGCGTGCTTACCGAAGCAGAACTCGGTTCTCAAGTGACTCAGCCCACTGCGGAGCAACATGACTGGATTGATTTCGCACGTTTGACACCCGACTTGCAAATCGAGGTGCTTCGAAAATTTGCCAGCGACGAAGGCTTTGCCCAAGAAGTCCGCCAGCGCAACCGCGATCTGGTGAATTGGCTCACCGAGCCGCTCGATCCCTCGGTGATTCAGCACAACCGATCGATCGTGCAAAGCGAATTCGGTTCAGCCAATCAACGCCAACAGTTGCTGAACCTGTACCGCAAGGCCGTCCAGAACGCAGACATCCCCGTGACCGAAGCCACGGGGAGTCGAGCGATGTTGCAATGGGTGGACCAGTCGCGGCCATTTTATCCCTGTCGCGTCGAGCGACTGGACACGTAGCCGATGCGTCGAATTAACGTCGTTCGCTGGTGGAGCGACGGGCCATTTGCTTTCCGCGAGGACGCACCAAGTAAACCTTGGGATCGTCCACGATGAACGAGGTGCTCCAGCGGCGACCATCGTCCGCACTGCAAATGTTGTAGAAGAAGGTCCGCATCCGCTCGGCTTCGTAACCGTAGGGGAATTGGCTGGTGATGTAGTCTTCTTCTGTCAGTTCGTCGATGCCGGGCGATGCATAGTAGTGCACCATCCCATCAGGCGTGACACTCATCCCCAAGGTCCACCAACCGGTCGTGGTAATCTGCGGTCCACGGAAATCGGCACCGCGTTGATTGCCGCGAATTCGAAGATATGCGTAGTCGTCCGTTCGCTTGCGGCTGTCGGCTTTGCTTTCGAACTCGACGAACATTCCGGGCCAGTAAATTTCGTTGCCCAGCTCTTTGCGTTTGAGTTTGAACAACCCGATTTCTTTTTCGATCATCGCGGTTGTTTCAAGCGCCAGACGGAATCCGAAATGCGGCCCACTGCGTTGCTCCCACTCGGCCACCGGTGGCAAGAAAACTCGCGTTGTCACGCTCGGAACTTCGGCCACGTCGATCCTTCGTTTCAAACGGTATTGAACGTTGGCGATGAAATCGTCTTGGTGCATCGTTCCGCTGGCGTTCCCGGGGATGCCAGTGAACTTGCTCCGCATCAGGAGAGCACCTTCGCTGCCGGGCAAACCTCCGGCGGGAGTCGGCACACGCTGAACCACATCGGGGTGACCGCGTTTGATTCCTTCGTACCAACGACCGTTCGTGCTTTTCCCCATCGGGGCACGTTGGTTCTCGTCGATGTCTTCCGTACTCTTGGGATTGTTGGGAATGTAGTTCCACGACTCATCCTCGAAGTCGTCGGCGACACCCACCAATTCCGTGCCTGTGCCTGGCACAACAGGACGCTGCGCGTTGACGGTGTCTCCCCCCAAGACTCCCGTCAACGCCGCAACACCAGCGAAGATGGCTGTTCGCCATCGACGCACCACCGGCTCCTGGTTGTCCACCGGCTCCATGATCCGCGTTGCGAATCGGTTGGCCCAACATTGAATGTTGCTCATTGCTACGTCCGTCACTTCCGTTCCGACAGGATTGAAATGGACATGGATCGCGGCCAGAACGACAGTGCCGTGGGCGAAACGATGATCCATGACGGAGGCCCCCCTCCAACCGGAACAATCGGCATATTCTTCCTCGGACTCCATCGGAACCTGATTGCCGGTGAAAGTTTGTTGAAGATCCGCCACCGTGGCGGGATCCAACCAGCCTTCCAACCTTCACGACCGACAGAACTGGTCAGATCGCTACAGCCAACCTGAAACTGCTGAGACAGTCATGATTCCGACTTTCAGTTGCTCGTTTTTCGCGGGATCCAAACTATGGTTGGTTGTGTCGGAGGGACGCACTCTGCACCATGATCTACCCGAATATTAAGCGTCCCCCCGTGCGAGGCGTGGTCGGTTCTTCGGAGCCGGCCTCGCCTTTTTTTACAGCTGACGCGACGCACGGCCAGCGTCTGCCGAATCGCACGAAGTCATGCGAGGGTGGGCCTGGACGCTTTGGATGGCGTTCAAAACCCCGCTGATCCCGGAATTTCGTTGACGAACGGTGATGATCCGGTGAATAATGAGTCTCCGTGAAACGCCATCGTTTCGCTCCTTTTCGGCCCGACTCTTTTCACCGAGGGTGTTCTTTTGCGACACGCCACCTCCACATCATCCAATTCCTATGCATCTGGCTCCAACGCATCTGGACGTGCTGTTGCGATCGCATTGGCGGAATCCAGCGATGCACGTGCCCAATCGCAACGCGTGAAACGGATCTGGATCTTGTGTGCCGCCGTTGTCATTTGCTGGTTACTCAGCAATGTCGCCTCGGCACAGCAGTACGCGACGATCAACCTGCCCGCAGAACAAGTGACGCCCGAGAGAATCGCCGAACGTGAGCGGGCGGCAAAGACGCTGGCGACCACTCGCAAACTGGAGCAGATGTCGGCTGGCGAAAAAAAGAATGCCGAGATTTACATGCAACACATCGTTCCGTACTTGATGGTTCGAAAAGAGAACCTCAACAAAATCGGGCCGATGCTGTCTTCGCTGGAAAAGTCCCTCAACACGGCACAGAGAATCAACAATCCTGGAAAGGGCGAATTCCTGAAGCATCTTTACGTTGGGATGTCAAAGGTTGCCAAAGGCAACTACATCCCGGCAGCGCGGATCAACGCCATTTTGGTGTTGGGACGCTTGGATTACACACCGTATGACGGAACGACGGGACGCCCACCGGTTCCTTTGGCTGCTCGCGTCGGGCCAGCATTTGATCAGTTGGTCGCACTGTATGAAAACGAACAAGAAGTCGACGGCGTCCGCGCCGCAGCATTGCAATCGCTGCACCGGACAACGATGTACGGCTTTCCCTACATGCAAGATGCATCCAAAGCCAAGCTGTCCACACTGATGACGCAACTGCTGGAATCACCCGCACCCGAAGGCCGCGACCCGAAAGCTCATGCTTACCTGCAACGTTCCGCGGTCGACATTCTGCATTACTTGAGCACGCCTCAAGACACCGACCTGGGCAAGCAACTGATCTCCATCAGCACGGACGAAGAGAAGCCCGATCTGATTGCTCTCTACTCGGCCGAGCAGATCGGTCAAATGACCAGTCAATTGGACGGACAGGTCGCTGACGTGGATGGCGTGCTGAAGAGTTGGACTCGACGAGCATTCGACACGGTCGAGTCGGAACTCCAACGATTGAAAGCGTTGGACCGCACTCGCAAGACCGCTGTGAAACAACCCCCAAGCCCCGAATCATTCTTGGGTCTGAAGGAGAGCAAGAAAAAGAAAGACAAAGCCCGCAGCAGTGCCATGCGAGGCGGCATGGGAATGGGCATGGAAGACATGATGATGAGTGGCATGGAAATGGACATGGGCATGGAAGACAGCATGATGAGCGGCATGGAAATGGACATGGGTATGGAAGACATGATGATGAGCGGTATGGGCATGATGGGCCGCATGCCGGCCGCTAAACCTCAACCACCCGAAGTGTCTCTTTCCCGACGACGTATTACAAAGGTTCTGCAGCAGGTGCTTCGTGGAGCCGCCGGAACACCACTGGCCGAAGTTCCCGAAGATCCTTCTGGATTGCTCGCCGGAGTATCGGACGAAAACAAAAAGATCGTTCAAGATTGGATCAACGACATCAAACCCGTCGCAGACGCAATCAACGACGATCAACTGGATGACCAAAAGAAGTGGATCGAATCGCTCGAAGAACAACGCATTGTGCTAGCCGATCTCGCCGGCGTTGAGCTGGAAGATGCGGACAACGATTTGGGCGATGACGGCATGGGACCGCTGAATGGTGGTTTGCCTGTGTTTGGTTTACCCGGTGCCGGCCTTCCTGGAGCTGGTCTGCCCGATGCTGGACTGCCCGGTGCTGGTCTGCCCGGTGCTGGCTTGCCCGACGCGGGTTTGCCAGAAGCGGAAGACGGGCTTCCCGGAGCCGCCCCTGCAGCGGGCCTGCCCGGTGTGAACTAAAGGCAGAAAGCTTCAATTGAATTTGAAAAAGAACGCTGGTCCAAATGGGCCAGCGTTTTTTGTTGGCGGGAAGTTCCCACGCCCGCGAGCTTCATTGTTGACTCCCCCTCACAGCCCCGTCTGATCCAAAGCTTCGCAGCCTGACATCACGCCGAGATCTTGAACGGATGCCGGGGGAACGTCATGCTGCGCCAGGCCGTGAATGTCACAACCACGCCAAGAGCATCAATCCTCGATGGTGTGTTTCGTGGCCCCACTTTTCGCACTCTCTTCTCTCAATGTGGCTCTTCGCATGCAACGAATGAAACGGATTTTCACCGCATCCCACACGCTCTTTACAACTCGCGAACTGCTCTTCGCATTGATGATTCTCACAAGCGGGTTCGGCTTGGTGCATTCGGTCGACGCGGAGGATTGGCTGCAGTGGCGTGGCCCCGAAGCGAATAACCACGCACCCGATGGTGCCGATGCTCCCGTCCGTTGGAACATCGACCGCGGCGAGAACGTGGTTTGGAAGACCGCGATTCCCGGCCGAGGCCACTCAACACCCATCGTGGTCGCAGACGCGATTTTCCTGACGACCGCCGTGAAGGACGACGAGACACAACGACTCTTGAAATTTGATCGCAGCACCGGTCGTTTGCTAGACAACTGGGTCATTCATCAAGGAACCCTGCCCGGACGCATTCACTCGAACAACTCCCATGCTTCCCCCAGCCCTGCCTCGGACGGTCAGAACGTTTACGTTTCCTTCCACACGGACGATGCAATCGTCGTGACGTCTGTGACAACCGACGGACAACAGAATTGGCAACAACGTGTTTCGGCGTATCGTCCCTCACGGTTCCAATTCGGATATGGCGCCAGCCCGATCCTGGTGGATGACCTGCTGATCGTCGCCGCAGAATATGATGGATCGGAAAGCTGTTTGGCGGCGTTGGATACGCGCACCGGAAAGACACGGTGGCGCGTCGACCGGCCATCCAATTTGAACTTCGCGACGCCCATCGCCACGACGATCGGCGGCCAACCGATGGTGCTGATTTCCGGTGCGGACATGATCAACGCCTACGATCCACAAACTGGACGAGAGCTTTGGCGTGTCGACACCGCCACCGCGGCGATTTGCGGGACTGTCGTCTGGGACGATCGTCGCGTGATCACCAGTGGCGGCAATCCTGGATCCGGAACTTGGTGCGTGCTCGGCGACGGCAGCGCAAACGACGTTCAATGGGAAAACAACGTCAAGTGCTACGAGCAATCACTTCTCACGATTCCAAACTATGTTTTCGGAGTCGCAGACTCGGGTGTCGCGTATTGCTGGCGGACCATGGATGGGAAACGCATGTGGCAATCCAGGCTGTTCGGCGGAGGCATCAGCTCATCGCCGACGTTGGTCAATGGACGGGTTTATGTTGGATCGGAGGATGGAGAGATCTTTGTCTTCAAAGCCAGCCCCGACCGTTTCGATCTGTTGGCGACCAACCAAACCGGCAATTCCTTCTTTGCCACGCCAGTTCCCATTGATGATCGTCTGTTACTGCGAACGGCGGTCGGAACGGGCGGGAATCGCCAGGAGTACCTGATCGCGGTTGGAACTCGATGAGACTCAAACGAAGCTGCACTCAAACACTGCGGCGACTTTGACGGTTGGGCAATTTTCTCTAAAGAGACAACCGGTAACGGTCGATTATGCTTTCATGCGATCGATCCATTCCCATTTCCGAACCGCCAACATCGTCGCCGCAGCCGTGCGAATGCTGATGGTGCTGGCATGTGTCAGTTGCTTCGGCGGCTGCGTGGCATTGGGGGTCCCGAGCGAGCGTTTGCATGATCCCGACGATCACGGTGGTTTCTTCGGCGATTGGCGGCGAGGTCGCCCGCACAGCAACGCCCAGCACACCCAAAATCTGATCGAAGACGGAGCGGTCATTGTGCCCACCGACGGCCACGGAGTGCTTTGCGAATCGGGCGGATGTGAATCCTCTCAATCTTTTGTCGCCGGCTCGGGTGTCCTCGACGGCGTTTCGCCGATGGACCTGGACCCAATAACCGGGGAGCGGTTCGTCGAGCAGGAAAAGCCACCCGAAGTGCCGTGGCCCCGTTTTCATCCCGTTCCGACACGTCCCGTGTTTGGAACCGGCTTGGTTGCCGATCCGCAGCCTGGGATTTAGGCTTGGCGGCTGTCCACCGCGTGTTGCTCGAATTGCAATCGCTCTTTGCCTAGCAATGCACCGATCGCGGACGTCACGTTCTCGACGCGAAGCGTAATTCGTAACAACGCTAGCAAAGCGATTCGACAAGCATTCCAGCAATTCTGCCCTCCCATCCAATTTGAAGCCGATCCTCCATCCATGACGCCGCTGAAAAACCTGTTTGATTCTCTGCGTGGCCAAAATCGCAAAGCTCTGATGCCGTTTTTGACCACGGGTGATCCGAACGTCGAAACGACGGAAGCGGTCATCGCGGCGGCTCGACGAAACGGAGCGGATCTGTGCGAAGTCGGTGTGCCCTACAGCGATCCAATCGCGGACGGTCCGGTCATCCAAGCTTCCTACCAACGGGCGTTGGACGCTGGTTTCAAACTGCAAGACCTGTGGAACTTGGGCGGCCGGCTGAGCAAGAATTCCGACACGCAACCCATGCCTCGTGTCACGATGGTCAGCTACTCGATCATCTATCGCATTGGGATGCAAAACTACATCGAAAAAGCGATGCAAGCCGGATACTGCGGTGCCATTGTTCCCGACCTGTTGGTCGAAGAAGCCGACGAGCTCAGCGGCCATTGTCAGAAAGCCGGATTCGACCTAATCCAGCTCGTAACCCCAACCACCACGCGAGATCGCCAATGTCGAATCGCTGAGCTTTCCAGTGGTTTCTTGTACTACGTTTCTGTCACGGGAATCACTGGCGAGCGAACAACGCTGCCCACGAACTTGGTCGACAATGTCGGTTGGTTGCGAGAGCAAACGGATTTGCCGATCTGCATCGGCTTTGGAATCAGCGGTCCCGAAACGGCTGCCAAGCTAGCTCCCGTGTCCGATGGTTTGATCGTCGGATCCGCCATCGTTCGTCGAGTTGCCTCCGCGGTGCAACAGGCTGAAGCGGATGGAAAAGATCCCGTCCAAGCCGCCGCTGATGAAGCCGGAACATTCTGCCAGACGCTCCGGGAAGCGATCGACGCAGCCTGATCGTCGGCTCCGCTTTCGAAGCCGCGAAGTCTCAGACGCTGGTCAGATCAGCGATTCGGTGCTCGCCACTGAACCGGACGATCAGCCGTCGAGAAGCTTGGCTGATTCGCGGCAGGTTGTGAGCCGACCGAATTGTTTTGCATTGTGGTCGCAGCAACGGGCGTATTAGCTTGGAACGAATCCGACGCCCCGGCAACCGGCGCCGACGCTGTGTTCCACTGGGCACTTTCGGACGCCGATTGGGTTGGCTGCATCGGCACCAGTTGACTGACCGGCAATTGACCGGGTTGAACCGTGCTCCCCGCGTTGATCTGCGTGTTTGCCGGATAGCCAGCGGCCATGTTCATGGCGGTGGAATTGCCGTAGTTCATCGCACCCGAGGGCATTGTTCCCGAAGGAACGTATCCTGGAGGAGGAGGCGCTGTGGTCAAGTCGATCACTGGCATGCCACCGCTGCGAGGCCCCGTTGATGGAGCCGATACAGCCGAAGTCGGTTGGACCGAGTTCGTTTCCACCCACTGGGGCGTAGGACTCGCCGACGAAGAACTGTCAAAGGTGCCACCGGCTTGCATGACGCCGGAACCCACTGCACTGTCCGCCGTGTGACTCATCGGAACGATGCCGCTGGCGGAAGAGTTGTATGGCATGGTCGGTGCGTAGGTGGATGCGGACGTCGCACCGGTCACACTGCCGTAGGATCCCGTGGCCGGCGGTGGGACTCGCGCCGAAGCACCGAACGGCCCGAGCGTGGGCAAGGTCGGATTTTGCACTGGCGTTTGCCCAGGTTGCAGCATGCTGATTGGTGCAGCCGTCGTCCCGCTGGTTTGCTGGCATCCCGCCAACAGGCCGAGCGTCGCTAACGCGGAAAGACCGACACACGTTCGCCCGAGGGTGAGTCTTGCTGTCCAATTGAATCGCATTGGGAACGCCCGATTGCGTGAGATCTGATGCAGAGAATTAGCAAAACGAGCGTATCTCGTCCGCTACCTCCTCGGGCTTTAACAAAACTGCGAAGTTTCTCGAAAGACCGGAATCCACATTCCCAGTCGTTCATTCAAAGCTCCCGCTCAAAGCAAATGCCGCAAGGCAGGCGTTTCAGATGGAAACACCTGCTCGGACACTGGACCACTCAAAAATCGAGTCGTTCCCAACCAACTTGGATCCTCGATGAATCCAGCCTTGGTTGCTCAGCTTCGGTTGGCGGAGCCGCGATCCGAAAGGGGAGCTTCTTCGCGGTGAACGATCTTCGCTTTGGGCTTCTCGGTGACCGTGCCAGGAACGAGCCATGGACCTCGACTGTGCTCTTCAATCAACCGCAACAGTTCGTCGCTGTCGATCGCTTCAACCTCCAACAATCGCTGCGTCACGGCTTCCAGCACATCCCGCCGCTGCTCCAAAATTTCGCGTGTTTGAGCCAGCATGTCGTCGACAATTCGCGAGACTTCTTTGTCGATCATCTTGGCCATTTCGTCGCTGTGCATGACCTGATATTCGCCACCGCCGGAACCTGCCAAGAACGGGCTACGCGTGTTGCGACGCAGATTGATTCGTCCCAGACGACTCATGCCATAATCCATGACCATGCTGCGAGCGGTTTCGGTGCAACGTTCCAGGTCGTTCTGGGCTCCGGTGCTGATGTCTTGAAAAATCATCTCTTCCGCCAACGTCCCAGCCAACATGACTTTCATTTGGCTTTCCAGCTCGCTCTTCGTCATCAAAAAGCGTTCGGTTTCGGGACGCTGCATCATGTAGCCCAAGGCAGCCAATCCTCGCGGAATGATGCTGACTTTGTGAACCGGATCCGTGTTAGGCAACGCGGCGGCCACCAAGGCATGCCCTGACTCGTGGTAGGCGACACGAATCTTTTCGTCTTCGTTCATCACGCGTTTCTTCTTTTCCAACCCAGCCGTGACGCGTTCAACGGCTTCGTTGAATTCTTCCATGGCCACGGCCGGTTTGCCATTCCGAGCCGCCAGCAAGGCCGCTTCGTTGACGAGATTCGCCAGATCCGCACCGACAAATCCGCTGGTGATCGACGCGATGCCTTTGAGTTCCACTGACTCATCGAGCTTCACGTTTTTGACGTGCACACCGAGAATCTCTTCGCGTCCCGCGACGTCGGGTCGGTCGACCAAGACATGTCGATCAAAACGCCCAGGTCGCAGCAAGGCGGGGTCCAGCGTTTCCGGCCGGTTGGTCGCCGCCACCACAATCACGCCAGAGTTGGAATCAAATCCATCCATCTCCACCAACAACGCGTTCAAGGTTTGTTCGCGTTCATCGTGACCCCCGACAACACTGCCGCTGCGGCTTTTCCCGAGAGCGTCCAACTCGTCGATAAAGATGATGCAGGGAGCTCGATTGACGGCTTGTTGGAACATGTCTCGCACGCGAGCCGCTCCGACACCGACGAACATCTCGACGAAGTCACTGCCGGACAGGCTGAAGAACGGCACCCCGGCTTCGCCCGCAATGGCTTTGGCCAACAATGTCTTTCCCGTTCCCGGAGGGCCAACGAGCAGGACACCTTTGGGAATGCGTCCGCCCAGATTGTGATACTTGTCGCTGTTCTTCAGGAAATCGACCACTTCACGGACTTCATCGACCGCTTCTTCAATCCCGGCCACGTCCTCAAACGTGGTGGGCAGATCATCTTCGCTGTACAGCTTGCCACGGCTTCGCGAGAAAGACATCGGCGATCCAACACCGCCCATGCGTTTCAACATCACGATCCCCAGTGCGACCAGCACACCGATCATCAACAGCTCGGGCCAATGATTTTCCAGAAAGCGGCTCGGCCGGTCATTGTCCCAATCGACCCCGGAAGCTTCCAGCAGTCCCTGCAGCTCGGCCGCAATCACGTCATTGGGATAGCCACGAATGGTGACGAAATTGACTTCTTCTGCCGCGGCGTTTTCGCTTGGATGGTTCGGGGTGAACGCACGGAAAAAGACCTTCCCGGTGATCCGGTCATCGGCCACCAACACGTTGCTCAAACGACTGAATTCGTGGAACACGTTCTCTTTTGTGCTGCTTTCAACCACGACAGCGGGAATCGTGGCGTCGTCTTCAGTCGAGTTGGCGGACTCATCCGAACTCGTTTCGATGGCGTCTGATGTTTCACGGGAGACAATGGTTTCGTCGGAGACGTTGGTTTCACCAGACGCATCGGCATCGGTTACGTTGCTGTCGGTGCGGAATTCGGCTTCTTTCGCCAGCAGTTCCTTCAAATGGGGGTAGGCCAAACGCCGACGATTGTCGCTGAACAAAAACGCGCTCAGGACCACGGCGGCGGTCACGGCCAACAAAACCAGCCAGACATTGCCTCCGCTGCGATTCTCGGAAGATCCCCCGCGTTTCGACTTTGGTTCGTTGCTCATTGCGTCCCAATGGTTTCCGTTTGAAGAAGATTTGGCTGCTGGACCGAGGATTCACGATCGAGACAGAGGTTCCACTATCGATTCTGCCCCGGCAGATCCCAGACCACCCCACTTTCACGCCCGTGAAAATCTCGCGATGCAACACGTCTGGGTGGCTTATTCGGATTGTTCTGGCAGGTCCGTTCCCCCATGATACGGCCCCTGACACCCTGGACAATCATTCTCGTGACATCCCCGCACCCCACCGCTCGCCCCATGGATTCGAATTCGACTGGCGAAACGTCTCCAGCCGAAAAGCCCGGCGAGGTTCGCGATCCCCGCAAAGACGATTCACGGAAATCCAGCGTCCAAGCGAACAGCTCTTCCTCCGGCATCTCCAGTCCTCGGCCTGTCCAACGCGTCGCGGTTTTGGGAGCGACGGGCAGCATCGGCGTGGCGACGTTGGACGTCATCCAAAATCTGCATCGGTGTGACCCGGTCCACGATTGGCAAGTCGCCAGCCTGTCGGGTCACTCGCAAATCGATTCCTTGGTCAGTTTGGCAGCGGATTGTCACGTCGCACCGGAACGGATTGTCGTTTCCGATCCTGAAAAACAGGCGGAGGCCGCCAGGGCACTGAATTCCGCCAAAATCAGAACCAACAGCGAAGACTCACCGAACCGATCCGGTCTCGACTGCGGGTTGGACGTGGGCTCCGAGGCGTTGGTTCGAGCCGCCACGGAAAAAGACGTCGATGTGGTGGTTGCCGCCATCGTCGGCCGAGCCGGACTGGAATCCACTTTGGCCGCCGTCCATGCGGGCAAACGAGTCGCCTTGGCCAACAAAGAAACATTGGTGGTGGCCGGACCGGTCGTCACGCAAGCGGTCCAGAACAACGGAGCGGAGTTGCTTCCGGTCGACAGCGAACACTCCGCCATTTTTCAATGTTTGGCCGAATCCCGCGCCCGCAAATCGCAAACGCCCGCCGGCTCCGACGCCCCAACGGATCTCGCCGCAAAGCCAGCCCCGACAACCAATTGGCCCGGCGTTCGTCGGTTGATCCTGACGGCCAGCGGTGGCCCTTTTCGCGACTGGACCACGGCACAAATGCGTGACGCCACGGTCGAACAAGCCCTCGCCCACCCGACATGGAAAATGGGGGCCAAGATCACGATTGATTCGGCCTCCATGATGAACAAGGCATTGGAAGTCATCGAGGCGAAATGGTTGTTCGACGTGCCGGCCGACAAAATCGAGGTCGTCGTGCACCCTCAATCCCTGATTCACTCGTTTGTTGAATTTGAAGACGGCAGTCTGATCGCCCAAATCAGCCCGCCTGACATGCGAATGCCCATTCAGTACGCGTTGACCTACCCGCGTCGTTTGCCGTGCCCGTCGCCGTCCTTGGACCGCACTTCGCCGTGGGACATGACGCTTTGCCCCGCCGATCCCGAACGTTTTCCCGCGTTGGCCCTCGGTTTCGAAGTGGCTCGCGTCGGCGGAACCGCCGGTGCGGTGGTCAATGCCGCCAACGAGACCGCAGTCGATCTGTTCCTACAGCGTCAAATTCGCTTTACTGACATCCCCGAACTGTGCCGCAGGACGTTGCAGGACCATCATCACGAATCCTCACCAACGCTAGATCAACTGCTAAAATTGGATGTTTGGGCTCGATCGCACGCTGAAAAGCTGGCTGGGTCCAAATAGGCTCCCCGTTCGGGAACGCGAAATCCGGTTGGTCAATTCATCGCCTCATCACGGGCGTGCGTGCCACAACACCGGATCTCCAATGAACTTCCAACATCAAACTCCCATACATTCAACGTGGCCGCGTTAGGTCCCCCTGCGGAAATCACTTTTTCATCACACCGCAGTCCGCGTCGCCCGTCTCCCCGATACCCCCATCACTGAAATGTCGTTGCCTGTTGATTGGTTCCTTCTGCCATCCCTTTTGGCGGCCACCGAAGACGCTGGCGGCATCATGTCTTTCCTGCAATCGACCTGGGTCTGGATCCAAGTGGCCCTGGGCATCGGCTTGGTGATTTTTGTCCACGAACTCGGGCACTTTCTGGCGGCGAAGACCTTTGGCGTGAAGTGCGAGAAGTTTTATGTGGGCTTCGACGTGCCGATCAGCATTGGCCCGATCAAATTCCCTCGCACGCTGGGCAAGTTCACCTACGGCGAAACCGAATACGGCATCGGCATTTTGCCTCTTGGTGGCTATGTGAAGATGCTGGGCCAAGACGACGATCCGCGAAAAGCGGAAGAAGAAGCCAAACGCATCCGCCAATCCGGTGGCGCGGCCGACGAAGCAGAAAAACTCGATCCACGAAGCTACCCTGCCAAACCGGTTTGGCAGCGAATGATCATCATCAGCGCCGGTGTCGTGATGAACGTCATCACCGGAGTCCTCTTTGCCGCCTTCGCGTTCTTCAACGGAGTCGGCTACACACCCGCGATCGTTGGCGGAGTAACGCCCGGCGGTCCAGCATGGCAGGCCGGCATCCAGCCCGGCGGTCGCGTCGTGTCGGTCAGCTCGCTCGAGGATGACAATCAACTGCACTTCAGCGAAATGCAGATGAAAATCATGGAAGCCGGGTTGGAGTCATCGGAAACCGCGGTCCCCGTGCGTCTTCAATACGCTGATGACACGCGCAACTACGACCTCGTACCGGCCGCCAGCCCCATCGAACCCGATCGCAAGATGATCGGCATCCAAAGCGCCACCGGTGATACGTTGCTCAAAGAATTGCCGGCGATGCCCAACAGCGTTGCGGCGGATGTGGTGACGGATGCGGACGCTGGTGCCCAAGTCATCGGATTCAACGGTCAGTCATTGGACTCGGATTCGATCATGCCGATCACTCCATTGCTCACCTTCATTCACACCTCACCATCAAAGCCACTGGACCTAAAGCTCAAACGAAACGACGGAAGCACCGCGTCACTTTCGGTCCCACCGCAGAAAGAAAAGGACTTCGGACTGCAATTCGGCGTCGGTCCAATCCAAGCCTTAATTAGCGACGGTCCTGCGGAAAAGGCAGGAATGAAAGTCGGCGATCAAATCGTTGCGATCAATGACAATCGCGATTTGGACGCTTACCAATTGGTTCTCTCAGACGTCCAATACGACGAGCCTGTCAAAATCACCGTCTCCCGCGGCGAAGGCGATTCGGCGGAGGAAGTCGAGCTGTCGATCCAACCACAGCAGGTTCAACAGACCGTCACACCCGTGTCCGCCTTTGGCGAGATGATGGCCGTCGACTCGTTGGGTTTCGCCTACGCACCCTCCGTCAAAATCGCCGAAGTGGTCGGGCAATCGACCGATGGCGAAGAAACCGAGCAACCAAACAAGAACACCAAGCAACTTTTCGCCGGTGACGAGATCCGCGAAATTCGCGTGAAGTTCAAAAGCTCCAAAGACCGCGAAGCCATCGAGAACGAACTGTCCGATGTCGCCATGGAAGCTTTGACCACCGGCTGGGACATTGGCCCCAACAAACCGCTCAGCAACCTCGTCGACACGGTTCAACTGCTGCCGGTGGGTACCGAGATCATGGTCACCGCCGTCCGGCCGCCCAACGGAACCGTGGTGGAACAAACGCTGACCGTCCGTGAATCGGATCGTTACTGGTATGACCGCGGCCTGAACTTTGCCCCCGTCGAGTCCATTCAAAAGGCGGACTCGTTGGCGATGGCGTTGTCGCTTGGTGTTCGCGAAGGCAAACGTCGCATGGCTGACGTGGGACGCTTTCTCGGCATGTTGGTTCGCGGGAAAGTCAAAGCCAAGTTTGTTGGCGGGCCGATCCGCATCGCACAAATGGCCAGCCACCAAGCTGAAAAAGGTCTGTCGGCTCAACTGATGTTCTTGACCATGTTGAGCATGAACCTCGCGATCCTAAACTTTTTGCCCATTCCAGCACTCGATGGCGGCCACATGGTCTTCTTGACCGCCGAACTCATTCGCGGCAAACGGGTCGACGAAGCGATGGAAATGCGTTTGACCTTCGTCGGCGTGCTCGCACTTTTGGCGTTGATGATCTTCGTGTTCACCAACGACATTCTGAATCTGCTTTGACCTCGGCGATGCGTTTTCGCACTTGCCCGAACGCCTTGTTGCAGTGGTTACATGCCGCGTAAACCGAACCAATCCTTCGTCAGACGCGGACCGGTTCTCGGAATGAGTGCATCGACAGATCGCTTGGGTTAAAATGAAATGGAGCCGTTGGTCAATCAAAATCATTGGCTCCTCTTCTCATCCCACCCAAGCCCCGCATTCCATGAACACTCACGCAATGCACTCTCAACGCTCGTCCATTCAACGCTGGACTTTGATCGGATGCGCAGCATTCTTCTCGCTGGCATTCCTCGCCCCAAACGCTTTCGCGCAACGTGACAAAAGGAAAGACGATCCGGCATTGAAACCGCGTCCTGTGAAGCTAAAGAGCAAGGACAACGTGGAGCTGAATGCGTTTTACTTTCCATCCAAGGAAGGCAAGAACGCGATTCCTGTCTTGGTCGTTCACGAGTGGAAAGGGCAAGCATCTCCTTACAAGAAATTCTGCGTTTCGCTGAATGGTGCCGGCTTCGCAGTTTTGTTCCTGGAGTACCGCGGCCACGGCAACAGCAAGCAATACACAACGCCGTCCGGCGAAAAAGAAGACTTCAATGTCAGCCGCATGGGCAAACGAGACATCCAGTCGATCATTCAGTACGACATGGAAGAAGCCAAACAGTTTCTGAAACAAGAGAACAATGAAGGTCGCCTAAATCTGAACGCGCTCACCGTCGTCGGCATTCAGCAAGGTGCCATCATGGCTTCCCACTGGGCCGTTCGCGATTGGGGATTCCCGAGCGTTGGCCGAATGAAGCAAGGGCAAGACGTCAAAGCGTTGGTGTATATCTCGCCGCTAAAAAACTTTCACGGTTTGACCATCGATTCAACCATGCGTGATCGCAACGTTGGCATGTTGCCGACGATGATCGTCGCGGGCAGCGAGAGCCCCGAAAGCGACGAGGCGAGACGTCTCGAGGGTCGCCTCTCGGCGCTGCGCAAACGAGCACGCGTGGATGGCCCCGAATTGAAGATGGCCAACACCAGCCTCAGCGGCCCGGCATTGATTTACGAAGTCCCCTCCGTCACGTCGGACATCGCCAAGTTCATCAAGGACAACGTGCCGGTCAGTGAAAGCGAAAACGAATGGATCGAACGCTGACACGATTGTCAGCACGTTTCACCGAGATTCATTCGCCGCTTTCTTCCAATCGTCTCGCTCGCGCTGAGCCTTGGCCAACGCGCGTTCGAGTTGCCGAATCTTGTTGTCCCTTTCTTTCAGCATCTCATTCTTGTCTCCTTCAAACGACTTGATGGGAGACGCCAGGGTGGGTGCTGAATCGTGGAAGATGATCCAGTATTCCACCGTCGCGACCACAGTGGTTCCCGCCAAAATCACTCCGGCGAAAACGGCATAGTCTTTCCGAGTTCGTCGGCGACGTTTCTTAGCAGGATCAGGATTGGAAACCGAAGCGGCGGTTTTCGGTCGAGGATCCGCCACCTTCGTTTCGGAACGCTTTTCTAGCGAACTGCGGATGACGTTGGTTGCTGCGTCGATTGTCGACGAGTGCAGGTCATAGATCGAAAGCACTTCCGCGGGTTCTTGAATCGCACTGGGCCCGCTCCACCGTCGCAGCATTCGCCGCATATCGGGATCGGTCGCACGAAAGGCAATGTCGACACGCCGCCCTTTTGCGTAGGCAACCACATGATCCAGGAATAACAGCAGCTTGGATGGCACCCCACTGACTGAACGTAGATCCAGGATGACTTTTCCCTCGGCGTGATCGATCCCTCGCCGCAAGCGTTCTTTTAATTGCTCCAAACTGCCCCTGGGCAACTGACCATTGATCTGTTCGTCCCATTTCAGAACGATCATGGGTGTTTGCCGAGGCTGGCTGTTCGCCTGTGTGGAAGTTGGTAGTGTGGGAGTCGACTGTATGGACGTCGCCTGTGTGCGAGTCGACTCGTGGGCCGGTGGATTGGATCGCTGGTTCATGACACTCTCCGTCACCCCCACGGTAGGAGGTGCTGATCACACCGTAAAGTTTTTTGCGTTTGAACCTTCAAAGCTTCACTGGAACTTCACCGCAACTACTCGTCGGCGA